>NZ_LN831785.1:0-295000 GCF_001375675.1 Massilibacterium senegalense | reverse complement strand
AGGAGCATCGCTGGGTAGCTATGTGTGGACGGGATAAATGCTGAAAGCATCTAAGCATGAAGCCCCCCTCAAGATGAGATTTCCCATAGCGTAAGCTAGTAAGACCCCTTATAGATGATGAGGTTGATAGGTCTGGTGTAGAAGCGTGGTGACACGTGTAGCTGACAGATACTAATCGGTCGAGGGCTTATCCTAATACTAAATTGGTTGTACAATATTCGTTATTTGGTTTTGAAAGAATAACTTTGTCTGGTGATAATGGCAGAGAGGTCACACCCGTTCCCATGCCGAACACGGAAGTTAAGCTCTTTTACGCCGATGGTAGTGAGGGGTTTCCCCTTGTGAGAGTAGGACGTTGCCAGGCAATTAGGTCCCGTGGTGTAGCGGTTAACATGCCTGCCTGTCACGCAGGAGATCGCGGGTTCGATTCCCGTCGGGACCGCCATTATAATGACAATTAATCGAAACGAATGTTTCGTTTTTTTATTTTAGTGCTAAAATGAAAACCGTCTTAAGATGTTTTACATCTAAGGCGGTTTTTTAGTACACTAAATGGAAAATGTGAATGTACCTATCATATATAAATGCTCATCAGAAGGGAGCGAGAAAATGGATAAAGATGAATTTTCATTAATTAACAGCATTTTTCCAAAAAAGTATCATCAATCATCCCTTATTTATGGGATTGGGGATGATACTGCAATTATTGCGGAAAATATTGAGAAAGAAGAACTTATTTGTGTAGATACACTTGTAGAAGGAGTTCATTTTTTAGAAGAAACGATGACTTGGAAACAAGTTGGTTATAAAAGTTTAGCAGTAAATATTAGTGATATTGCAGCAATGGGAGGCATTCCTGCTTATTATCTTGTTTCTATTGCGATTCCGGATCATTATCAAGCAAAACAAATACAAGAAATATACCGGGGGATGGAGCAAGTAGCAAAGGAATATGAGATGGATTTAATTGGTGGAGATACGGTATCAACGAAAGGTCCTTTTGTTATTACAGTAACGGTTATTGGTTATGTAGAAAAAGGAAGACATTTATTAAGAAAGAATGCTCAATCAGGAGATATGGTGTTTGTTACTAATACAATCGGAAATGCAGCATGTGGATTGGATTTATTACTTCAATATGGAAAAGATTATGCATATACAGAGAAAGAAAAAGAAATGATTCATTTTCATCAAATGCCAGTCCCACAAATAAAAGCAGGAAGGATTTTGGCCCAATGTCCTGTGCGTATAGCTTTAAATGATGTAAGTGATGGATTAGCAAGTGAACTTCATGAACTTGCAGAAGCAAGTGATGTGACGATTATCGTAGATGCAGAATGTGTACCATACCATCCGTATATGTCGAATGTTACACTAAAACAAAGGGAAGAATGGGCATTCTTTGGTGGAGAAGATTTTCAATTAGTAGGTTCCGTTGCTCAACAGGATTGGGACATGTTAAAAACAACGTTTGAACAAGCTAGAATTCCTGTACATATCATTGGTAAAGTAGTCGAGAAACAAAATAATCATGTATTAGTAAAACGAAAAACATCCATCGAACGTTTAGATAAAAAAGGGTATAATCATTTTAGTAAGTGAGGTGACAGTATGGAAGAAATCCATATTCAAACAAATTCTACGGAAGAAACAATGGAAATTGCCAAAAGAATTGGAGAAGTAATCCCTCCTGGCACGGTTCTCGTTTTAGAAGGGGATCTAGGGGCAGGGAAAACAACCTTTACAAAAGGACTTGCAGTGGGATTAGGAATTAAAAGAGTAGTGAACTCTCCTACCTTTACGATTATTAAAGAATATCTCGGACGGTTACCTCTTTATCATATGGATGTATATCGTTTAGAAAACAGGGAAGAAGAGTTAGGTTTTGAAGAATATTTTGAAAGTGATGGTATCACAGTCGTAGAATGGGCAAGTAACATTAAAGAACAATTACCTTCTTCCTATATTGCATGCACCATTCATCGAATAGATGAAGATACAAGGGAAATCGTTGTTCAATCGGTTGGAGGAGAAAATATAGATTGGATAAAGGAGATAATTAGGAATGACAATAGCATTAGCAATGGACACGTCTAATGATGCAATGGGGGTGGCAATCATAAACAATCAAGAAGTAGTAGGAGAGTATGTGACAAATACGAAAAAAAATCATTCTGTTCGTTTAATGCCTGCCATTCATCAATTGATGGAAGATGTCAAAATAAAGCCACAACAACTAGGGAAAATTATTGTTGCTTCTGGACCAGGTTCTTATACTGGTGTTCGTATTGCTGCCACAACGGCTAAAACAATGGCTTATACATTAAATATTCCATTAGTAGGTGTTTCAAGTTTAGAAGTGCTTGCACAAAATGGAAAACATTTTTCAGGTCATGTCGTTCCTTTTTTTGATGCAAGGAGACATCAAGTGTATAGTGGATTATATAAACATGGACAACCAATAGAACAAGATCAATTAATAGAAATGCATCAGTGGTTAGAACGTTTAAAACAAGTAGAATCTCCACTTTTATTTTTAAGTCCACATATTGGCATATATGAACAAGAAATAAAAGAGACAATGGGTGAAAAAGCAGTAATTGGCGATGTAACAGATGGATTTATCCGCCCAAGTGCGCTTGGCCAAATTGGGATGAAGAAAGTACCAGTAGATATTCATACGTTCACACCAACCTATTTAAAATTAGCAGAAGCAGAAGAAAAATGGCTGGAAAGTCAAAAAGCAAAAAGGTGAGCAAATGGAGAGAATAAACATTCGATTAATGGAGGAACAAGACATTCCAGCCATTTTACAAGTAGAACACGCTTCCTTTTCGATTCCTTGGACAGAAGAAGCATTTTTCAATGAACTGCAAAAAAATAAATTTGCGGTATATTTAGTCATAGAAATAGAAGGAAAAGTCATTGGCTATGTTGGGGCGTGGATTATTATTGATGAAGCACATATTACTAACATCGCCATTTTACCAGATTACCGGGGAAAACGATTAGGAGAAAAATTGTTGGCAGAAATGATCAAAACAGCCATTCAGTTAGGTGTGAAAACAATGACATTAGAAGTAAGGATATCGAATGAGGTTGCGAAACAGTTATATCGAAAGTTTGGTTTTAAAGACGGTGGGATTCGAAAAGGATACTATACAGATAATCAAGAAGATGCATTAATAATGTGGGTGAATTTTAATGAAAAAGGATGAATTAATTTTAGCCGTAGAAACAAGTTGTGATGAAACAAGTATGGCGGTTATTAAAAATGGGAAGGAAATGGTGGCGAATGTCGTTTCTTCTCAAATTGAAAGCCACAAACGGTTTGGTGGTGTTGTACCAGAGATTGCTTCACGCCATCACGTGGAACAAATTACGTACGTTTTAGAAGAAACATTAAAGAAAGCGAATGTCTTGATAGACGATATCGATGCAGTGGCCGTAACAGAAGGCCCAGGATTAGTCGGTGCGCTTTTAATTGGTGTTAATGCAGCGAAAGCACTTGCATTTAGTTATGATAAACCACTTGTTCCCGTACATCATATTTCAGGGCATATATATGCCAATCGTTTTGTGAAAGAAATGACGTTCCCCTTAATAGCGTTAGTCGTTTCAGGAGGGCATACAGAGCTCGTTTACATGAAAGAACATGGTCATTATGAAGTAATCGGAGAAACGCGTGACGATGCTGTAGGAGAGGCGTATGATAAAGTAGCGCGTGTGTTAGGACTTGCATATCCAGGAGGCCCTAAAATCGATGCATTAGCTCAAGAAGGAAAGGAAACGATTGATTTTCCACGAGCTTGGTTAGAAGAAGGTTCCTTTGATTTTTCTTTTAGCGGATTAAAATCAGCGGTTATCAATTGGCTCCATAACAGTGAGCAACGTGGAGAAGAAATTGTCATAGAAGATGTAGCAAAAAGTTTTCAAGAAAGTGTCATTGATGTCTTAGTAACAAAAACAAAAAAAGCACAAGAACAATACGGTGTAAAACAAATTCTTTTAGCTGGTGGAGTAGCGGCAAATAAAGGTCTGCGAGCACGCTTACAACAAATATTTGAAACGAGCGATGTAGATTTAGTCATACCTCCCCTTTCGTTATGTACCGATAACGCAGCGATGATTGGTGCAGCAGCAAGCATCGAATATCAAAAAGGAACAAGAGCGTCTCTTACGTTAAATGCCAACCCAGGGCTTATGTTGGAATCATTTAATAAAGAATAAAATAATCAACAGTTCCTTTCTCTTATTATAGAGGAAGGAATTTTTTTTGTGTTGTCTAGAAAGTATAAAGAATGGATACATTACACACTAAAATTAAAAAGAAATGTTATCAATAAAACTTATCCACAACTATATCACGTTTGTGCATAACTATCTTTTTTGTTGAAATAACGCATTTTATAATGTTAATAAAATTGTGTGGATAAAAGAGTGATTTAATGTGGATAATGTGGAAAAGTATGCGGATAAGTAGAAGTAAAGCAAGTTAGTCTGTGTATAACATTGTTGATAATGTGAATAATTTCTATATTTATCCACAATATTAAGGGAATGTAAATAAGGAAGGCTTCTATCCGTGTGGGTTTTGCATTTTTTTCACTGATGGTTAGATGCACGTATCGCCTATTTAACTGTTTTTAGTGTTACCTTAACATTTTGAAGCGGGCATCTAACAACGAGTTAATGAGGGATAAAAAGACGAGGAATTTTTTACCTCGTCTTTCTCACATTAATACCTCCCACTCCTCCATTAATTGTTGTAATTCTGTCTCAGCTTGTTCAATATCCTCGTTTACTTGTTGTGCTTTTTCATGATTTTCATATACCTCCGGTTGGCATAATAACTCATGGGATTGTGTAATAAATAATTCTTTTTCGGTAATTAACTGTTCAATTTCCTCTAAACGACGTTGCTTCTGACGTTCTTTTTTCTTTTGTTCTTTCTCTAATAAAAATTTTGATTTATCGCTTTCTTCTTTTTGCATTTCCGTTTGATTTTCGAGTGCATTTAATCGTTCGATTTCCTCTGTTTCTGTTTTTTTCTCCACATAATAGTCATAATTTCCAAGGTATTCGATGACACCAGTGGGCGTTAAATCTAACACTTTTGTTGCGATACGATTAATAAAATAACGATCGTGGGAAACGAAAAGAAGCGTGCCTGGATAATCCATTAATGTCGATTCTAATACTTCCTTGCTATCTAAGTCTAGATGGTTGGTAGGTTCATCAAGGATAAGCAGATTTGCTTTTTGAAGCATTAACTTTGCTAAGGCAATCCGTGCTTTTTCGCCACCACTTAAGTCCTGTACGATTTTTAATACGTCATCTCCGCTAAAAAGAAAATTACCAAGAATCGTCCGAATTTCCTTTTCTGTTTTTTCCGGATATTCATCCCACAATTCATCTAAAATCGTTTTATTCGATGTCAATTCTGCTTGTGTTTGGTCGTAATAGCCGATTTGCACGTTTGTTCCAAATGAAATGGTGCCTTGTGACGATACCTTACCTAAGATTGCTTTTAACAGGGACGACTTTCCAATACCATTCGGTCCTATTAATGCAACACTATCTTCACGTGTCAATCGAAAAGATACATCTTTGAAAATAGGAGTATCATCATATTGAATAGAAAGTTGATCCACATGCAGTACTTCATTTCCACTTTGTTTTTCGATTTCAAACGAAAAGGAAGCTGATTTCTCGTTACCTAATGGTCGTTGCATCCGATCGATTTTGTCGAGTTGTTTTCGTCTACTTTGTGCTCGTTTTGTCGTCGAGGCCCGTGCGATGTTCCGTGCGATGAAATCTTCTAATCGTTGAATTTCCTCTTGTTGCTTTTCAAATTGTTTCTTTTCTTTTGCATAAATCTCTGCTTTTTGTGTTAAATAATCGCTGTAGTTTCCGTGAAAATGGCGAATTTGATGGCGTTCTAATTCATACACGCGATGGACGATTTTATCAAGAAAATAACGGTCATGGCTGACGATTAACAAAGCGCCAGGATAGTTTTGTAAGTAGTGTTCTAGCCATTGAATCGTTTCTAAATCAAGGTGGTTTGTCGGTTCGTCCAAAATTAATAAGTCTGGTTTTTGTAACAACAGTTTTCCGAGTGATAACCGTGTTTTTTGACCACCACTTAATGCTTGGACAGGGGTGCCATAGCTAAAGTCTTGAAACTGAAGTCCATGTAACACATTGCGAATGTCTGCTTCATATTGATAGCCACCGCGTTCTTTAAATTGTAAGGAGAGCTCATCGTATTCTCGCAATAATTTTTCATATTCTGTTTTGTTTTCCATGATGGTAGGATTGCCCATTCTGTGCTCCATGTTGCGTAGCTCTTTTTCAATTTGTTTTAATGGCTCGAAAACGGTCATCATTTCGTCCCAAATGGATAAAGGAGAATCCGTAATGGTTGTTTGTGCTAGATACCCGATTTTAATATCTTTTGGTATAATAATATCACCAGAATCATAGGATAATTCTCCGGTAATAATTTTTAACAGTGTGGATTTGCCGGCCCCATTTCTTCCGACAAGTGCAATTTTATCTTTCGATTGTACATCTAATTTAATATTCGATAAAATAAGGTCAGCACCATAATATTTTGTCAGTTGATTAACTTGCAAATAAATCATTCTTATTCACCTCATTACGTATAAGTGTACATTTGAAAGACGTAATGAGCAATAAAGAAAAACAGTTGTGGATGGTTTCGCCAAAGGATCGAAAAAATGAGGAGAACATTATTTTTTACAAAAAACAAATGCTAGTAACAAAAGTAAAGAATATTACTTGTTTGTGAAGTTGGGGGAAAAAATGAATATGGAACAACCAAAAATTCCACAAGCAACTGCTAAACGATTGCCGCTTTATTACCGATTCATTCAAAATTTACATGCATCGGGGAAAAAACGCGTATCTTCCGCAGAATTAAGCGAGGCAGTAAAAGTGGATTCAGCTACCATTAGACGAGATTTTTCCTATTTTGGTGCATTAGGAAAAAAAGGTTATGGCTATAATGTCGAATATTTGTTATCTTTTTTTAGAAGGACATTAAGTCAAGATGAATTAACGAAAGTGGCTTTATTTGGTGTCGGAAACCTTGGAACTGCATTTTTACATTATAATAACTTTACGAAAAACAATAGTGCTAAAATTATGATGGCATTTGATATCGACCCAAATAAAATAGGGAAAGAAGTCGGCGGGGTACCAATTTATCATTTAGACGATGTGGCACAAAAATTGACATCAGATGTTACGATTGCTATTTTAACCGTTCCAGCAACTCGTGCACAAGAACTTGTCGATAAATTAGTGGACATTGGCATTCAAGGTATTTTAAACTTTACTCCAGCCCGATTAACAGTCCCAGAGCATATTCGTGTACATCATATTGATTTAGCGATTGAGCTCCAATCATTAATTTATTTCATGAAAAACTATCCAGAATAGAGGGGGATGTACAACATGGGTTTAAGTTTTGGAAGTATTGCATTAATTTCAATTGTGGCGTTAGTAATCTTTGGACCAAAAAAATTACCGAGTCTCGGACGAGCAGCAGGTGAAACATTACGTGAATTTAAAAATTCTACAAAAGGTTTAATGGATGACGAAGAGAACAAAAAAGAAGAGAAACAAGTAAAATAAAGGATAGATGACGTTATGGACGAAAGAGCGATGTCCGTTTATGATCATATTGGTGAATTACAAAAACGATTAATGAGTATTATTGTCGTATTTGTTATCAGTATGGTCATTGGATTGGTCTTCTCGCAAAGAATAATCAAGTGGTTACAACAAGCGCCAGCTGCTGAAAGTATTACAATGAATGCATTTCGATTAACAGATGCAATCAAAGTATATTTTGAATTTTCGTTCATTGTAGCGATTTTATTAACAGCACCAGTTGCACTATATCATATATGGGCATTTATTCGCCCGGGATTATATGAAAAAGAGCAAAAGGTAACGTTAGCTTATATTCCATTTACGATTATTTTATTTATTGCAGGTGTTAGTTTTGCTTACTTCGTGATGTTCCCATTAGTCATTCAGTTTATGACAAAATTATCTGCACAAATGGGAATTGAAGAGGTATATGGTATTAAAGAATATTTTCGGTTTTTATTCCAACTGACGATTCCTGTAGGACTTGTCTTTGAATTGCCTGTTGTGATTATGTTTTTTACAAGGTTAGGGTTAATTACGCCGGCTTTCCTTATTAAAATTAGAAAATATGCATACTTTATTTTATTAATTGTGGCTGGGTTAATTACACCGCCTGATGTATTATCACAAATCATTGTGATGATCCCGTTAATTATTTTATATGAGATTAGTATTTTCTTTTCAAAACGAGCGTATAAACAAGTGTTAAAAGCAGAAATGAAATATGCAGAAGAGATGCAATTAGCCGAAATAAAAAGTGATCGCGAATAAGCGATCACTTTTTGTTCATTTTCTCAATTTTTTTCTTAATGAGCATAATACGTACCGCGACAAAAAAGTCGTAAGCGGCAAATAGCATTAAGACGATCGTCAAAAAATTCCACATCGTGTCACGTACACTTAATACTGCTAAATACGTAAATAACGCCCCCATCAAAAAATAAAACATAGCTAATGCCATTGGTGAAAATTTCATTAATAAAGCCCCCAGTATTTCTCAAGTTTCTATCTTTATCCGTTAATGTAAAAAGCGAGGTAAAACACCGTGCCATTCATTAACGTATGGGCAGCCATCGGAACAATAATGCGATTTGTTTTCACATATAAGAAGGAAAACACGAAGCCCATCACTAAATATACTAGTAAATGGGAAAAATCTAAATGTAAGACTGCAAAAAGAAGTGAGCTAGTGAGCGCTGCAATAAAAAATGAAAACTTTTGATACAGATGATAAAAGATAATCCTTCTAAAAATTAATTCTTCTAAAAAAGGCGCAAGTATAATTCCTACAAACATAAACAGAGGAACGCTCTTTGCTATTGTAATGATTTCCTTCGTATTTTCTGATTCACCTGGAATGTGAAATAGTTTTTGTTCTATGATGGCTGCCATAATTTGTGCAAAATAAGCAAGAAACAAACCGATAAAAATCCAGTACATTGTTTCTTTCCAAGGAAGCGGTTTCCCCATTTTTCCGCCTTGTCGAAGCGAACGACTTAACCATAAACTAATGACGGTTGCGACAGACATGCTACATACCGTCCAATAGGCAACTGCTTCTAACGGTGTGAGTGCACTGTTTTTTAAAAGAAGCGGGATACCTAAAAAGCCAGATAACTGTGCCATTACATACACTAAAATAATGAAAAATTCGTTTCGATTCACGATACAACCCCTCTAATTGTTACCAATGATTTATTGTAACATATTATACAACTACAATTCGGAATAATTCACTTCTTCTGTCTTTTATTTTTTATGTGTATGTACAAGAGAAAATGGGAAGACAAAAGAAAAAGGATTCTTTTAGAAAAAATAAAGCTTTATACTTGCAAAAGAGGAAAAGATTATTTATTATAATAATTGTAATTAGCACTCGATGACATTGAGTGCTAATAAAAAACTCAAATTAACGAATCTCATTAAGGAGGTAGTTTCTTGTGTTAAAGCCATTAGGTGATCGAATTGTAATTGAAGCTTTAGAAATGGAAGAACAAACAGCTAGCGGTATCGTATTACCGGATTCTGCGAAAGAAAAACCGCAAGAAGGTAAAATTGTTGCTGTAGGTGCAGGTCGTGTATTAGACAATGGTGAACGCCTTGCTCCAGAAGTAAAAGAAGGAGATACTGTTATTTACTCAAAATATGCTGGAACAGAAGTAAAAGTTGACGGCAAAGAGTATTTAATCCTTCGTGAGAGCGATATTTTAGCGATTATTGGATAATTGATTACTTATACAAGAAAAAAATACTTATTTTCAATAGACATTTTTTAAGGAGGTTTTCTGACAATGGCAAAAGAAATCAAGTTTAGCGAAGAAGCTCGTCGTGCGATGCTTCGTGGTGTTGAAGCTTTAGCTGATGCGGTAAAAGTAACATTAGGACCAAAAGGTCGTAATGTAGTGTTAGAAAGAAGTTTTGGTTCACCTTTAATTACAAATGACGGTGTAACAATCGCAAAAGAAATCGAATTAGAAGATAAATTCGAAAACATGGGTGCAAAACTTGTTGCAGAAGTAGCAAGTAAAACAAACGACGTTGCTGGGGACGGTACAACAACAGCAACTGTTCTTGCGCAAGCGATGATTGCAGAAGGACTTAAAAACGTAACAAGTGGTGCAAACCCAATGGTTATTCGTAAAGGAATTGAAAAAGCGGTAAACGTAGCAGTAAAAGAATTACATCGCATTTCAAAACCAATTGAAGGAAAAGAATCTATTGCACAAGTTGCTGCTATTTCTTCTGCTGACCAAGAAGTTGGTGATTTAATCGCAGAAGCAATGGAACGTGTAGGTAACGACGGGGTTATTACAATTGAAGAATCAAAAGGTTTCAATACGGAATTAGAAGTAGTAGAAGGTATGCAATTTGATCGTGGATATGCTTCTCCGTACATGGTAACAGATTCTGAAAAAATGGAAGCTGTTCTGGATAATCCTTATATCTTAATTACAGATAAGAAAATTTCTAACATCCAAGAGATTTTACCAGTATTAGAACAAGTTGTTCAACAAGGTAAACCATTATTAATCATCTCTGAAGATGTAGAAGGCGAAGCATTAGCAACATTAGTTGTAAATAAATTACGTGGTACATTCAATGCTGTAGCAGTAAAAGCTCCAGGTTTTGGTGACCGTCGTAAAGCAATGCTTGAAGATATCGCCATTTTAACAGGCGGTGAAGTGATTACAGAAGATTTAGGATTAGATCTTAAATCAGCAACTATCACACAATTAGGACGCGCTGCAAAAGTTGTGGTAACAAAAGAAAATACAACAATCGTTGAAGGTGCTGGCGACAAAGCACAAATCGATGCTCGCGTTGGCCAAATCCGTGCGCAAATCGAAGAAACAACTTCTGAATTTGACCGTGAAAAATTACAAGAGCGCCTTGCAAAACTTGCTGGTGGTGTAGCAGTAATTAAAGTTGGCGCAGCGACAGAAACAGAATTAAAAGAACGTAAATTACGTATCGAAGACGCATTAAATGCTACTCGTGCAGCAGTAGAAGAAGGTATTGTTGCAGGTGGTGGTACTGCACTTGTAAATGTTATCTCTGCTGTTAAAAATGTAGAAGCAGAAGGCGACGAAGCAACTGGTGTGAAAATCGTTCTTCGTGCATTAGAAGAACCAATCCGCCAAATCGCTACAAACGCTGGTCTTGAAGGAAGCGTAATTGTAGAACGCTTGAAAAAAGAAGAAGTTGGCGTTGGATTTAATGCTGCAACTAGCGAATGGGTAAACATGATTGATACTGGTATCGTAGACCCAACAAAAGTAACACGCTCTGCATTACAACATGCATCAAGCGTAGCTGCAATGTTCTTAACAACAGAAGCAGTCATTGCGGATAAACCACAAGAAAACGCGGGAATGCCTGCAATGCCTGACATGGGCGGAATGGGCGGAATGGGCGGCATGATGTAATAGCAGTCTCAAAACGACGATATATAGGGTATTTTAGGTACAAGAAAGATAAATGCCCATGAATTAGAAAAGTCTTTCATCAGTTTACTTAACTGGTGGGAGGCTTTTTTATATTGTCTATCATAGTGTGTAAATATTTATCGCCATCATTTCAAAAAAAATCTCTGATGGGACAAGGCCATAATGGATAAAATGGATAGTAAAGGAAGCTGAAATGAAAATTTACGATAACATACAAAAAACATTCTCCTTGATTAGAGAATGTTTTTTGTATGTTTAAATGTAAGATTATAAGCTTGATAATGGATTTTCGTTGTTTTCACGTGTCCACTTAAGTAGAGGAGGATTTTTAATCTTAATAGGTTTCTTATGATTCCAATACTTATCTTCTGATCCATTTGATTCAAATTCTTCTATATCGTCAATAAGCCATTTTTTCTTTTTTTGATTATAAACTAAGGAATATTTACGTATAGATTGATAGGATAAATCTTCAAAATTAGGTATATCAATCAACTTTAATTTTACATTATAAGAAACAAGAGCTGTAGCCTCTGCTGTCCATTGTTCATCAAAATAATTGATGTTTAATTGATCTAGGTTAATGACAGCTCCTAAATATTGAGATTGAATTTCTTCTATATCCTCTGATAAAATTAAAAATTGATCATTAACCCAAGCTTGAGCGATATCTCCACCTTTAAAGGCTTCGTCTACATTTGTGAAGGTATCTAAATTAAATGCAGAAGTTTCAAATGCTGAAAGGTCATGATTAAAAATATCTATCGCTTCAAAAATATCATTATTAATTCCTTTATCAGCTTTGACCAGCTTTTTCGTATCAACAATCAGTGACACTTCTTTACTGCCCCAAAGATCGATTTTCTTTTGTTCGGACAGTTTACCAAGTGTATTGTCAACAGTTAAGGAAACTTTATAAGTACCAGGGAGCAGAGGTCCAAATAATATGTCATCACTCCTTTTCAATGGTTGCTTTAAAGTATCAATGGTGAGCTTGATTTTATCACCATCATTTTTACCCGTCATTTTTATGGAAGCTGTTTTTACTTTTAATTTGTAATTGGTGATAATTCCCCACTTTTTCCCGTCTTCAACTAAGCTGATTTGTTGGTTAGTAGGAGAGTAATCCTCCGATTCCATTTGTTCATGTATGCTATCTTTAATAACTTGATAGCTGTTGTCATTCTCTCTTAAATAATCAACAAGAGCGGTTAGTGACCCATTATTTACAACTGCTTCCTTTTTATCTGGTAAAATAAATTCCTTAAGCTGATCTGGTTTGTTTTGTTCAACCGCTTTTTCAAATGTTTTCACTATTTTATCCGGTTTATTGAGTTGTTGAAAAAAAATGACAACAATAATAATGACGATCAACGCCGAAAAAGCAGCAATGATGAACCCTCTTTTTCTCGACATTTTTCATTTCTCCTTAAAATGCAGATCCTTTAGTAAATGCATCCATTAACTCTTGGCTACTGTATTCATCTGATGTATCAACTGTCCATTTTCCGTCTTTTTCTATCATTTCCACTTCCAATTTTTCTCTGCTTTCCTTTGGTTCAATGGAACTAATAATGACATCCAGTTTTGAAAGAGCGTAATTTTCTCGGTTTACGCCTTCATAATCACCGGTATTATTTTTGTACTCGTCGGAATAATTACTAACAGCATCGTATAAATCTAATGGGATGGTAGAATATTCCAATGTTACAACCGCTTTTCCTTTAGCGTTTGCAAGAGTTACTGCTTTGATTTTAGTCTTTTCGGCTAAAGCCGCTTTATAATTAATATATTGCTTGTCAACATCTGCATCGGGTACGTCGATATCGTAGAAACTACGTTGGAGTTGTTCTTTAAATAATTTTTTTGCCTCTTCTTGGAGCGCTTTCTTATCTGCAGAAACGTATTTTTCGTAGTTAACGTTATCTTTATCCATATAAATCGTCTCTATATAGGCAGTTAACGCTTTTGCAGGATTATCTAGTTTATCAAAACTTTTTCCGTATTTTTTTGTATCTAATTGAATAAGTACTTCATCTTCATCAGTGGAATCAGTAGTAAGTGGTGTGATCCCAATATCATATTTTTTATCTTTTTCAACATTAAAAATAAGGGTTACTGTTTTAACCTTTTCCCCACCAATTTCACCTAAATTCGGATATTCCAAATCAATCTTATGATTGAAATCATCAACAGGAGATAATTGTTCTTCTCCGTCATAAAGCTTAATGTTTTGGTCAGAAATTATAATTTTTTCTTTCGTTTTATTTTTAATTTTTAAATCAACTGCCAGTAACCCTTTTTTTGTATCTTTATCTTCTGATACACCATCATTCTCACCAGATAATATGTATGAAGCGTCTTCAATAGTTACTTCAATCAGCTTATTGCTGGAAGTCTTGCTAGAGCCTGTCTTTTCATTTGAGCAACCAATTAATGCCATAGCCATTACAAAAAATATAGTGAAAATTCCTAACTTTTTCAACTTAATAGTTCCTCCTTGTTTTATTGATTTTGGTATTTTATTATTCTTACTAATAAAATAAGTCTCATTGCCCCCCCTTTGACTCAATAAGTTCGGACAAATTTATATTTTTGTCTAATCTATCTTATGGAAATAATAGTATATGGTCAATATGAAAAAAGTAGTGATAAGGTCTTAAATAGTTCAACTGAAATAAGAAAAAAACTATATTAATAAAAAATTTATTATAGAAAATAGATCAATATATCATCTGAAAAGTGCATAGAATGGCCAAAATAATAAAAATTACACAAAAAGAGAATATTTTACTATAAGTAATACAAAAGTCCTGATTTTTAAATAGAAAATTTAATTAATATTTTGTCAAATTTATTAGTAATAACTCGAATTGCTGTCCATAACAGTTTAGTACTTTAAAGTGAAGCGAGTCAGTACCGTTCTGTTTTAAGGTACTAAAACAAAATACATTCGGATATTGAGTAGGTCGATATGATGATTATCGCAGTGAAGAGTTATCTATTGCTAAAAAAGTTATTAAAGAGACATGAGATAATGAAAGCATATAAAACACACTTAAAAGAGAGTGATGGATTAGATTAAAATAAGTCTGCATCTTTAGTCGCTTCAAAACTATTTTTAACAAAGTCAAAAAGAATATACATTAACATCGGTTCATCGAGTAACCAGTGGTTGTGGAGTACGTTAACAATAATACTTCTTTTTCGAAGGGCGGATATAAAAGTATTAAATTCTTTCTTAAGAATGACTATTTCACCTAAGTTAAGTGTTTTTCCACCTTGTCCATTTCAAATGGTAAAGCTAATGGGAATCTTATACTTCTGTTTAATATTAATGCATTTATGTTTCTAAGTCGTGTAAGCATTTGACACTTGAGAAGTACCGTCCTTTATTCTTGTTAATCTATCATATGTATATTATATAATTTTCTAATACACTCCATAACTGTTGATACATCAATGATTGATCCGTTTTTTAGTATATTTTTTTAAAAATTTACGCACCTTTTTCATTATCTTAACCAGTTAAGTTACCGAAAAATCAATAACAATCTAACATGGATTTGAATAGTTGTATAGTACAAAGTTATGACATGAAAAAGTACATAACAATGCACTAAGAATTTCGAAAAAAAAAAAGACTTGCCAGCCCCCCCTAAATTTTCTCTACTGTCTTGGTGACTAATCAAATCAGTGGAGGTAGAAAGGAATGCTAGCAATGTCTGAAATCAATTGTATCAAATTAACGAGAAATGAGAAATCTTTATCTATTAATAAAATCTCTAGACCATTAGGTATTAATTGGTGTACTTCCAATAAATACGCTGATGGGGATCAATTACCAGTCGAGAGTAAAATAAAAAAGGAGGGATGATGTATAAAGAAAAATGGGGAAAAATTGTGGCAGATTGGTTGTGGGAAGATCAGAAATTAAAGAAAAAACAGCGGAGAACCAATAAAAAAATTTTCTAAGAACTTAAGGATATGGGCTTTAATGGGTTCTACCAGACCCTATATGTTACTTTGTGAAAGAATGGCCTGAAGGTAGATATAACACGGAAGAAACTCGTGATAAAAATTCTGAAAGTCTTATTCATCCGCCAGCTGAAGCTCAACTTGATTTTGGAATAATGGAAGCCGTGAAGGGAGGGAAATATGTGGACATTCATTGTTTAGTTATGACACTATCCTTTAGTAATACTGCTTATGCAATGGCCCTACCAAGCGAAAATCAAGAATGTGTTTTACATGGATGGAAAGAAATATTTGAACAGTTAGGTGGAGTACCCCAAAAAATTCGTATTAATAATTTTAAAGCTGCTGTATATAAGCCTAGAAATCGAAAGGAAGAGGCCGTATTTACCGATGAATTTTTTCGATTTGCCAATTAGTATGGATTTGAACCACAAGCATGTAATCCAGCTGCAGGTTATGAAAAGGGAAATGTAGAAAATAAAGTGGGTTATGTTCGCTAAAACTTTATTACACCAGCTCCTGTAATCAAGGACTTCGAACATTTATCACAATTACTACAAGAACAATGAAAAAAAGACCGTGAGCGAATCCATTATAAAAAACAAGTACTAATTAAAAACTTGCTAGAAGAAGAATATCAGTATCTTTTGGATTTGCCCGAAAAAGAATATCCTGTTTTTATGGGAGGGAGAATACTATCATTAAAATTTCGACATTTTTTTCATCAATTTTACAATACCATCAAAAAATATTAGAATATTCATGGGAAATTTGCGAATGATAGAATAATTTGGTTTATTTTATAAAAATTGTACGAAAATGTGTATTCGTTAAAAATTTATTTTGCGCTATGGATTAGCTATGATTCTAGTAAAAAGCTTACTAACTTTTTGGATAGATTTAACTGAAAAAACTATCTATCAAAACGAATTCATCCGTCATTAGTATTACTATCAAATTACATAATACACATAAAAAGAGAGGTTACGTAAGATGCTTGAGTCAAAGCGAAAGTCTATGAGCCTTTTTGTTTTATTGCGGTAAAGTAATCATGGTGAAGATCCTTTCTGTTGGTTATTTTGTTCTGGTTTAACAATAATAGAAATGGATCTTTAGTCATAACTAAATTAGTTGAATTACTGTATACATAAGGACTTGTGAGGTTATCGACAAGTTTTTATGAATAATTCAAGGTAAAGAAACGTAAAAATTTAATTGATTCAATAGGTAGTAATGAATCGTTTAAAAGGAGTTTGAAGTGAATGAAGAAACTATCTTTTCTGTTAATTGCTCTTTTTTTAGTTCTTTCAGGATGTAATCAAGAAAAAACGAATACAAGGGAAAAAGAAAAAGTGGAACAAACAGAAGGTGAAATAGTTAAATCCTCAACTAAAGAAAAAAAATCAGTTTTTGAAGATCTTCCAGTCCCTCCGAAAACAACTGCAGATGTTGTAAATCAAAAATTAGGAGTGTACGGTGGGAAAGAAATTCTTTCTGACGAGTACCTTGAAGAGGTGGAAGAAAAAATAAAATCACTTCCACCACTAGAAGAAAATGCTTCAGAGGAAGAATTAGATAAATATTTTGCTTATGCTTTTTCTCTTGCTGCAGAGGACTATCCAAATCCAGATGACTTAATTAAAAAGTGGGAATTTCAGTCATCTGGGAATCCGAATTTGCCTGATGATCGTTATCAATTTAAAGAAAATTATAATGTAGAAATCATTTTAGATTCTAGCGGTAGTATGGCAAAGACGATAGATGGTCAAACGAGAATGGAACTAGCGAAAAAAGCGATTAATGAATTTTTGCAGAATGTTCCTAAGGAAGCGAATGTTTCTTTAAGAGTGTATGGTCATAAAGGAACGGGTTCTGATGCAGATAAAGTCAAGTCTTGTTCCAATATTGAACAAGTATATGGATTCACAAAATATGATGCAGATTCATTTCAAAAAGCGCTCCATCAATTTCAGCCAAGCGGATGGACCCCTATCGCAAAATCGCTTGAAGAGTCAAAGAAATCTTTTGAAAAATATGATGCAAAGACAAATACAAATTTAATTTATTTAGTGAGTGACGGAATTGAAACATGTGATGGCGATCCAGTTGCGATCGCAAAGTCTTTTGCCGATTCTAATGTTTCACCGATTATTAATGTTATTGGCTTTGATGCAGATGCAAAAGCACAAGAACAGCTTCAAGAGGTAGCAAGATCAGCGGATGGTATATACACAACTGTCACGAGTGGCGATCAGTTAAAAGAAGAATTTAATAAGGCACAAGAAGTGTTGGAAAGATGGGAAGACTGGAAGTCGGATTCTATAATAGATGCAGAAGCAGAAAAGGTGGACAGATCTTTTGAAATTTTGGATTTTTCAAATGAATGGGCATTTAAGGCAAATAATCAATCTAATTTAGGCTTTATAATTGGCATGATGAGAGAATTTGATATCGTTAATAACGAGCAACGTAAGAAATTACGGGAGAAATATAATGACTTAGATGAATTAACACGTCAATCAAAAAAAGAACTTGTGGAAATGTTAAAAGATTTAAATGTTGAAAAGTTAGAAGAGACGAAAAAAGCAATCAATGAAAAGTATAATCAGAATACGTAACAGGATGAACATCGACGGTTTTACCTCCATGTAAATTTAGCGAAAGAGAGGAAAAAGGATGGTGCCTAGGTCATCCATTTTAGAAAAGATTACGGTATTGTTTGCTGTTTTTATTGTTCTTTTCCAGTCATTTTCAATTCCAATATATGCGGCTGTTCAGCCATGGAAAGGGTCTCCATGGACAGGAAATTTCTGGACATGGGATTCGTGGGAAGATAACTCATAGACAGGGAATCCATGGGAAGAGAACGCATGGAATGGAAATGGAGCACAAGGAAATGGAACGAATAGTAATCTGTGGAATGAAGGTCCTTGGAATAATGAATCGGGGTATTTACAACAAGGGGGAAATGGTTTCCTAGGAAAATACGGACTCGTGCCTAATTTCCCGCATTTTCCAGATAAGTCCCCAATCAATTTATCTAATGGTGGCAATAGCCCATCAGATGCAAAGCTTCCTTTTAACTATGAAATTAGTAAGTATATTGTAAATGATGTCGTTGGCGGACAAGCCAATATGATAGGTGATTACCTTGTAGGTAATAAAAATGAATTTAAACCAAAGGTTTCATCATTCTCCACACTTTTTCTTAATGGGACTAAACTAGGACTTGGTGATAATGGCCCAGGTTGGATTAAGGGAGTAAGTGATATTCATGACGGTGTGCTTAAAAGTAAAGAGGGCTATGATAGTTATAACAAGGTAAAAAAATGTAGAAAAGCGTATAAATTAACAAATCTGGGAGCTAAAGCACCTGATGCTCTATTGAAAGGAGCAAAATTTGGTCCCTTATCCAAATTAAATGTTGCCACTGCTGCAATTAGTGCAGGATTCGCTGCTGTTGAAACAGGCTTTAACACTGTAAAGGCAATTGATGTATGGAAGAGTGATGCATCAAAAGCGAAAAAGGTTTCAGCAACAACAGATGCAACTGGTAGCTTAGGTGACATGCTTATGAGTGCTGGTGTAATCGCAACGGCCATTCCTGGTGGTCAGGTTGCAGGTGCGATATTGTGGGTTGGCTCTAAACTTGTTAAATATGGAGCAGAACATTGGAGAGGTATTAAGAAGTTTGCGGGAAATACAATAAAAAGGACAGGAAAAGCCTTAAAAAAAGGATGGTTTAGTTAAAGAATATAGGAATAGGGCGTTTTATAAACGCTCTATTCTCCATTGAAAACCAACAAACAAAGTTTTTACTAATTGCGATTATATCTGAGGTGTTAATAATGCAAGTGGATGAATTAATGAAATTGGCGAAAAAACATAAAAAATTATTTGAGCAGTATGCACTAAACCCATTTGCTTTTGTTATTAATGGGCACCATTATTATATCATTACCTATATAAAAAGGGGGAAATTTATCAATTGTGCAATTATTTCTTTAGATTCAAATAATAAAGAAGAACATTTGGCAGCTTTTAAATGGTTAATAATATTTTCCTCTTTTATCACTAATATAATTACAATAATTGGAGAAAGGGCGAAGATTGATTTTACATTTATGCATAATTTAGATTATTATGTGCAGTTGTGGGCTGAAAAAAATAGTAATGAAAAATATGTTCAAAAAGTCGAAAAAGTACGTAATGGATTTAAGCAAATACTAGATCTTCAAGATGACCTAGTTTCAAACTACCGATTATTTGAGGAGAGATATACATCTGTAAAAGAAAAAGGTTATTTTACAGAAGAAGATTTTGCTTTTGTCATAAAAAAAGGAGCGGAGTTAGATAGATATCAATTCCTTCAGATGTATATTCAGTACAGTTTTGTAGAGGATTGTTTTGAAATCTTTTCTTTTATGAAAGAAACAAAATGGTCCCAACCAAAGGATCGTGAAAATAAAAAAATATTAAAAGAAATGGGGAGTAAGAAGACCAAAGAGGAATTTGAAAAGTTAATTGAAGATTTTCTGGAAGGAATATCGGATGGAAAATACTTTCTTGAGAAGACAAAAGAAGAACAGGTGAAGTTATTGGAAGAAGCAGTATTAAAAAGTGGAGAAGAACTATATAAAGAAGTCATGGCCGATTTAAGGTATCCGAAATAACGAACATTTGAAAGAGACGGCATGGAAAATTTTTCGGACGATAAAGGAGTTTAAGATGGACAAACCAGTGAAATTCGCTTGGGGTATTTTTACTGGAAGGTTTGAACTGTTGTTAATTATATTACTTGTAATGAGTAAATTCACTTCCTATAAATACCATGCAATTAAATAAAAAAGACAGAACGCTATATTTCGGTTAAAATGAAAGCTCTCACCCAATTATTTACCAAAAGGAGCGTTCTGTCTGATGCTTGGTTTAACACATCATCAACCAATGAATAAAGGGTTTCAAGCGTGGAATCTATCATTCTATTTTCCAAAACCAGTTTTGTACCATTTGCTTCATTTTGTAGATGGTATGTCCCGTGCTGATTTTACCGGGAAACTAACGGAAATTCATTCGTTTAGTCATTACTCAAAACACCGCACCACACTTGGACATTTCCTACAGCACAGCCCATGGGAGGAACGATACCTGCTTCAACAATCTAAGCAACATGTGTTAAGAAATGTGGAACAGGAAGGACCTGTCTTCTATATTTTAGACGATACGATTGCCAAAAAGACAAAGTCCTCGTCACAGGCTACGTCACCAATGGAAGCAGGTGGTTTTCATTTTTCTCATACAGATGGAAAAAGTGTCTGGGTATACCAAGTAGTGCAGCTAATGCTTGCGAATGAATAAGCAGCTTATCCGTACGACTTTCGATTGTTTCATAAAAACCAAGAAAAAAGCAAAATTGATTTATCGCTTGATATGGTAAATGAATGACTAACAGTAAATAAGCCGACTTATTTACTTTGTGATGGGTGGTATACATCCCAAGCCATCATCGAAACTGCGCTACAACAAGGTATCCACACAATGGGTGCGTTGAAAAAAATCGCATTTTGTATCCAAATGGCATCCGCATTCAAGCAAAAGATTTTGCCAAGTATATACAAAAAGAAGAAACCAGTCTCGTGACGATTGGTCAAGAAACGTATCGGATGTATAGATATGAAGGCACATTAAACGATTTAGCGAATGGCGTAGTCTTACTTTGTTGGTCCATTGATGATGAGAAATTAGATCCAAAGAAAATGTGGTGTTCCTTAAGCACAGATGTTGAGCTTAAGGACCGAACAAATCTTAACGTACTATAGTCATCGCTGGCGTATTGAAACTTACTTTCAACAAGTGAAAGGACAATTAGGTTTTCAAGGATATCAAATAAGAAGTCGACGAGCCATCGAACGTTTCTGGTTACTTGTACAATTTTCCTATCTGTTTTTCAGTGATTTATACGGCCAATGCTTTACGCAGACCATTCATTTAGTCCGGCGTGATACATTTATGCGTATCTTTGAGTTTGTACACACAGCTACAGGTAGCACAGGGTACCCTTCATTTATTTTTGTATTTAAATATGCTCATTTAGAGTTAAATATTTATTTTATCGATTTTAAATGAATTATTGAGTCAGTAGGCGTTTTTTTATTATTTTTAATGATAATAAAATCACCGTATTGGCGAGAAAGCTCTAAATACTGAAAAACTCGGTTATCCTTAACAAAAACGAGTAAATTTATACTATCTGAGTGCTCAATATTAGTTGGATACTTCCATTTAAAACCCAATTGTCTACTTATCTCATCACCTTCAGTGTACGGATGAAAAATATACACTTTATCCCATTTTAAGTTTGTAACTTTATTAAAGTCTAATTGATTGGGATTATTCTTTAATGATGTAATAATATTTTCTTTAAGTTCATCTCTACCTTTTGTGTCGATACTGTTCCCTTGAAAAAAGAAAAATATTATTGCCAAACCTAAAAAAACAGATAAAATACCAATTTTCTTTTTCATGTTATCACTTTCAAATAAATTTTTACTAATTTGATATAAAATTCTTTTTAAATTTACCATTAGTACAGATAACCTTTAGTTATCTCCGCTTTTATCTTACCCTACATAGAACGTTCTAGTTTCCGAACATTCCGAACAGATAAAAATTAACTGGTGCCACGACGGAGAGACCCATAGATAAATAAGCGTAAAATAGAGTCTGAGAGAACTCGGACGAGCGGAAGTTAATTATGATACATATTTAGTTGAAGAACCTTTTTCGCTTTTTGTATTGTATCATAATTATTTATACTTCTTTGAATATATGAACTCAGTAATTGGAAGTGTAACAAATGTAAAACTAACCACAATTAACAAAGGATAATTCTCAATATCCCTCAAATTTGATACACATTCAGAAAGGAACAAAATTAAACTTGCCAAAATCATCAACACAAAATACCCTATCTTTGCACTTTGAGTTTTAATATGCCTATCTAATTCGCCTTTTTTTCCACCACCTTCTTGGTTTCCCCAATTAATCCAATTTAAAAAATATGATAAGGCAAGAAAACTAAAAAATATAGATCCCCCATAGTGGTCCCTAAATTTCTCGCGATATCAATTGCTAACTGTAAACTCAGGTCATATTTGTTATTCTCCATTGTTAAGGTGGCTTACCTTTAAGTTGCCATATACAAATTTATTTTCAGTACATCTACTACTCAGAGAAGACATATGAGGAGTGTTGTTATGACGTCATTATGAAAGAAACTAGAGTCATTGAATCCCCATATGATAGAAAACTGTTAGTAAGTGAAGTGGAATAGTGAAACAAAAAATTATCTACACTGCAGCAAGACCAGATCAACCAGTGCATAATTTTCATTTTGATCTCTCGTTTTGTGAACTAATCATTTTAGAAAAAGAGAAACATCCTCCTACTCATATTCAAGTCAAGGACTTTATAGAAGATACCCATGTTTTTTCAACAAAGAGAAGGAAGATGAAAGTTTGTCAAGTTGTCTGTCTATGTTGTTTTTGAACTTTAAAGCAGACATAGTGGACAATATACTTAATGGAACAGAAGAAGTAAGGTGAGTAGATGAAAGAAAATGAAAAGTTTTTTGAATAAATTTGTTTCATCTACCCTTCAAAGGACACAAAGGAAGAGTAAAAGCTCTAAGTGTCTTTTTTTCATTTCACGAGAGAGAAGTGGAATAGGCACGGGATGCATAGAGATAGAAAACATGACATATTTTATAGAAGAGAGTGAGGATAAGAGGAGGTTCGGCGATGGATAAAATTGTTGCGAGGTCTTTAGATGAAATTACATTTTGGTCTAGGATTATGAAAGAGCATGCTTTTTTCTTAAGTTTAGGTTTTACATATGAACAGAAACAATTGATAGAAGAAGCACAACGATTTATTACTATTTTTGAACAAATAGAAGAACAGGTAACGAAGTTTACGGTCAATGATGAGTTTGTGAAAATTCAAGCTTTTAATAATCAAGTGCATCAAGCGGCGGTTGCGATTTGGAACTATAAAAGAAAAGTTTTAGGTTTGACGTTACGATGTAAAATTCGGTCTAATAACTATCCTTTATTAGTGGAACATATAAGTAGAGAAGCAGCTTATTTTGCTAATCGATTAAAAGAACTGAATGAAGGGAAAATGGCACCTAAACCAGAGGCAATCATTAAAGAAAATGTGTTCTTTTTAAAAATTATGGCAGACCATGCTAAATTTATTGGGCATCTATTAGATCCTTCTGAAAGAAAATTAGTAGACCAAGCGAGAGAGTTTAGTCACGATTTTGATCAATTAGTGTTCCAAGCGATAGACTTAGAATTAATGTGGCCACAATCAGAAGTTCAACCTATACTAAGTCAGTTTTTGAATCAAAATAAAGTATCTGTTGTATCAATAAGAAATTTTAAGAAAACAGCAAGAGAATTAATCGAAGCATGTCGTATTAAAAGTAATATTCACCCCTTATTAGCGGATCATACATTTCGAGAAGCAGAAAGGTTTTTAGAGATTATTGATTTATACGAACAACACCTCCAAAAGAAACAAAAGTAAAAGGACGTTATCTTACACGTAGTTGATTTAAGAAAGATCGATATAGTTAGGACGAACAAATGATTCAAACAGATGGATAAAAAAGTGCGATAAAAATGGTATAATGGTGCTAAAAGTAATGGAGAGATTGCAAGTGAAAAAACGTAAAGATGATGGATCTATTACATTAGGCGATATGTTGAATGAACAAATGATGAAGAAATTAAAAAATAAGAAAAAAGATTTAACAGCACAAGAAAAAGCCCAGCAAGAAGCGGAAGAAGAAAGAAAAAGAAAAGTGCGAATCGAGCGGGAGAAAAATAAAAGTTTTGAAGAGTTATTGAGTGAGAGCGAATTAGATTGGAAAGATTTTAAGTAATGAGTTTGAATCATATTAGGAAGAACATATGGACTGTTTCTAATAGTCTGACTGTACAAAGTATCCCGTTTAAAATGGGTTATTGTATAGTTCGATTTTTATATTAGAGACGGTCTTTTTTATTTCTTTTAAACGATTCGATTCTTTGAAACGTATAATCATTGAAATCAAATAATGTAAGATGTAGCTCTAGTGGATAGGTGTAGTATTAAAGGAAAAAATATGTAGAAAGGAGAATGCTAGATGTGCAAAAGGAATTAGAACAGAAGTGGATTGAACAGGCACAAAAAGGTAATCAAGATGCTTTTGCAGAGTTATTTCAACTACACTATTCCTTTTTATATAAATATTTGTTAAAAGTGACGATGAACCGAGAAATGACAGAGGATCTTATACAAGAAACGATGTTGAAATGTTACGACGGAATTAAACGGTATGATGGTCGTTCTAAATTTTCTTCATGGCTTATTACAATTGCTACTAGGTTATATATTGATCATTTACGAAGAAGAAAAACAGAACGAGAATGGATGAAAAAAGAAAAAACGTCACTTATTAGACAGTTACGATGGAAAACAGAAAAAAATAACATTCAGTGGTTTGTTGTAATGGAATTATTAGCGCAAATGAAGGAGGATGTCCGATTAGCGATTTTGTTAAAACATTATTATGGATTTACAAATGACGAGATTGCTGCGATGTTGAAAATGAAAGTAGGTACGGTGAAATCAAAAATTCATTATGGATTAAAGGTGTTACGAAAGGAGTTGACAAAGGATGAATCAGAAAGAGGATAATGTAAAACAATTGTTTGAGGCGTTGCACATGTTAGACGAAATGACAAAAGTAGACATTCCAACAAAAGAGCAAATAAAAACTATGACCATTCAACATGAATCGAAGCAACGAAAAACATTTTTAAAAGAGTTCATTTTATATTTATTCATTGCTTTTATTTTGTTAATGATTCTGATGATGCTCTTAGTTCAATTACCACTTATCTTTTTTATTATTCAACTACTGTGTCTTCTCTTCTTGCCACTTCTAATTAGAATAGAACGCGATAACGATAGGGTGAAAGAGGAGTTGTATTCATGAAGATGAATGTCATTCCAGGTGTCAGTATTGTTTTGCAATTAGTAATTGTTGCAATCATTTTGTTAGTACAAGGAACTACATTATTTATTTTAGCGAAAAAGAGAGGGAAGAAAGCATGGCTATGGGGACTGATTGGTTTAATTCAGTTTCCGTTACCAACAATTTTTTATTACTTTATCGTTGTGAGACCAACAAAGAAAAAGGGGAGTGAGGGAAAATGACTGAAATTAACTGGACATTATTTGCACCAATCATCGTTTTACAATTTATTTTACAAATTATTGCACTTGTTAATTGTTTGAAAACAATAGAACTTCATGGTCCAAAGTGGATATGGATTTTCATTATTTTAGTTGGTGGTATTTTAGGGCCTGTTTTTTATTTTACCCTTGCGCGGAGAAATATATAGGAAAGTTCGCTAAACACCTATACGATGGGAGGACAAAATATGCTACTAGAAGTGAATAATTTACAGAAACATTTTGGGACTTTTCAAGCAGTAAAAGGAATCACCTTTTCCATTGATAAAGGTCGCACTGTTGCATTACTTGGTCCAAATGGTGCGGGAAAAACAACGACTTTGCAAATGTTAGCAGGTCTTTCCGCGCCGACAGTGGGGACGATTAAACTAAAAGAAATGGAAAAAGAAGATCGTAGGAAATATATCGGCTTTTTACCGCAATACCCAAATTTCTATGAATGGATGACAGCTGAAGAGTTGTTATACTTTGTTGGTCAATTATCCCAAATAGAAAAGCGATCGCTATCAAAGAAAGTACTCAATATGTTGGCGAAGGTTGGGTTAGAACATGTTGCTAAGAAACGTATTGATGGCTTTTCAGGTGGAATGAAGCAACGTTTAGGTATTGCTCAGGCGCTATTACATGAACCAGATTTGATTTTATTAGATGAACCAGTTTCGTCATTAGACCCAGTTGGTAGACGAGAAGTAATGAACCTTATTCGTGAATTAAAAGATGAAACGACTATCTTTTTTTCGACCCATGTGCTTCATGATGCAGAAGAGATTTGTGATGATATTTTAATCATGAAAGCAGGTATGATTGAAGTTTCAGGGAGTTTGCAACAATTAAAAAAGAATCACGATAAAGTTACGTTAAAAATAAAAACAGTTGCGCCCATTGATGAATGGCTCCCGACATTTGAAGAAAAAGTAAAGGTTTTTTATGACACACCTTATGAGGTTCGTTTAACAGTACAAGTAGATGTAAGTGAACAGGTAAAACGACTATTGTTAGCAACTATTTTACAAAATAATCTTATATTAGAACGGTTTGAAGTAGTAGAAAGTTCGTTAGAAGATTTATTTTTAAAGGTGGTGCAAGGATGAAAACGTGGCTCGTTTTATATAAGAAAGAATTATTTTCTTTTTGGCGTTCTTCCAAATGGCTTTGGCTACCGATAGTGTTTACCTTTTTAAGTGTTTCACAGCCAATTAGTTTATATTATATGCCTGAGATTTTGAAATCATCGGGAAATTTGCCAGAAGGAGCAGTGTTTGAAATTCCGATACCACTTGGGACAGAAGTGATGGCTGGTGTGCTTTCGCAATATGGCACAGTTGGTCTTGTTATTATTGTAGCAGCGGTAATGGGAAGCATTTCTTCGGAAAGACAGCGAGGTACAATGTCATTATTGATGTCTCGGCCAGTATCATCATTTCAGTTTGTGACGAGTAAATGGGCAGCTGAAGTATCTTTATTGTTTATTACACTAGTATTTAGCTATGGATTTTCAGCTTATTATACAAATTTATTATTTAGCGATGTCTCGATAGAGTTGTTTTGGAAAAGTTTTTTTATTTATTTTATTTGGGTCTGTTTCATTGTTACAATCACAGTTATTGGAAGTATTTTATTTAAAAGTAATGGAATTGTGATGGGAGTATCCATTAGTATTATTGCTTTATTATCTCTTTTAGACAATTTTTTCGAAAAATATATGAAATGGAGTCCGTCTCTTTTATCTACACAAGCTTCATCGGTATTGGTAAATGGAAAGGTATCAGATTATTTTTTTCTTAATATTTTTAGTTCCCTCACAATCATTATTGTTTTATTAGCTGGTGGAATTTTTATGTTTAAAAAGCAAGAAAAATATTAAAACTTTTTTGATAGTTGGCTAAAATCATATTATATCAAATGTTTCGGGGACCCTATTGTAAAAACATAAGGGTTCCTTTCTTTTATCATTTATAATAATGGTAGAGGTCCATGAAACGGAATGGGAGTTTGAAGCTCATTGTTACTTTTTTACTTTTGACGGTTTCGCTAGACTAAAGATTATTAAATGATTTTTATGGAAGGAGGAAGATTGGTTTTCTAGTCCTTTCTCTTGTCATGTATTAGCTATTTATG
This sequence comes from Massilibacterium senegalense, assembly GCF_001375675.1. Taxonomy (NCBI): domain Bacteria; kingdom Bacillati; phylum Bacillota; class Bacilli; order Caryophanales; family Bacillaceae; genus Massilibacterium; species Massilibacterium senegalense. The sequence goes on along the minus strand of NZ_LN831785.1, from coordinate 266,964 downwards.
ATTTAAGCCACCTTTAAAAGATAATAAATCCACTAGAGAAACAAAGGTGATAGATGATGTGGAGTATTTTAAAGGAAACGGGAGCACAGTCGCCTTTGATGGACATCTCATATATGAAAAAGGAAAATAACAAAGATCTTTTCTTATAAGCACTTAATGTACCACGGAAAAAGGGGAATAAAGCAATCTTCCACCACTAAAGGAAGATTGCTTTTTTTATTCCATGTACTTCTTTCTTACGGTATAAAGCGAGTAAAAGAAAATTAACAGACAATAATAAATTCACCCTTAGCATAAGATGTAATAAAAAGTAAAGAAGTGAGGGTGCCATTTTATGAAAAGCGTTCATAAACGTCATCAATTAGTGGAAAAGTTAGAATCTCATTTGCGCTATACTGCTAGACATCTTATAAAATTTGATTCGTTAGAAGAAACATTACATTATATTATTAATTCTTTTTGGGTAGAATTACCGTGCGATTTAGTGGCGATTATTTTGAAGGAAAAGAATGTTTTAAAACTAAAGGTTGGAAAAGGGGGAAGCCAACAATTTGAACAAGCTTTTCCTCTTTCTTTACAAAAGTGTTCGACAAATATTCTTGAAGAAGGTTGGAGTATTGAAAAAACAAGAGATGGAATACAGTGTGATTTCCATCAATTAATGGATGAAGAAGAGATATCTACTTGGTTTACAGTACCTTTAAAAGATGATGGAATAAGCATTGGTTTTTGTGTAGTTGGGTTTCAAAATTTCGTTCCTTTAATTGCAGAAACGGAAAGAATTTTTGTTGAATTTGGAAAGGATATTGCTGCATCGATTCAACTTGCACAAAATAAAGAAATAGATAAAAAGAAAATGGAAGGTCTAAAGTGGTTTAATACTCATTTATATCCAGGGTCCCCCATTGAGCAATTAGTCGAAAAAGTGGTGGAAATGGCTTGTATGACAACAGGGGCAACATCAGCCAATGTTTACTTGTATGATGATAAGAAGAATTGTTTTTTCTTTCAACCTCCTTCTAAAGGTAGTTTGAAATTTCCTGAAAAGATATGGGTAGGAGATAATTATGATTTATATGATCATTTTCCTTATTTAGAAAAGATAGCGGGGAAAGAGTTGACTATTCCGATTATAGTGAATTTAAAGACAATCGGTGTGTTGCATCTTTTTAATAAGCTAAATGGAAACTTTATAGAGGAAGATTTAGAGTTATTAGAATTTTTATTAAGACATGTTGCTACTTTATTAGAGAATGCTCGCTTATATGAGATAGAAATTGAATTGAAGCAACAACTAGAGAGGGTTATTGACTATCAAAAGGAATTGGTTAAACAAACGTTATATGGAGAAAGTCTTGATGCTATCTCACGTACACTTGGAACTATTTTTACTCAAACGACTATTTTATTTGATCGTTTCTTTCGTCCTATCTCTTATTCTTTTTCAAACACTGATAACACTCACCTGCAAATGCTCATTAAGCAAATTCAACAAGATGGACAAAACATAAAAAAGATTAAAAAAAGAGAAAGATGGATGGATGATCCTTTAGGTAATAAAGATGCCATAGGAATTTGGCCTGTCATCGGCGGTGGAGATTTAGTAGGGTATTTAGCTGTACATATAAATAAAGAAGAAGTAGACGATGTATTTAGATTGACAATCGAACATGCATTAAGTGTATATGCGATTCAATTTATTAAACAAAAAATTGCCATAGATACAAAAGAACAAGTGAAAGGAAGTGTGGTCAATCAACTCTTTCAAGAAAAAATGGAAAATCAAGATAAAATTATTGAATATGCTAGTTTGTTTGAATGGGATTTATTTAAGCCCCACCGAGTAGCTATTGTCTCTATTCAAATAGAGAAAATGGAAAAGGGTTATTCCATTAATTTACTTGACCTTGAAGCCCAAAAAACTGCCGTATGGGAACAAGTAAAAGAACATTTATCAATATTTGATTCGGATATGATGCTGACGCGTAATGGGGATGAGTTTATTCTAATTGTCCCGGTATCAAAAGAAGAAAAAGGTAGGAAGTGTTTTTGGAAATCTATTTATAAGTATATGAGTCAAATATCTTTAAATGAAAAGAAGGTTCAATATGTTTTTCTTGGAATTGGAGGGAAGACTGCGGGATTAACTGATTACTATATTAGTTATAAACAAGCCCAATATGCACATCATATTGTTAAAAAACATCTCTACGATAAAGGATTTTCATTTTTTGAAGATTTAGGTTCTTATACTTTATTTGATAATTTAAAAGATCCATTAATCGCGCAATTATTTATTGAAACTTATCTAGAGCCACTTATTCATTATAAAGAAGGAAAAGGAGCCGATCTTTTTACTACATTAAGACAGTATACTTTTAATAATGGAAATTGGAAAAAGACGATGGAATCTTTATTTATTCATCGAAGTACATTAAGGTACCGGATGGAACGGATCAAGGAGATTCTCCCTTTTGATATCGATAGTGCTGAAAATAGATTAAATGTAATGATTGCGTATAAGCTTTTTGATTTATATTATGAAGATTCATCAAATAAAAATTAAAGGTAAGTCATTTAAAATCAGGTCTTTCATTTGAAAGGCCTGATTTTTTATTTCTAAAAATGATAAGTTGATTCGTCCATGTAGGACTAAAAACGAGAGAGATGTTCGTACATTATGAACCTATAAGTGTAAAGACATCGGTTTTATAATCAAACTAACAAAGTTGAAAACAACAAAATAGAAAGGCAATCGTTTGGAGGGGATAATCATGGATTTTAATTTATCAGATGAACAACAAGCTATTCAATCTTTGGCAAGGGATTTTGTTAATGGAGAAATTATACCTCAAGCTAGAAAGTATGATGAGGAAGAAAAATTTCCAATTGAAATTATGGATCAATTAAGAGTGTGTGGTCTGTTTAATTTGGCTATCCCAGAATCATACGGTGGACCAGGAATAGATAAGATTTCTCATGCGTTGATTGTGGAGGAACTTGCTAGGGGATGTGCAGGCATCACAACATCAGTAGAAGCTAATTCTTTGTCTTCTTATCCACTTCTTGTTGGCGGAGATGAGGATTTGAAAAAGGAATACCTTAACCGTTTAACGATAGACGGAATGTATGCTTCCTTTGCTCTCACTGAACCGCAAGCAGGAAGTGATGTGAATGGTTTATCCACCACTGCTAGAAGAGTTGGAAACGAGTATGTACTTAACGGTGAAAAATGTTTTATTACAAATGCTAGTCATGCTAATTTTTTTGTTGTTTTAGCCAAACAACATCATCATGATGGTTCAACTCATTTTACAGCATTTGTTGTTGATCGAGAGCTAGAGGGAGTCGCAATAGGAAAAAAAGAAAAGAAAATGGGAATTCGCGCTTCAGACACAGCATCTGTCATTTTTAATGATGTACGAGTCCCTCTTAAAAATCGGATTGGCGGGGAAGGAGAAGGATTTACGATTTTTATGAAATCCCTTTCCCATGCTCGACCAATGGTAGGTGCCCAATCATTAGGAATAGCTCGTGGTGCTTATGAAGAAGCGTTGCATTATTCCAAAGAGCGGAAACAGTTTAATAAACCAATAGCTACGTTTCAGTCCATACAGTTTATGTTAGCTGACATGGCGATGAATATTGAAGCGGCGAGATTACTTGTTCATAAAGCCGTTTTTCTGTTACAAGAAGGCAGACCTTCTATTACAAGTGCTTCTTATGCGAAATGTTTTGCTGCTGATACCGCTGTAAAAGTAGCGACAGATGCAGTGCAAATATTTGGAGGTTATGGATATATTCGCGAATACCCAGTTGAAAAGTATTATCGGGATGCAAAAATCATGCAAATATATGAAGGGACAAATCAAATACAGCGTGTTGTGATTGCTAAGGAAATTTTATCTTAAATGGGGAGGAATAAAGATGAATAATTTTAAAATAGGTGTTGTAGGTTCTGGAACGATGGGTGGAGGAATTGCTCATTTGGCAGCATTGTCTGGATTTCAAGTGATTGTTTGTGATATCGAACAAAATTTTCTTGATAACGCTTTACAAAGAATGCAGTCCTTTATGGATAAAAGCATTGCAAAAGGGAGAATGACAGTAGAAGAAAAGGAAGCTGTTTTGGGACGAATCACATGTACAACTAATTTAGAAGAAATGAAAGAAGCAGATATTGTTATTGAAGCCATTATCGAGGATTTAGAAGCGAAAAAAGAATTATTTACACAGTTAGATCAAATTGTTCCGGAAAATACTATTCTTGCTACTAATACATCATCTATGTCTATAACGGTTATTGCTGAAGCGACGAATAGGCAGGAACGGGTGGCGGGACTTCACTTTTTTAATCCTCCACAAATTATGAAGTTAGTAGAAGTCGTTAGAGGATATAAAACGAGTGATGACACGGTTCAAAAGTTAATGGAACTTTCTAGACAATTAGGAAAAGAGCCGATTGAAGTAAAGAAAGATACTCCAGGATTTATCGTGAATAGAGTGATGATTCCTCAATTTATTGAAGCAATTCGATTAGTAGAAGAAGGAGTAGCTTCATATGAGGATGTGGATAAAGCGGTGAAATTAGGACTAAATTATCCAATGGGTCCTTTTGAACTTCAAGATTTTGCAGGGGTTGATATTGGTTTATCCGTTATGGATTATTTTTATGAAGAATTCAAAGATGACCGATTTGCAGCTCCGATGTCTATACGTCAAATAGTAAGGGCAGGAAGATTAGGCAAAAAAACGGGTGCTGGTTTTTATGATTACAATAAGTAGAAAAGAGGGAATGAACATGAATTTGGAATTATTAGAATGCGTCATTGAAAATAATATTGCATTGGTTTCGTTGAATCGGCCTCCTTATAATCCATTAAATTGGAACTTATTCAGTGAATTGTCGCAACTTATGGATGAATTAGAAGAGAATCCTTTAGTTAGAGCAGTTATTATAACTGGGAAAGGGAATCGGGCCTTTGCAGCAGGGGCGGACATTAGAGATATGATGGATTTAAATGCATCGGATATTTTAGCTAATAATGAAAAGTGTCGCGCTACTTTTTTAAAGATGGAGCGTTTATCGAAGCCTATTATTGCGGCTGTGAATGGATTAGCGTTAGGAGGAGGAGCTGAGCTTACTTTAGCTTGTGATGTAAGAATTTGTTCAGACACCGCTAAATTTGGATTCCCAGAAATTAATTTAGGTATTATTCCAGGGGCTGGTGGAACACAACGTCTTCAGCGAATTGTAAGTCAAACAGTTGCAAAAGAGTTGTTATATTTTGGGGAAATGATTACTGCAAAAAGAGCCTATGAAATTGGTTTAGTGAATAAAGTAGTGCCACTTGAATCATTACTTAATGAGGCGAAAGAGTGGGCGCTAAAATTAGCAGAAAAACCGGCCATAGCTATGAGAATGATGAAGCTGTCTGTAAATTCTGGAGCAAAGGTTGATCTCGATTCTGCTTTAGATTTAGAACTAGCTTGTTTCGGAAATACATTTGCAACGGAAGATAGAAAAGAAGGGATGCAGGCCTTCATTGAAAAGAGACAGGCAAAATTCCAAGGGAAATAGGAGGAGGATGACATGGGAAGAAATGAAGTGGTTTTAATTGATGGAGCACGGACGGCATTTACAGAATTCGGAGGTTCCTTTTGTCGTGTATCGGCTATTGATTTAGGAGCTGCTACCACAAAAGAAGCAATAAAACGATCAACTATTCATCCACAAGAAATTGATCAAGTTGTAATGGGCAATGTCATTCAATCAAGCGCGGATGCCATTTATCTCGGACGTCATGTTGGACTTAAGGCTGGAGTTCCAACAGAAGTACCAGGCTTAACTGTGAACCGTCTTTGCGGTTCAGGATTACAATCGATTATCACTGCAGCTCAGTCTATCTTGTTAGGAGAAGCTAATGTAGTGCTTGCAGGTGGAACAGAAAATATGAGTCAAGTCCCTCATGTCATTCGAGGTGCTAGATGGGGGATTCCCTTAGGAAAAAACCCAATGAATGATTACTTATGGGAAGCACTGTATGATCCTTATGGTGATTGTACGATGGCAATGACCGCTGAGAATATTGCTGAAAAATATGAGATATCTAGAGAAGCAGTAGATGAATTTGCCATAAAGAGTCATGAAAAAGCGCTAACTGCAATGGAAAAAGGATATTTTAAAGAAGAAATTGTCCCTGTTACAATCAAGACAAAAAAAGGTGAAGTGGTAATTGTGAAAGATGAACATCCACGAGCGACCTCTTTAGAATCAATCTCAAAGTTACCTGCTCGTTTCAAAAAAGATGGAGTGGTAACAGCAGCAAATGCAAGTGGAATGAACGATGGTGCAGCAACAGTTGTTCTTACTTCTGCTAACTATGTTGAAAAAAGAGGAATTCAACCATTGGCACGTTTAGTGTCCTGGGGGATTACAGGTGTCGAACCGAAGTTAATGGGATTAGGACCTGTATCCGCGATTCAACAAGCATTAGAAAAAGCAAATATGAGAATAAGTGATTTAGATTTAATTGAAATTAATGAAGCATTTGCTGCGCAATACTTAGGGTGTCAAAAATTACTCGATTTTGATCCGAAATTAGGAAATGTGAATGGTGGTGCAGTTGCCCTAGGACATCCGCTAGGCGCAAGTGGAACGCGGATTTCTCTTTCTTTACTTTATGAATTACGACGAAGAGGAAAAAAATATGGCGCATCGTCTCTTTGCATCGGTGGAGGCCAAGGAATCGCATGTATATGGGAAGTGTTATAAGAATTAGGAAAGGAAGGTGTTAGAAAGGATGATTCAACATCACAAACGAAAAAAGTATCATTTGACTGTTCATCAACTTTTAGAAAACGCCTTTCAACTTACTCCCGAACAGGAAGCTGTTTATGATGGTCACCGTCGTCTTACTTATCGTGAATTAATGGAAGAATCTACAGCATTAGCTTACGGTTTGCAACAACTTGGTATTAAAAAAGGTGACCGGGTTGCTGTATGTTTACCTAATTCGCATGAGTTTATTATTATTTTATTTGCCCTATCTAGAATTGGGGCGATTCTCATCCCGTTTAATACCCGATATCGAGTCGATGAGATTGAATATATTTTACAAGATTCAGGTGCGAAAGTTGCCTTTTTTACAAAAGAATTTGATCATGTCCAGCATTTTAGCCAATTTGTTGAAGTTCAAAAAAAACTATCTTCGTTAGAGCAACTAGTGACGGTTCGTTTCGAAGAAGAAGGTTATAAAAGTCTTTATGAACTAATAAGAAACGGTAAAGCGTTTAAATCTAATTTTCCAGAAATAGATTCTAAAGAGGATGTTTTTGTGATTCTTTATACATCAGGTACTACAGGGAAACCTAAAGGCGTAATGCTTACACATCAAAACGTCATGTATACAGGAATTGTTGCCAAAGAAAAAATGAAATGTACAAAAGAAGATGTATTTTTAATTCCTGTTCCAGTATTTCATATATTTGGAATTGTATTTATTATCCATACTATTAGTGCTATGGCAAGAATGGTGCTAATGGAAAAGTTCAGTGCAAAAGAAGCACTAACACTTATTCAAAATGAACAGGTGACGGTTCATGCTGGTGTACCAAGTATGTTTATTTTGGAATTAAATCATCCTTCTTTTGAAACATTTGATCTATCTTCATTAAGAACAGGCGAAATGGCGGCTGCTCCTTGTCCAGTAGAGGTTGTTCGTAAAATAAAAGTAAATATGGGCTGTAACATATTAGTAGCATACGGATTGACAGAAACATCAGCTAATCTTACAATAACGGATTTTTCAGATGACGATGTGTTGAAATCTGAAACGGTCGGGAAAGCCATTGAAGGTGTGGAATTAAAAGTCGTAAATGCAAATGGAGAAGAAGTGTCAAGAGGAGAAGTCGGAGAATTAGTTTGCCGTAGTTTAGGATTGATGAAAGGCTATTATAATATGCCGGAAAAAACAAGGGAAGTTGTAGATGAAAATGGTTGGTTTTATACAGGAGACTTGGCCGCTATGGATCAACAAGGATATATACGTATTGTTGGGCGTTTAAAAGAAATGATTATTCGCGGAGGATATAATATATATCCCCGAGAAATAGAAGACATCTTTTATGAGCATCCAAGTGTGCTAGACATTGCCGTGGTAGGATTACCTGATTCTGTTCTTGGAGAAATTGTTTGTGCAGCTATTCGTTTAAAACCAAATCAAGACGTAGATAAGAAAAGATTAATCGAGTTTGCAAAACAGCGATTAGCAGATTATAAAGTACCGGATAAGATTATTTTTCTGAATGAATTCCCGATGACTGGTTCAGGGAAAATTTTGAAAATGAACCTTCAACAACGATTAAAAAAGGAATTACAATCAGAATTAAGATAAACGAAGAAGAAGGGGGTAGAAGAAAATAAGAAGTAATGAATTTCAACTAATGGTGAACTTTGGAGATACGGATAGGGCAGGAATTGTTTATTATCCAAATTATTTTAAATGGTTTGACATAGCTACTCATCAATTTTTTCGTAATATAGAAATGCCATTGTCAAAGCTTGATGCTGATCACGATATTATCATTCCATTACTAGACGTTGGTTGTACATTTGAAAAACCATTGTACGATGATGATGTGATTACAATTAAAACAGTAGTTGCAGAAGTGAATGAGAAAACAATTTTATTTAATCATGAAGTTTTTAAAGGTGACACAAGAACGGGGTACGGCCATGAACTTCATGGTTGGGTAAGGAGAACAGACGGGAAGTTAAAAGCTGTCCCTATCCCTGAAAACTTAAAAAAATTATTAAGGATGAATGAAGAAATGAAATCTCATCCTAATAATCCATGGTTAAGTGCTTGAGCAGCAGGGAAAAAGAATTAAATATCTGAAGATTTAAAAACAAGATATAATAAGTTATCTACGAACTAAGCATAGTGTATCTTTATATATACTAGAATGTAAAAAGTAGTAAGAAGGGGACTAGAAAATGGAGTTATTTTTCATATATTTCATCCTAATAAATATCATCGGTTTGTATGTGATGCACTTCGATAAACAAATGGCAATCCAAGGGAAAAAACGAGTTCCCGAAAAAATATTATGGAGACTAGCGATTTTAGGTGGAGGAATAGGCGTTACTATTGGGATGAAGTGGTTTAGACATAAAACGAAACATACCTCTTTTGTTATCGGTTTCCCAGCGTTAGCGATTATTCAAGTATTGTTTGTTTTATACATTTTAACAAAAGTAATAGGAGAAAAAGGCAGTTGAAAGGTATATTTCATTCTTTCAACTGCCTTTTTGATTTACTATTCTTATTACTACTTTCGATGATAAAGTCGCATTAAAAAATTATGCTTTTGGTGGTGCGATTATATAAGAAAGGGAGACTAATAGGTCGATTGCTAAAATAAAAGTCCAAAACTGAGAAGTATGGAAGAGTGCTATTGTTTGTTCATCCATTCCAAGTGAAAAAATCATAATCCATAAAAAAGCATTCCCGATTACATAGGCGTATGCATGTTTCAACCATCCTTTTATTTCTTGTTTTCTACGTTCCACCCCAACTTTCTTTTTGGGCAAGGATCCAGTTTTTAATACGTAATATTGAAAGCGTACGTCCGCCCATTCAATCATTTGTTTACCAAAAGCAATAGAACATCCAATATAAATAGCGGCAATTCCGTGTGCACTAGTAGCAGTTGCTCCTGCACGTAAATCAAAATAAGTTAATAGTAATAACAATAAATCAATAATCGGGACCATTGCAAAGAAGTACCAACTTAATTTTTCTCTTTTCCATACATATCTTGCAAATAGACCAGCCACGATGAAAATCCAAAAACTAATTTCTGCTAAAATAATCAGCAAAGTAATCATGAGGCATCTCCTTTTTAATACAACTGTATTTTTAAAAATATACCATGTTTTTTTATTTAATACAACTGTATTAAAATATGCTATACTAATCATATGCCGAAAATCGTAAATCATGAAGAACGTAAGGAGAACATTGCCAAAGCTACGTGGCGCGTTATCGGAAAAGAGGGAATAGAAGGAGCGACGGTTCGCGCAATTGCAAAGGAGGCGAATGTATCGCTTGGAGTTGTACGGTATTATTTTTGCACCCAAGATGAATTATTAGACTACGCGATGAGACTTGTCGATCAAAAAGTAAAACAGCGAATCGAAGAAAAAATGCCTCTATCTCTTCCTTTAAAAAAGTTAGCGATTGAAATCTTATTAGAATTAATTCCGACAGATTCTGAAAAATTACTAGAAATGCGCGTATGGCACGAGTTTATTTCGAGAAAATTACAAAAAAAATTAGCACTTGATGATGGTATTCAAGAAGTAGTATATAAAATATTGAACCATTTATATCAAGAAGGATTACTTAAAGATTCTATTCATTTGGAGATGGAAGGAATGAAGTTGTATGCATTAATCGATGGATTAGCACTACATGTGATGATGAAAAAAATACCTCTTGATTTAGAAACATTAAGGACAATCTTAGAACATCATTTCCATACTATATGGAAAGAAAAATAAGCACTAGTTATCGTTTAACTTTTGCTTATTTTTTTCTATTTTTTTATAGAGGGAGATGAAGTATTCTAAAAATAATCTTTGTTTTTAACGTTAAATTTTTGAAACTTCTTTTCATCCTTTATCGTATATATAAACGAAGCAGTCAAAATATTTTTTGTCCATTCCTTGCTCTAATAAAATTCGGAATAATCTAATAATTTTTATCGAACGATATCTACTAAGAAAGTATGTAATGATAAGGTAAAGCAAAGCGATGTTTGATGTTTCTGTAGAGTGGAATTCTAGTAAGGTAGGACTTTTAAAAAAGAACTCAAAGAGGTGGATAATATGGGTATGTTATCAAGATTCAAAGATATTATGGCGAGTAACATTAATGCATTATTAGATAAAGCAGAAGATCCAGAAAAAATGATTGAGCAATATTTACGTAATTTAAATCGAGATTTAGGAAAAGTAAAAGCGGAAACGGCTTCTGTTATGGCAGAGGAAAAACGGGCAAAACGAGCGTTAACAGAATGTCAACAAGAGATGGAGAAAATGCAAGTGTACGCAATAAAAGCGTTAGAAGCTGGAAATGAAGATGATGCTCGGAAGTTTTTAGAGAAAAAAACAGAAATAACAACGAAAGAAGCGGAATTACAAAAGGCTTATGAATTAGCTTCTTCTAATGCCACTCAAATGCGTCAAATGCATGATAAGCTTGTTGCTGATAGTAGAGAATTAGAAAGTCGCCGGACGATGATGAAAGGAAAAATGTCTGTTGCTAAAACGCAAGAGCGTTTAAATAAAATTGGTTCGTCTATTTTAGGTGCAAATGATTCTATATCTGCTTTTGAAAGAATGGAAGAAAAGGCTAATAAAGCACTTGATGCAGCAAATGCAATGGCAGAATTACATGCTTCTCCAAAGGACGACTTGAAAGATTTAATGTCAAAATATGAAACGTCTACATCCGATGTGGACGATGAACTTGCCAAATTGAAAGAGCAATTAAAAAATAAAGAATGATTATGTACATAAAAGCTGTAGATAGGGCTACAGCTTTTATCATGTAAAGATAAATCATAGAGCATAAATATAGAATAAGTGGGGTGATAGACATGGTTATCCATTATAAATGTCCAAGTTGTGGCGATGATATGAATTTTGATAGTGACACGGGGATGTTATCTTGTCCGAGTTGTGGAAGGAAAGATACGATAGAAGATTTTTCTGATGCGTTTATTACGACACACTTTTCAGAAGATGAGGCAAAAGAATACCATTGTCAAAACTGTGGCGCTGTTCTCATTACCGAAGCAGAAACAACCGCAACGAACTGTAGTTTTTGTGGTGCGGGTGTGGTGTTAATTGATCGATTATCTGGAACGCTGACACCGGCAAAGGTCATTCCTTTTACGATTAGTAAAGAAGAAGCGATAGCTGCTTTTAAAAAATGGTGTAAAAAGGGTTTGCTTACGCCTAAAGGATTCATGACAGCAGATCGAATCAAAAAGATTACAGGAATGTACGTTCCTTTTTGGTTGTACAATATTGATAGTGATGCAGAAATTGATGCAGTTGGAACGAAAATAAGAACATATACCAGTGGAGATTATATAATTACGGAAACGAAATATTATGACGTGTATCGTAAAGTGAAAGTGAATTATGTAAAAGTTCCAGTCGATGCTTCTGAAAAAATGAATGATGAGTTAATGGATAAATTAGAACCGTATGATTATAAACTTTTAAAAGACTTTAAAACCCCATATTTAGCGGGATATATAGCTGAAAAATATAATTATAATGATGAAGAGCTTTTTCCACGTGTAAAAGAAAAAGTACAGCCATATATCGAATCTTTTATTAGTTCAACGGTTAGTCAATATGCAACAGTTCAGTATAAAAATAAACAGATTCATATGGAAAAAGAACACGCCTATTATGTTCTGTTGCCGGTTTGGATGGTTTATTATGACTTTGAACAATCGGAATACACTTTTGCTATGAATGGTCAGACTGGTAAAGTAGTTGGGAAACCACCGATTAGTTATGGAAAAGTAGCCATGTGGTTTAGCGGTTTAGCAGGTAGTACATTCATTACGTTGAAGCTGATTTCCTTTTTAATGGGAGGTGGCTTTTGGTGAAACGAGTTAGTGTAGTAGGTTTCTTTGTTTTCTTTTTCTTTTTTTCATTCGCCATCATGACCGGAACAGCTGCTTCACCAGATAAACAAAGAATTTATGATTATGCCAATCTTTTATCGAAAGATGACGTAGAAGAACTTGAAACGTTATCTGCACAATTGAGTAAAAAAAGGGAAACGGATTTTATCATTTTAACAACCAATGATACAGAAGGTAAAGACGTCGTGAAATATATGCAAGATTTTTATGAAGAACAGGCATTAGGATACGACAAACCTCATGGTAATGTAGCTATTTTAACGCTTGATATGCAGCATCGTGAAGTGGATTTAGCAGGTTTTTATAAAGCAAAAACGTATTTAGATAATGAACGAATGAACTTGATTCGCGAAAGAATCACTCCTGATTTAACGGATGGAAATTACGTTAAAGCGTTTAAAACATTCATGAAAAAATCTGACGAATACATGGATTTTAAACCAGGTGTGAATCCTGAAAATATTTTGTTCAAGTGGTGGTTTCAACTCATTGCCTCCCTTTCAGTCGGTGGTATTATTGTGGGGATAATGGCTTACAATTCTGGTGGGAGAATGACGGTTTACGAAGGAACGTATCGAGACAATGAAAATTCCAAAATTTTAAATCGAAAAGACCAGTACATACGAACAACTATTTCTAAACATAAAAAACCTTCTAGTAATAATAGTGGTGGCGGTGGTGGTGGAATCACTAGTGGCGGTCATTCACATAGTGGTAGTAGAGGAAGTTTTTAACGAAAGGAAAGGGATGATTTCTAATGTTTTTTAAAAATCAATTTGCAAATGTTGTGGAGTGGGAAGAGTTTAGAACCGATATGATTTTTTGGAAGTGGAGTAACCGAGAAATCAAAAAAGGTAGTCGTCTTATTATTCATCCAGGGCAAGATGCTATCTTTTTATATAACGGAAAAATAGAAGGAATTTTTGAAGATGAAGGTGATTACAATATTGAATCGGAAATTATCCCTTTTCTATCAACGTTAAAAGGATTTAAATTTGGATTTAATAGCGGAATGCGTGTAGAAGTATTATTTGTGAACACGAAAGAGTTTACTGTAAAATGGGGTACCAAAAATGCGATTCACATTCCGACTGATGCGCTTCCTGGTGGGATGCCGATTCGTGCGAATGGTACGTTTAACTTTAAAGTGGATGATTATATTGCGCTGATTGATAAAATCGCTGGTGTGAAAAATAGTTATCTTGTAGAAGATATTAAACTAAGAATTACCTCTATTCTTGATCAGTTACTAATGAAGTGGATTTCAAAAGAAGGAAAAGATATGTTTAATTTACAAGCAAATGCGTTTGAAATTGCTAAAGGAATTAAAGAAGATTTAGATATGGAACTCATCAATCAAGGGATGACAGTTACAGGTTTTAATATTGTTAGTTTCAACTATCCAGAAGAAATCCAAAAAATGATTAATAAAACAGCTTCTCATAGTATGATTGGCGACCTAGGTAAATATCAACAAGTCTCCATGACAGAGGGAATGGCATCTGGAAAAATAGCAGGTGGCGGTGCAGCATCAGATATGGCTGGAATGATGATGGGAATGAATATTGCAAAAGAAATGATGAAAAACATGGAACAATCGAACGTTACAGGGGAAAAAGAAAGTTCACAACCTGTAGAAGTAAAGAAAAAACCGAATTTTTGCCCGAATTGTGGAGAAAAAACGGAAGGTGCTAATTTTTGTCCAAACTGCGGTGAAAAATTAGGATAATAGAAAGAAATCCTCCGTAAGTGGTTTTTTACTAAGGGATGAGATAAACCAAAAAAACTTCTGAAGCAAGCACTTCAGAAGTTTTTTGTTTTATCGCTTAAGTATCCTTATTTTTTTACTTCTGATAAAATAAAGGGCAAGAAAAGTCTTTCCCATCTTTTGTTTGATATCATCAAAAAGTCCTACCGAAAGAAGATGGTCGAGAAAGGCGAATGTTTAAACGGAGGAAAGTGCGGATGAAAGTTTTTTCTATTTTTGATAAATCGGATCGACAAGTATTATTGATTGTCTTTTTTATTGGTTTGGCTGGTTTGAATGCGCTAGTACCGTCGCTAATGTCTGAGCAGTTAGAGTTTTTAGGCGATCAGTTAACGACTCTAGCGCAGTGGATTTGGCATCTTTGTTACAATAGTTTTTTGTTATTTTTTGCGGTTTGGTACGGGTTGTTTATGGCGGACCATTTTGATGGGAAATTATTAATGATTCGAGAAGCGAAAGAACGTCGATACTGGAAAGAACATGTAAAGCCAGTTTTAGGAGCCGCTGTGTTGTTTGGTATCGTGGCACTTTTGGTAAAATGGGCGTTTGATTTTCCATTTGCTTGGAATCAAGCGATTTATCAAGGGACGACCGGTACGTTGTTTTATCAATTATTTTTCTTAATGGTGTTGGTTGTTTTATCGAAACTAATCAAGATTAAATCTCCGTGGGTGGCGTATGTCATCGTTGGATTGATGATGGGGATTGCTCCGTATTTAATGAAGTGGGAGTTTCATGGTTGGTTATATTTGTTGAAATCGATTGCTTTTTTTAGTCCGATTGGGATTTTTGCTAGTTATATTACGATGAAACGAGGGCTTATGATGGCAATCGTGTTTCAAACAGTCGCTTTTTTCATCGCATCTTTGATTTAAGGGGGGATCACAAGTGACCACATATCGTAAAGAATTGGTGCCACTCATTCAAAATATTGAAAAAGTAATTGTCGGGAAACGTCAAGCGATTTCGTTAATGATTGTGTCAATGCTAAGTAAAGGACATGTGTTGTTAGAAGATGTGCCTGGTGTTGGAAAAACGATGATGATTCGCGCGCTTGCGAAATCACTGGGGATGACGTTTAAACGGGTACAATTTACGCCTGATTTATTGCCAAGTGATGTAACGGGAGTGTCGATTTATCACCCGAAAAGTGCATCCTTTGAATTTCGTCCAGGACCGATCATGGGCAATATTGTGTTAGCAGATGAAATTAACCGAACATCCCCAAAAACGCAAGCAGCTTTGTTAGAAGCGATGGAAGAAAGTAGTGTGACGGTAGATGGAGAAACGTATGCTTTACCAGAACCACATATCGTACTTGCGACGCAAAATCCGATGGAGTATGAAGGGACGTATCCATTACCAGAAGCGCAACTAGACCGCTTTTTGATTAAAATGAATTTAGGTTATCCGACGTTTGATGAAGAACTAGAATTACTCCGACGTTCTACGGATAGTGAGCCAATCGATACGATAACGGAAGTGATGACGAAAGAAATGTTCGTTCGGATGCAACAACAAGTATTACAAGTTCGTGTCGACCGCGTGGTGAAGGAGTATATTGTGTTATTGGCACAAGAAACGAGAAAACATGCCCTCGTTAAATTAGGAGTTTCTCCGCGTGGCTCTTTAGCATTTTTGCATGCAGCACAAGCGCTTGCTTATTTATGTAATCGCGATTATGTCATTCCAGATGATGTGAAGTTTTTAGCTCCTTACGTAATGGCACATCGGTTAATTTTAACGGATGAAGCTCGTTTTCAAGGGGTAACCGTTGAACGGCTAATCGCATCGATTTTACAAAAGGTGCCGATTCCAGAACAAAAGGTGACGACATCGAATGAGTAGAGGGAAACGAGTACAGCTTTTGTTCTTGTTAGGCTTGCTTTTTATCGGAACGTTTTCTTACGCCATGATTGCAGGAGGAAAGGCAAGTTGGTTTATTTTTTATAGTTTTTTGCCGTTAGAAGTATATATTTTGCTTATTATTGTGTATCCATTTCAAAAGGTGAAGACACATCACCATTTTTCCACGACGATTACCGTACCGGAACAAAGTTTCGAGGTGACACTAGAACTTACGATGCCTATCTACTTTCCATTTTTTTATATCATAGTAACAGATCGCTACACAAGTCACGTCTTAAGGCGACCAGTGAAGCATCGTTTTATTGGTTATCCGTGGTTAGGACAAACGATACGTATCACATATATGGTGGAAATGAGTAAGCGGGGAGAATATACGTTTGATGAAGTGGAGATGCTTGTTTCCGATCCATTTGGTTGGTTACGACGAACGATTCCGTTAAAAACGACAGAAGTGGTAACCGTTTATCCAAAACTACAACCATTACACCATTGGGGGGAACAACAGATACGCTCCAATCGTTCCAAAGGAAGAGCATCTATGGAAAAAGATAGGTATTCGATTGTAGGAAATCGTGAATATGTGCTAGGCGACCGATTAAATCGAATTGATTTTAAAGCGAGTGCACGGACGGGTGAATGGAAAACGAAAGAATTTGATAATAGGGGCAGTCAAGTATTAACAGTTGTGTTAGACCAACGAATTGCAAATGGAGAGGAGTTCGAAGAGATATTGTCGTTCTTTTTTTCCATTGTGGCAACATTGTCGAAAATGAATCAAGTACAAATGTTGTTAAATGGAAAGTGGATGACAGAAACAGGAGCATCGTTTTCACCTGTCTTTTTACATGAATTAGCAAAAGCGCAATCGATATCTTCTCCTGCTTGGATTTCATCGCTTGAAAAATATCCGCTTGCACAAAAAAATTCGATGTTAGTTGTGACACATCAATTGTTCCCAGCGGATTTAGCATGGGTAAAAAAGCAAGCTCAAACGACTGTGTTATTTGTGTATTTTGTTGGAAAAACAGAAGCTGAACTTGAGTTAATGTGGAAAAAAGAACTAGCGCTGTTACGGATTCCATATGTTTGTGTACCAACTGGAAAGGAGGAGGCGAAATGAAAAAATTATTTCAACAGTTTCTTCTTTTTCTCTTCTCTTTCCTTTTATTATGGGAGTGGTTACGTCCGTTAACGGCAATTGTAGAAATTCGAGATATTACAGCATTTGTGCTGTTTAGTAGTTTTTCGCTGTTTTTATCTGTCTTTCAAGTTCCTGCGTACGTGTCGTTTCCGTTAAAAGTAACAGCGATGGTAGGAGTCGTTTATTCTTTTTTTTACCGTAAATATGCGTGGTTCGATATGGAATGGCTCGTATTATGGATTCAGAATACTATCCAGAATTTCCATGTTGTATGGGACGGAAAGTTATCCTTAATTGATGATGTTTTTCGGACGACGTTGCTTGTTATTTTGCTTTGGTTGATAACCTTTTTACTTCATTATTGGATTGTCAGCATGAAAAAAAGTGTGCTATTTATTTTGTTAACGTTTGTCTTTTTAGGATTAGTCGATACGTTTACAACGTATGATGCAACGGTAGGAATCATTCGGACAACGGTTGTCTCGCTATGTTTACTAGCTGTGCTTCAAGCAATTCGATTAGAAGAAGAAACAATTCTACAATGGGACCGTAAAAAATGGTATGCACCACTTCTTTTATTTGTTGTTGTTTCACTTGGACTAGCGTTTATATTACCATCCTTTCCGTCGAAATGGCCCGATCCGCTTGCATCATGGAACGAAAATCAGTATAAAAAAAGTAAAAGCGGGATAGATAAAAATGATGAATCGTTAGGTGGCCCATTTGAATTTAATAATGAAGAAGTATTTAAAGTGAAATCGCGTTATCCTGTCTACTTACGGGTAGAGCATAAACAAACGTATACCGGGAAAGGATGGAAAAGTAAACCAGCGCAATGGACGGATATTCCGTTTTCCCAATTGTCTATGCAACTATATGAACAAGTAGAAGCGAATCAAATACCAGTAGAAATTTTTGATCGAAAGAAAAAAGAATCGTTATTCATTCCGTATCCTGGAGAGATAGCTGATATTCGACCGACTCCGAGCGTTTCTATTAAACAAGATGCTGTAACTGGTAGATTAGAGTGGGAGTCGAAATCACAAGCTAAAGCGATTTCTCGGTATGAAATGACGTATTATCTTCCTTCTTATACAGAAGAAGACTTACGCCAGATAACATCGATGGATGAAAGTCAATTTACTGAACTTCCATCTACTGTTCCGCAGCGGGTGAAAGATTTGGCCGTTACGTTAACAAAAGGGCAACCGACGTATTACGATAAAGTAAAAGCGATTGAACAATATTTTCAATCCGATGATTTTACGTACGAAATAGAAGATGTCGCGGTTCCTAAAGGTGGACAAGATTATGTCGATCAATTTTTGTTTGATACGAAAAAAGGGTATTGTGATAATTACTCGACGTCGATGGTTGTTCTATTGCGAAGTATCGGTATTGAATCACGCTGGGTAAAAGGGTACCGTCAAGGGGACGTGATTCAAAGTGATGTGTCGCAACAAGTGTACCAAGTAACAAATGCGAATGCTCATTCTTGGGTAGAAGTGTATTTTGATGGATACGGATGGGTACCATTTGAACCAACAAAAGGAATGGTAAACCCTATTCAAATTCCAACGCAACAAATCGAAACAACAGAACAACCAGAAGTACAAGAACTACCAGCGGAACAAAAAGTAGAAGAGAAACAAGAAAAAGAAGAAAAGCAACCGAAAGAACAACAAGTGAACACAGAACGTATGCAGTGGGGGAGATTCTTTTTTGTTGGTGTGATTGTTTTATTGCTTGTTGGAATCGTTGTTCTTTATTGGAAACGAAAACGCTGGTTACACAAACTGTTATTTGGCCGGGTTCAGAATTTTGATTCGAACGACACTTTTATGATGGCATATGAACGGTTATTGGTTAGTCTAAAATGGTTAAAACGATTAAAGAAAAAGCCATACGAAACAGATCGTGAATTTGCGATGCGTATAGAAAATGAATTAAATGTAGAGGAACTATTGCCTTTAACGACAACGTATGAAAAAATAAAATACGGAAAACAAATACATGAATCATGGGATGTAGAGCGGGAATTATATGAAAATGTAGTTAATAAGATTCTATCTTGACCGACTTCTACTCGATTGATAGAATAAATCCGTATTTGATTGACACGTTCAGAAATGCTCTTTCCTTCGTATAGTCCTGCAAATAGGGTGCGGGAGTCTCTACTGAATTGCCGTAAACAATTCAACTATGAAGGCAGAAACGATATCGCTCGCTGCTCTAACATACAGTAGGAAGGCGCTTCTAACATAAAAAATTTGATGAGCTAAGAGGTGGAACTAATGGAATCTATGAACGAAATGATTGTTGTTCTTGACTTTGGTGGACAATACAATCAATTAATTGCTCGTCGTATTCGTGATTTAGGGGTATACAGTGAATTAAAACCCCACACGATGACAGCAGAAGAATTAAAAAAATTAAATCCAAAAGGGATCATTTTCTCTGGTGGACCAAATAGTGTTTATGCAGATGGTGCATTCCGGTGTGATGAGAAAATTTTTGACTTAAATATTCCTATTTTAGGTATTTGCTACGGCATGCAATTAATGACGCATTACTTAGAAGGAAAAGTAGAAAAAGCAAATCACCGTGAATACGGGAAAGCAACGATTGAAGTAAGCAACCAATCGAAATTATATAACGAATTACCGAACGAACAAGTAGTTTGGATGAGCCATGGTGATTTAGTTATAGACGTACCAGAAGGATTTGTGGTAGATGCAACGAGTAAAAGTTGCCCAGTAGCAGCAATGAGTAACGAAGCTCGCCAATTGTACGGGGTACAATTCCATCCAGAAGTTCGTCATAGTGAATATGGAAATGAACTTTTGAAAAATTTCGTATTTAATATTTGTAAATGTGAAGGAAATTGGACAACAGAAAACTTTATTGAAGATGAAATTCAAAAAATTCGCGATAAAGTTGGCGACCGTAAAGTACTTTGTGCTTTAAGTGGTGGCGTTGATTCTTCTGTTGTAGCTGTTTTAGTTCATAAAGCAATCGGCGATCAATTAACATGTATGTTCGTAGACCACGGTTTATTACGCAAAGGAGAAGCAGATAGCGTAATGAAAACGTTCGGTGAACAATTCCACATGAATTTAATTAAAATCGATGCTAGTGAACGCTTTTTAACAAAATTAACAGGGGTAGCAGACCCAGAACAAAAACGTAAAATCATCGGTAACGAATTTATTTATGTGTTTGAAGAAGAGTCAAATAAATTAGAAGGCATCGATTTCTTAGCGCAAGGAACGTTATATACAGATGTGATCGAAAGTGGTACGGCAACTGCTCAAACGATTAAATCCCACCATAACGTAGGTGGATTACCAGAAGACATGAAATTTGAATTAATTGAACCACTAGATACATTGTTTAAAGACGAAGTTCGTAAAGTGGGAACAGAGTTAGGAATTCCTGAT
This sequence comes from Massilibacterium senegalense, assembly GCF_001375675.1. Lineage (NCBI taxonomy): Bacteria > Bacillati > Bacillota > Bacilli > Caryophanales > Bacillaceae > Massilibacterium > Massilibacterium senegalense. Next base: position 246,011 of record NZ_LN831785.1, on the reverse strand, counting down.
GAAATCGTTTGGCGTCAACCATTCCCAGGACCAGGTCTTGGTATTCGTGTACTAGGAGAAGTAACGGAAGAAAAATTAGAAATCGTTCGGGAATCAGATGCCATTTTACGCGAAGAAATTAAAAATGCTGGTTTAGAGCGTGACGTTTGGCAATACTTTACTGTACTTCCGGGAATGCGAAGCGTTGGAGTAATGGGTGATGCTCGTACGTATGACTACACAATTGGTATCCGAGCTGTTACGTCTATTGACGGAATGACTAGTGACTGGGCGCGTATTCCATACGATGTGCTTGAAAAAATCTCAACACGTATTGTAAATGAAGTGGCGCACGTAAACCGCGTAGTGTATGATGTAACATCTAAGCCACCTTCCACTATTGAGTGGGAGTAGTTGTAGGAGAGCTAGAAACCCCTTTGTGTATCAAGGGTTTTTGGCTCTTTTTAATTTTCCATTGCACTTTTTGTTTTTGCTTTCTTAAATAGTTAACAGTGAATTGATTTTTTGGTGAGGAATCATAGTTTTGTTCTGCTTGCTTGAATGTTATGATTCCGTTTAGTTTGTTAGCTACTTCAAAGTTACTATTTGGATAGAGGTGTCCATATGTTCCTAAAGTCGTTTCAATATCTTCATGTCCTAGACGGTCTTTAATGATGAGTGGATTTTCTCCCATACTAATAAGCAACGAAGCATGAGAATGACGCAATCCATGAATTCTGATTCGGTGTACTCCAGCTTTTTTTGCATACCGATCAATGGCATAGGAGATGGTATGCTTCTGCGTAGGAATCCCGTTATAGCTCATAATATAGCCTGTTTTAACAACTTTTTGCTGGACGTTCTTCCATGTTATTAGTAGAACCAAGGCAAGTAGCCGGCACAATGCGTCGGATACTTTCTTTAGTTTTCGGTTCAGTAAAACGATAATCGCTTTGATTCTTGTAATAAAGTGTTTTATCAATTTATAGAAAACGAATACTACTACAGTATTCTTTTCAGTTTTGGGAACAAATGTGAGTGTCTAGCACCATCACATATCCGTACAGAAATGAAGCGTAGAATACATGAAATAGCTACCATATATGAAGGTTAATGATCAAATATATTTACCGTTTTTCTTCAAATAATCTTATATAGTAGACGTATCCGCCCAATAGAAGTTAAAATAAGTGGGACCCATTTTAAAGTTTCATCTATTATATCGCGCATTAAAACGGAAAGTCAGCTTACAAAAGGGATAAAAAAGTATTTGACTAGCCGTATGAAATAAATTTAAAAAAGAAAAACAATGAATTACTTTAGGGTGGCAATTATAAAATCATTTTTATTTCGATTTTTGTATAAATAAGGTTGATAAGAAACACCACTTATTCCTTTTCTGGTAAATAAGTGGTGTATTTTTATACAAGTAGATATACTAGATTATTTTCATTCTACAATCATCCAGTTCCTGTCTTTTTCTAAAATCAATTCATACTGTGAGTATTGTGTTGCCTTGGTTATCTCATCTAAATATTTTACTGTGACCCAGACTTTTATTTGATTCTCTTTTTCTTGAAATACAGGATTGATTATTTCAGAAAGGACATACGCATGATTAATTAATGGCAAAGCATGATTTTTCACATAATAGGCAAGTTCTTTATCCGTGGCAGTCGGGTAAAACGAAAAAAATGTCTCCAAAAACTCGGTCACTTCTTGCACCGTGTCAGAATCGACTGTTCCATTACTTTCAGATTGTTGTGGCTCATAATCTGATTTATTCGGTATGCTCCAAAAAGTAGGGTTTTGTGTAATTACTAAATTTCCTACACTATCTTGATGAAGCAAAATTCGATGGGTGGAACGAATTTGCTGAATATCTTTATTTTCTATAATCTTTTGATCTACCGAATATACAACTGCATAGGTATTATAACTTTCTGGTGATACTGACCAGATATTAATATTATTCACGCTTGAACTAGTAGGAATATCATCCCTTATGGTATCGGTATTTAATGCTTGTAAATCCTCTGTCAAATAGTCATTGATTTTTTCAGCTCGCTGTTCAATGGAACCTTTTTCGTTTTTCCAAGTGTAATAATCCTTCACAAAGTTTTTCGTAAAGCTCTCAATCGCATTCGTATCTAGCATCTTGGTTTCAATGACTTCTCTTTCATGGATCGTATGCTGATCAATTGCTGTAAAGTTTTTATAAATTCTAAAGGTTAGACTACCAATGAGTAGTACCCATAAAATAGTTACTGTTTTCTTGCGTGTACCGTAAAGGTGCGCTATTTTTTATATTTCGGGCTTACTATATGGGAAACGCATACTCAAAATTGCTTCAGTCCTTCCAACTCCTTGGTAAAAATTAGTCAGCCTCTCATTCCTTTAGAGCGTTAAGTGCGACCTTAGCAGCCTGCGAGATCAGTGTATCGTCATACTCGGCATCCTCCGTATTATGTCTAGAAAGAATCACAATGACAATTGGTTCTCTGTTTGGCGGCCAAACAATAGCAACGTCATTCCTTGTCCCATAACCTCCAGCCCCACTCTTATCACCAACCTCCCAGCCTTCAGGTGCGCCTGCACGAATTAGTGTATCTCCTGTAGCATTGCCTTTTAGCCAATCCGTGAACAATTCATGTTTATCGTTGGAAAGTAAGTCGCTGACTGCGAAAGCCTGAAGACTGGTTGCAAGAGCTCTTGGTGTGCTGGTGTCACGAGTGTCTCCCGGGGTGAAATAATTTAAATCTGGTTCAAAGCGATCGGCCTTGGTAACGTTATCACCTATTTCTCTTAAAGCCTGTTCAAATCCTTTAGGACCTCCCAATGCCTCCAATAAGAGGTTCCCCGCGGTGTTATCACTGAACCGGACCGCCGCCTCACTTAATTCCAAAAGGGTCATCCCGGTATCCACGTGTTTCTCTGTAATCGGAGAATAGGTAACCAAATCCTCCTCGGTGTAAGTAATAACTTCCTTAAGCTCTTCCAAAGAGTTCTGCTGTAGCAAGATGGCTGCGGCTAAAGCTTTGTAAGTAGATGCAAAAGCGAAGCGCTCTTCTGATCTATATTCAATAGTCTGATTCGAGCCCGTATCGATCGCATAGACACCAATCCGAGCGTCAAACTCATTCTCGAGTTGGGTAAACTTTTCATCTGTATTTGCTGTTTGTCCTACTTCATTCTCCTCTTTAGACAGAGCATTAGTCGAATTGTCTTTATCTACGCAAGCAGTGAGTGTAATCACTGCGACCAACAACATAAGCAGTGTAAAATGATGCATGCTGAATTTGTGTTTATATGCTTTTATCAAATTCATAACCTCTTTCTAGTTTTTATCTATCCAAAATATAACTGGCTTCTTTTACCTAGCAATGATGAAATGTGTACTGTTTTCATTGATTGCTAATAAAAAAATATTAATTTGTTGGCTGGTTACTGTACCTTTACTTACAGAGCCAATTCAAAATCACAGATGTAGCCACGTAATACCCAATATTTACCTCCTCTAATTATCATTAGACTACAGCTGTAGTCTAATATTACGATCGTAGTCCATGAATGTCAATCACTTTAAACTAAAAAGTTCTTACTCTTCCTTTCAGGAAAAGATCATAAAGTCCATCATGCTCTAAGGCTATTGGTTTCAACCCTTTATCCAAAAAGTTGATAAATTGATAAACTAGTAATGAAATGTTAAACTTCGAGTACCACAGAGATGTTATAAAACTACAAAAGGATAAGGAAAATAGGAAACAAATTGGTGATTACTTTTATGGAATAAATCACAATAAAAGTAGTTAAAATTTCTTGAAAGGAATCAGCAGAATGTAAAGTGTTATAGTTATACTTCGGAAAATGGAGGTAAGGAAGTATGTTTTTCACCCATTTAGTCACAAGTTTTATTGTATCCTCTATTACTATAGTGGTTATTTTGATTATTAGGAGATTATTCCCTAAGCAACTTTCAGCGAAATGGCAATACAATCTATGGTTTTTATTATTAATCGCATTAACGCTTCCATTTATACCGAAGCAGTTGATTCATTTTGAAAATCATTTTATTTTATTCAATATAAGTCAAAACAATAGAGTTGGAGACTCTTCTATCAGCACCACCGGAGGTTCTAAGCTTAGTAACGTAAACTGGATGCAGGACTTTACGATACCTGTCAATCATCTTAATCTGAAACTCTTGAATGTCGGATTAATTAGTATTTGGATTGCAGGCATGTTCATTATGGCTGTTCTATTCCTACATGCGTGGTTCAAATTAAAGAAAATTAAAAATACGACAACAGTCTTGAACAATAAAGACGTTTTACACTTATTTGAACGATGCAAGCATCATTTAAATATATCCAAACCTTTAATCGTCGGAGAATCATCACTTGTCAGATCTCCGATGACATTCGGTCTTTTTAAGACCTATGTTGTGCTACCGGTACATCTTGACGAATGGATGTCTATAAAAGATATCGAATACATTTTTATGCATGAACTGCATCACTATAAATACAAAGATATAGCAACGAATTACCTCATTATCATTTATCAAATTTTGTATTGGTTTAATCCGCTTGTATGGATTGCTTTTAAAAAAATGAGAATGGATCGTGAGATAGCTTGTGATATGGCTGTTTTGAAATCTTTAGATGAGCATTGTCATGCAGATTATGGGAATGCGATTATTAATTTCGCAGCCCTAGCATCACACTCCAAAGATTTTCCTTGGGCCAATCAGTTTAACGGTTCCAAGGAGCAAATGAAAAAACGGATTGAAAAAATCGCATCCTTTACAATTGAGTCGAAGTGGATGAAGCTGAAGAGTATTTCAATTTTTACCCTTATAGGCGTATTTGTAGCAAGTCAGGTTCCATTTATTTCTGCAATGGCCAGTAATAATGACCGTTACTATATTAATAATGAACACACGCTTTATGAGGATTTAAGCGATTATTTTGTTGGATATGATGGAAGCTTTGTATTATATGATATGGAAGCTGGTCAATATAGTATTTATAATAAAGATAAAAGTACGCTGAGAGTCTCCCCAAATTCTACTCACAAAATTTATAGCGCATTAATTGGATTAGAGTCACATGTAATAACAAGTGATAATTCCACAATGAAATGGAATGGAACGAAATATCCTTATGAATCTTGGAATACGGACCAAAACTTATCAACTGCCATGAGAAATTCAGTAACCTGGTATTTTCAGGAATTGGGCCAAAGAATCCCGCGAGAAACCATCCAAGCTTTTCTGGAACAGATGGGCTATGGAAATTATGATCTTTCTGGTGGATCAGACTATTGGCTGGAATCTTCATTAAAGATTTCTCCAGTTGAACAGGTACAATTACTATCAGCATTTTATACAAATCAATTTGGATTTGAGGACGAGAATATTCAAACCGTTAAAGATTCCCTTACATTAGAGGAATACGACGGTTACCGCCTCTCCGGAAAAACGGGTACAGGCAACGTTAATGGCAGGAATATAAACGGTTGGTTCATTGGATATGTAGAGACCAAGGACAATACTTATTTCTTTGCAACAAACATACAAAATGAAGATAATAGTTATGGAAGCAAGGCAGCGGAAATCACGTTATCAATTTTAAAGGATAAAGGAATCTATTAAGGAAACAAGAGAATGGGTTGAAGCATTTTGCACGTCATCCAAAAGAAGGAGGAGAATAAGGTTGACGAAAGAAATCCCCAATATTTCAGAATCAGAATGGGAAGTAATGAAAGTTCTGTGGAAAAGGGCTCCACAAACGGCCAATGACGTTATATCCTCTTTGCAGGAGCAAACGGATTGGAAGCCGAAAACCATACGCACTCTTTTGGATCGTCTCGTTCACAAAAAAGTTATAGGTGTCAATAAAAATCAGAGAGTCTATACTTTTTTTCCACTTTATTCGCAAGATGAATGTCAGCGCGCTGAGGCACAGTCTTTTATTAAGCGAATTTATGGTGGAGCGTTAAAGTCGATGCTAGTTCAGTTTGTCCAGGAGGATTCCTTGTCGGAAACGGAAATTAGAGAATTACGTTCCATTTTGAACGAAAGGCCTAAAAAAAAGTAAAATCTATTACTACAATTACAATGCAAAATTTAAAAGGTTTGAGCCGGGTATATTACCTAGCTTAAGCCTTCTAAGCTTAACAAAATAACCTGATAGGATAACTTCAGAATCGAAGAGCAATGATAAACACAGTCCTCGATGAGTTCCACTATCTTCATTTTTTGTTCTTGTCGGTGGGACCCCTACTTTGAAATATGGTTCTATGTGTTCAATTTCTATGTTGGCATTGACACAATTACAGGAAAAAAGAAATAACGACCAGAATGGGTTTTAACTCGAAGAGAGAGCGTAACTCGCACTGGCGCAGTTACGCTTGGGAGAGGGGATAATAACAGGTGTCCTAAAAGCCTTATTAACACAGGATTTTTATAATAGAGTGTTTTGGAAATGTTCAATGTTCGTTCCTCAAAATTGTCATCATCTCATTGGTGCTCATCATTTGACGAAAAGCGTTCTAAATTTTGATAGCTTTTACGAAAGTAAGTAATTAATTTCTTTAAATAATCATCGAATATCCCAGCTAATAAGGCGTGTAAATCCCTATAATGTGAATAAAACGTGACGCGGTTACATTGAGTGTCATCTAGTCTTAGCTCGGTACAGATACTTGTACGATACTTTTACAAAATTGATTTTGCAATCCTGAGATCACTTCTCCTTTTAAAATGAGCGAAAAAACTAAAACGAACCAAGTAAAGTGTATTTTATTTTTAATCTGGCTCATTATTTACTTTTCCCTTCAAGATGTTGCGGTAGACAGTCTAATTACAGATGCCCCGCCCGTTACTAGAGCTACCTTACATTGAACTCTTCCCATATTATGACCACTTTTTTAGGAATCTTGATATTAATGCAACTACTATCTTTGTTCAATGCTTTGTGATGTGGCTGTCCTTTGGTGTTTAGTAATAGGTACGTGTTCACTTTAACCTAAACCTTTTCGGCGTAGTTATCATGTGAAAATTTAGTGATGATCACTCAATACTTAAACACCACACATAACCCATGTAGCACTTAGGGACGCGTAAGACGAACTGATTCATTTTGTGGGTTGAAGTATTAATCTACTTGTTGTTTTCCTTTACCCATTGAAGGAGTTTCTTTTGAATGGAAACGAGTTGATTCATTTCTTCACTTAGGATACAGTATAGTTCTTCTCTCAGTTTGAGTCCTTGTTTCTGGGTCTCTGACAGTATGTCCTTCCCTTTTTCCGTTACAGCTAAGTGAACAACTCGGTGATTCGTCCAAAACTTCCAATGAATTCTGTTTTATTTTTGTCTTTTGCGGTGCTTTGCATACGTCTTTCTTGAAAGGGACGGACGATGGGTATTTTCCCCCCTGCTTTTTGAGTAGATATTCCACTGGTAATGGTGGAGGACAGTCTGCTCTTTCCGCAAGACGTAGAAAACGATCGCAAATTGCGGGTTTTAAATAATATTTCTGTGGCACGTGTTCCTCTGAAATCTGCCACGAGAAAGATACGTCTTCTTCTTTGAGCGAGCGAGGGGATTCCCAAATATCGGGCATCCAACAGTCGCCAACACACATCAACATCCTTCCCATGGACCATTCCAGCGTTTGCCCATTCTCCAGAAACAGGCATTGGAATAGCGGTTTCTGTGAATGACTCCAACACGGCTTTAAAATCCAACCGGTTATTTGATGAAAAAGCTCCCATGATGTTTTCCAAAACAGCGATAACTGGATATGTTCCATTCGTTGCACACCTCATTTCTTCAATAAATCCGATAGCATGGTAAAACAACCTGGATTGACTTCCTGCAAGACCTTTACGCTTTCCGATATTGGATAAGTTCTGACAAGGAGAACCAAATGTAATGATATGAACTGGTGGTATTTTTCCACCATCTATTTTTGAAATATCTCCGAGGTGGAGCATGTTAGGGAAATGGTGTTTTGTAATAGATGCAGGTGCTTTCTCTATCACACTTGCCCATATTGGAATAATTTCATGGAGGGAAGCAGAGGGGGGGACACACCTATTCCATCAAAAAGACTTCCTATTGTTAGAAGTGTGTTATAATTTTTTTCAAGCATGTTATTAATCAAATATTTCACTCCTAATCTAATCTCACCTATTGTTTGTGCCATTCAAGTATGGTGTAAAATCTCAAATGGAATATTAAGTGATTTGCCTAGTGATTTTTGGGAGACTACCAGCTAATGAATAATGGGGGAATAATTAAACAATGAAACGAATGGAAAATGTGGATCTATTTAGTGAACATTTAGTCTTTTTAAACAGAAAAATTGAATTGTTAGGAAAATTAAATTTAAATAATCTAGCAGTCCATTCTGAAAACTTCTTTTTCCATTTTTTAAATTTACTTTTCGGTTTGGATCTTACGAATGCAAATTTTGAAAAATCTAATCATGAGGCCATTGACCTAATAGATAAGGGTAACAAATTAATTATCCAAGTTTCAGCGACCTGCACTAAACAAAAGATTGAAAATACGTTAAAAAAAGAAATTCTTAAGCAGTATAGTTTGGAAAATTACCGAATTCAATTTATTTTTATAGGTAAAGAAAATACTAGGATAAAATCAAATAAATATTCCAATCCAAATAAAATCAAGTTCGATCCAGCAGAAGATATTTTTTTAACAAAAGATTTAGTCGAAAAATTTATGTGTCTCTCTCTCATAGAACAGTCGGAAATTTTAATGTTCATAATAAACGAAATACCCTTACTTCAAATTATGGAAAAAGAGGACATGAAAGTGAAAATCTGTGATAAAATTAATGTGTTACTGAAAAGAAACTTTTTAATATGGAGTAATTTTGGTCCACACTCTGAGACGGCGATACGTAATCCCCTAAGTATGTCTGTAAAGACCGCTTGGGATGAACGGAAAATAGAAATTTTCAAAAACAACGATGAAATAGTGTAATTATTTCATCAAAACAATTCACTATTTACCAATTTTGAAATTGAAGCTTTTATTGAATTCGAAGAACATGTACATATTTTTAAACTTAATCATACTAATCGTATTGATCGCACCGCATACAAGACTTTTCCTCAATCGTTTAGTAAAATAATTAACAATATTATATTAAAAAATGGTGATTTAGATGGTGAATAGTAGTGATATCCCTAGACCAGAAAGTGTTGCTTTTTTTGAAAAGGCTATAAGACAACATAATAAAGTAATAGATTTTAAAAAAATAAATGAATATTACTATTCTGTTGAATTGAATAATGGATGTCATTATAAAATATATCTTACCAATATATATACTGTTAGTTTGGCAGATGTAATGGAGTTTTCCATCTCTTATGATATCGATGCCATTGTAACTATTTCATCATGGAATGGATATACTCTTGAAGCTAAGGAATACTCCCAAAGCATTGGTAAAGGACTGTTTTTATTTAGTGAATTGATGGGAGCACTTAACTTTGAAAAACCTGAGGAGTATTTTTCTGGATATCATGATGAAAAAAATATTACGATGGAGTTCGATGAGATTAGTATTTATCAATTTGGTTCATCTCTAAATATACAAACTCCAAATGACATTGACTTACTGATTGTATATAGAAATAGGTCTTACAAAGAAATTCTCAAACTTATCAAGCTAAGAAGGACTTTGCGGATCCAGTTACAAAAAATATTAGGAATACCGATTGACATAGTTCTTCTGTCAAACAAGGAAGAACGTCAACTGCTCTACCTTGATCAAATCAACTATAAGAAAATCCTATAGTTGATTAAGTTCATAGGACCTAAATAAAATAGTAATCTAATTCTATTCTTTTGTTATTTCTCTATCCTTACTACAAAAGATGCTTCAATTGAAACGTCTTTTGTAGAATATATCAAATATTTATAGTGGTGATAACTCTAAACAGTGAGTTGCATTTATTGCATTATTTTAATTTTTTATATCATTCTATATGAGTTTATCCTTCTTTAAAACCCTTTAAAATCAATAATATTGCCCTAGAACTAGCATCGTGAAAATAGAGTGGGAATAAGGAATAGAAATGAACAGCCTTCCATCTTTTTTTAAGATGGGGGCTTTTTTCATGGAAAGACAGGGAAGGAAATAGGTATCCATTTTTATCTCAATTTATCCATACTTTAACTAATAACGAACAAAGGAAGAAAAACGGAAAGAAAATGTTCGTGTTTATTGACGGTACCATGAAATCCTGTTACAATAAATTTTGCAATTTGGCTTAATTGAAATCCGACGTATAATTCCAGGGATACGGCCTGGGAGTCTCTACCAAGCTACCGTAAATGGCTTGACTACGAAGGGTGCAAAGAAGTGTGTTCCATTGTGGGGTGCATCTCGTTCCCTTATACACTTCAATCGTCCCTTTGTATGCTCTAGGTAGATGACCTAGAGCTTTTTTTATTCGTTCACAAGGTTTAAGGAAAGTGGAATGGTGAAAGGATAAAAGTAACAAAGGTTATGTAAACGGTGAATTACAATGGAGTAAATTTTTACACTATAATAGGAGGAGCTAAAACATGGACAAATTTTTCCGCTTTGCGGAGAACAACACGAACTATCGTCGTGAAATAGTTGGAGGACTAACTACGTTTTTAGCGATGGCTTACATCCTTTTTGTAAACCCTCTCGTTCTTGGGGATGCAGGAATGGATCAAAAGGCAGTCTTCACTGCAACGGCGTTAGCAGCAGCCGTTGGAACCGTGTTGATGGGTGTCATGGCAAATTATCCTATCGCTTTAGCGCCAGGTATGGGGCTAAATGCGTTCTTTGCGTACTCTGTCGTAATTGGAATGGGGATTCCGTGGCAAACTGCATTAGCAGGAGTTTTATTATCTGGGGTTTTATTCGTTTTAATTAGTATCTCAGGACTTCGGGAATTAATTATTAACTCAATTCCGATTGACTTAAAATATGCAACTGCAAGTGGGATTGGGTTTTTCATTGCGTTTATCGGTTTTAAAAACGCTGGTATTATCGTTCCGAATGAAGCAACACTCGTATCGTTAGGTGACATGACAAAAGGTTCTGTATTACTTGCAGTATTTGGATTGATCACGACGGTTATTTTTATGGTACGTGGGTTCCGTGGTGGTATTTTTTATGGAATGATTTTAACTTCTATTGTTGGAGTCTTAACAGGTTTGATTGATACTCCTAAAAAAGTAGTAGATTCCATTCCAAGTTTAGAACCAGTATTCGGGGTTGCCGTTACACAATTATTTGATGCAAACATTTATACATTAGATTTATTTATTGTTGTGTTAACGTTTTTATTTGTAGCATTTTTCGATACAGCAGGAACCTTAATGGCTGTAGCGACACAAGCAGGATTTATTAAAGATAATAAATTACCACGTGCGAACCGTGCGTTACTTGCTGATTCATTAGCAATTTTAACAGGTGCTGTTATTGGTACATCTTCTACAACGTCTTATATTGAATCTTCATCTGGTGTTGCAGCGGGTGCAAGAACTGGTTTTTCTACTTTAATTACAGCTGCAATGTTTTTACTAGCATTATTTTTCGCGCCCCTTTTAGGTGTCGTCACACCAGAAGTTACAGCACCAGCACTAATTATTGTTGGTGTATTGATGGCTAGTGTGTTAGGAAAAATTGAGTGGGGAAAATTCGAAATCGCTGTACCGGCATTTTTAACTATTATTTTAATGCCATTAACGTATAGTATTGCAACAGGTATTGCATTAGGATTTATCGTATATCCAATTACGATGATGGTAAAAGGCCGCGGGAAAGAATTTCACCCAATTATGTGGGGATTATTTGCTGTTTTTATCGCTTACTTTATATACTTGGCATAATCAAAAACCTAGACATGCGTCTAGGTTTTTTTGTCGAAAAAACAGATTAATTGTCGTAAATATAGGTTAAGTACTATCATTTAAACGAATGAAAAAAAAGGAAAACAGTTCGAAAGGAGTGGTAAAAATGATATGTTCATCATATGGCGTAACAATTCCTTCTATTACATCAGGTGTCGCCAAATTATATAATAGCAAGGAAGATTACGGAGAAGTCATGTATAGAACAAAAGAAGAATTATTGTCGTACATCACATCTTTACAAACAGAAGATTGGTTTGAAAAAGCAACAGTGAAAGTGATGGATCAATCTGCACAATCACAACCTTACTTTTGACTGTTACCATTATTTATGAAGCAATGAACACATTATGAGCCAGTGCAATTAATCGAAAAAAACCATTCATTTCACATTTTCAACCAATCATTCAATTAGGCGAAGCGCCAACGGTTTTTGCGTCTGAAGCATTGCTTCGATTAGAAACCAAATCCCAACAAGCATTTTCACCAGAGACTCTCTTTCAAGCTGCCATGGAAACAGAATTACGTACAAAGCTAGATCAAATAGCTAGGGAAGTAGCAATTAAATCGTATGGAATGTATGTGACAAAGGAAGCGAAATGTTTTATTGATTTTTTACCATCTACTATATATAACCCGGATTTTTGTTTGAAGCATACCTTTTCTATTGTAGAAAAATTAAATGTAGATCCGAATCAACTCGTATTTGAAGTAGTAGAAAGTAAAAAAATAGCGGTTTTACATCATTTGAAGAATATTTTTAAACATATAAACGGTCTGGAATGAAAGTAGCACTAGATGATTTAGGGACTGGATTTGCTTCTATTAATTAATGTTTTAAAAAAGTTGCAACCAGATTACGTGAAAATTGATCGCCATTTTATCGATAAGTGTGACCAAAATAAAGAAAAACAACCGTTTATTCAATCGGTGATTACTATCTCGAAAGATTTAGGGATTATAGTGTTAGTAGAAGGAATAGAAATGAAAGAAGAGTTTGAGTATTGCAAAGAAGCAGGGGTTGATTTAGTGCAGGGATATTGTATTAGTAAGCCACTTGAACCAAAGCAAGTGAAAGATTATCAACCTACGTTTAAATGAGCAACAAAACGAATCCAATACTTTCGTTAGATTGAAAAAAGAAAAAGGGTATCCTTTACAAGAAGAACGTCTATCTATAAAAGACGTTTTTTTAAATTGTACATCATAATAAGTAATGCTTCTATAATAGAATTTTTTCTCTTTTTATCAACGATATAGTTTTGTGCTTCTTTATGGAAACTTTCTAAGATTGTGAGTAAGATTCTTGTAGCGCATAAAAATGGAATACATACAATGAACAATCGGTGAGGAGGATATTTTTTTATAAAGGATATTTTTTTGAAAAAGAGTTGCATCACAATAAATTATGTGATAAAGTTAATAGCGTTCTCAAAAAGAATGCAAAACGTTCAAAAATATTTCGAAAAAAGATATTGCATTTATGAATGCGATGTGATATTATATAGAAAGTCGCTAATGAGAAGCGATGATGTCCTTTGAAAACTAAACGAAACGTCAAGCAATAGAATGTACAACATACAATTTGTATGAATACATCTCTAGTCAATTCTAAAGAGCCAACGCAAAACTTTTATTTGAGAGTTTGATCCTGGCTCAGGATGAACGCTGGCGGCGTGCCTAATACATGCAAGTCGAGCGAACCGACGAGGAGCTTGCTCCTTTGAGGTTAGCGGCGGACGGGTGAGTAACACGTGGGCAACCTGCCCTTAAGACTGGGATAACATCGAGAAATCGGTGCTAATACCGGATAACTGATTAGACCGCATGGTCTAATGATAAAAGATGGCTTCGGCTATCACTTAAGGATGGGCCCGCGGCGCATTAGCTAGTTGGTAGGGTAACAGCCTACCAAGGCAACGATGCGTAGCCGACCTGAGAGGGTGATCGGCCACATTGGGACTGAGACACGGCCCAAACTCCTACGGGAGGCAGCAGTAGGGAATCTTCCGCAATGGACGAAAGTCTGACGGAGCAACGCCGCGTGAGTGATGAAGGTCTTCGGATCGTAAAACTCTGTTGTTAGGGAAGAACAAGTATCGTTCAAATAGGGCGGTACCTTGACGGTACCTAACCAGAAAGCCACGGCTAACTACGTGCCAGCAGCCGCGGTAATACGTAGGTGGCAAGCGTTATCCGGAATTATTGGGCGTAAAGCGCGCGCAGGCGGCTTCTTAAGTCTGATGTGAAAGCCCACGGCTCAACCGTGGAGGGTCATTGGAAACTGGAAAGCTTGAGTGCAGAAGAGGAGAGTGGAATTCCATGTGTAGCGGTGAAATGCGTAGAGATATGGAGGAACACCAGTGGCGAAGGCGACTCTCTGGTCTGCAACTGACGCTGAGGCGCGAAAGCGTGGGGAGCGAACAGGATTAGATACCCTGGTAGTCCACGCTGTAAACGATGAGTGCTAGGTGTCGGGGGGTCCAACCCTCGGTGCTGTCGCTAACGCACTAAGCACTCCGCCTGGGGAGTACGGTCGCAAGACTGAAACTCAAAGGAATTGACGGGGGCCCGCACAAGCGGTGGAGCATGTGGTTTAATTCGAAGCAACGCGAAGAACCTTACCAAGTCTTGACATCCCTTGCACGCTCTAGAGATAGAGTTTTCCCCTTCGGGGGACAAGGTGACAGGTGGTGCATGGTTGTCGTCAGCTCGTGTCGTGAGATGTTGGGTTAAGTCCCGCAACGAGCGCAACCCTTGATCTTAGTTGCCAGCATTTAGTTGGGCACTCTAAGGTGACTGCCGGTGACAAACCGGAGGAAGGTGGGGATGACGTCAAATCATCATGCCCCTTATGACTTGGGCTACACACGTGCTACAATGGGTGATACAAAGGGTCGCGAAGTCGCAAGGCGGAGCTAATCCCATAAAGTCACTCTCAGTTCGGATTGCAGGCTGCAACTCGCCTGCATGAAGTCGGAATCGCTAGTAATCGCAGATCAGCATGCTGCGGTGAATACGTTCCCGGGCCTTGTACACACCGCCCGTCACACCACGAGAGTTTGCAACACCCGAAGTCGGTGAGGTAACCTTTTGGAACCAGCCGCCGAAGGTGGGGTAGATGATTGGGGTGAAGTCGTAACAAGGTAGCCGTATCGGAAGGTGCGGCTGGATCACCTCCTTTCTAAGGAATATACAAAGAGCATCGCTCTTTTACAAAAACATTTTCAATCTTTAGATTGGCTGCTTAGACGTTTGTTTAGTTTTGAGAGGATATCTCTCAAAAATTACCGCTTTCTTTTTTAAGAAAGTGAGTGATATAATAAAAATCCGCTTAAGGCGGGTTGTTGTTCTTTGAAAACCAAATAACGAATCATTGATATTTTGATTATATGATATAGTCGAGATTCATCGTACAAAAACCGATCTTAGAATTATTTAGGTTAAGCTATAAAGAGCGCACGGTGGATGCCTTGGCACTAGGAGCCGATGAAGGACGCAACGAACAGCGATATGCTTCGGGGAGCTGTAAGTAAGCTTTGATCCGGAGATTTCCGAATGGGGAAACCCACTATCCTTAATCGGATAGTATCTTTACGTGAATTCATAGCGTAAAGAAGGTAACCTGGGGAACTGAAACATCTAAGTACCCAGAGGAAGAGAAAGAAACATCGATTCCCTTAGTAGCGGCGAGCGAAGAGGGAAGAGCCCAAACCAAGAAGCTTGCTTTTTGGGGTTGTAGGACATTCTATACGGAGTTACAAAGGAATAATGTAAGTGAAGCGACCTGGAAAGGTCCGCCAAAGAAAGTAACAGCCTTGTAATTGAAACATTATTCTCTCCAGAATGTATCCTGAGTACGGCGGAACACGTGAAATTCCGTCGGAATCCGGGAGGACCATCTCCCAAGGCTAAATACTCCCTAGTGACCGATAGTGAACCAGTACCGTGAGGGAAAGGTGAAAAGCACCCCGGGAGGGGAGTGAAAGAGAACCTGAAACCGTGTGCTTACAACTAGTCGGAGCCCGTTAATGGGTGACGGCGTGCCTTTTGTAGAATGAACCGGCGAGTTACGATTGCATGCAAGGTTAAGTTGAAGAGACGGAGCCGCAGCGAAAGCGAGTCTGAACAGGGCGAATTAGTATGTAGTCGTAGACCCGAAACCAGGTGATCTACCCATGTCCAGGGTGAAGTTCAGGTAACACTGAATGGAGGCCCGAACCCACGTATGTTGAAAAATGCGGGGATGAGGTGTGGGTAGGGGTGAAATGCCAATCGAACTTGGAAATAGCTGGTTCTCCCCGAAATAGCTTTAGGGCTAGCCTCAAAGGAAGAGTCGTGGAGGTAGAGCACTGATTGGACTAGGGGCCCATCTCGGGTTACCGAATTCAGTCAAACTCCGAATGCCATAGACTTATCTTTGGGAGTCAGACTGCGAGTGATAAGATCCGTAGTCAAGAGGGAAACAGCCCAGATCGCCAGCTAAGGTCCCCAAGTATACGTTAAGTGGAAAAGGATGTGGAGTTGCTTAGACAACCAGGATGTTGGCTTAGAAGCAGCCACCATTTAAAGAGTGCGTAATAGCTCACTGGTCGAGTGACTCTGCGCCGAAAATGTACCGGGGCTAAACGTATCACCGAAGCTGCGAATTGTCCTAACGGACAGTGGTAGGGGAGCGTTCTAAGTGCAGCGAAGCTAGACCGAGAGGACTGGTGGAGCACTTAGAAGTGAGAATGCCGGTATGAGTAGCGAAAAGAGGGGTGAGAATCCCCTCCGTCGAAAGCCTAAGGTTTCCTGAGGAAGGCTCGTCCGCTCAGGGTTAGTCGGGACCTAAGCCGAGGCCGAAAGGCGTAGGCGATGGAGAACAGGTTGATATTCCTGTACCACCACGTCACCATTTGAGCAATGGGGGGACGCAGGAAGGTAGGGGTAGCGCGCTGCTGGTTATGCGCGTCCAAGCAGTTAGGCTGGTAAGTAGGCAAATCCGCTTACCACAAAGGCTGAGCTGTGATGGCGAAGGACCATATGGTCCGAAGTTCCTAATCCTACACTGCCAAGAAAAGCCTCTAGCGAGGTGGATGGTGCCCGTACCGCAAACCGACACAGGTAGGCGGGATGAGAATTCTAAGACGCTCGGGAGAACTCTCGTTAAGGAACTCGGCAAAATGACCCCGTAACTTCGGGAGAAGGGGTGCTTTCTTGGGTGCAAGCCTAGGAAAGCCGCAGTGAATAGGTCCAAGCGACTGTTTATCAAAAACACAGGTCTCTGCAAAGCCGCAAGGCGAAGTATAGGGGCTGACGCCTGCCCGGTGCTGGAAGGTTAAGAGGAGGGGTTATCCATTAGGAGAAGCTCTGAATCGAAGCCCCAGTAAACGGCGGCCGTAACTATAACGGTCCTAAGGTAGCGAAATTCCTTGTCGGGTAAGTTCCGACCCGCACGAAAGGCGTAACGATTTGGACACTGTCTCAACGAGAGACCCGGTGAAATTATAGTACCTGTGAAGATGCAGGTTACCCGCGACAGGACGGAAAGACCCCATGGAGCTTTACTGTAACCTGATATTGAATTTTGGTACAGCTTGTACAGGATAGGTAGGAGCCATAGAACTCGGATCGCTAGGTTCGAGGGAGGCATTGGTGGGATACTACCCTTGTTGTGCTGAAATTCTAACCTGAAGCCGTAATCCGGCTTGGGGACAGTGTCAGGCGGGCAGTTTGACTGGGGCGGTCGCCTCCTAAAAGGTAACGGAGGCGCCCAAAGGTTCCCTCAGAATGGTTGGAAATCATTCGTAGAGTGCAAAGGCATAAGGGAGCTTGACTGCGAGACTTACAAGTCGAGCAGGGACGAAAGTCGGGCTTAGTGATCCGGTGGTTCCGCATGGAAGGGCCATCGCTCAACGGATAAAAGCTACCCTGGGGATAACAGGCTTATCTCCCCCAAGAGTCCACATCGACGGGGAGGTTTGGCACCTCGATGTCGGCTCATCGCATCCTGGGGCTGTAGTCGGTCCCAAGGGTTGGGCTGTTCGCCCATTAAAGCGGTACGCGAGCTGGGTTCAGAACGTCGTGAGACAGTTCGGTCCCTATCCGTCGCGGGCGTAGGAAATTTGAGAGGAGCTGTCCTTAGTACGAGAGGACCGGGATGGACACACCGCTGGTGTACCAGTTGTTCCGCCAGGAGCATCGCTGGGTAGCTATGTGTGGACGGGATAAATGCTGAAAGCATCTAAGCATGAAGCCCCCCTCAAGATGAGATTTCCCATAGCGTAAGCTAGTAAGACCCCTTATAGATGATGAGGTTGATAGGTCTGGTGTAGAAGCGTGGTGACACGTGTAGCTGACAGATACTAATCGGTCGAGGGCTTATCCTAATACTAAATTGGTTGTACAACATTCGTTATTTGGTTTTGAAAGAATAACTTTGTCTGGTGATAATGGCAAAGAGGTCACACCCGTTCCCATGCCGAACACGGAAGTTAAGCTCTTTTGCGCCGATGGTAGTGAGGGGTTTCCCCTTGTGAGAGTAGGACGTTGCCAGGCAACTGTAAAAGAGAGTTAGTGAACATTCACTAACTCTCTTTTTGTCTTTTTTCTTTATGAATGAAAGAATTTTTCTATTTGTTTCACCAAACGACTTGCTTTTTCATATCTTAATATTATCTAAGTATTTTGTTCGTTCATGGAAAGATTGAAATGAAGTATCCTTGATAAAGGGTGAGCGATATGCCAGTTGTTAATAACATTTTTAACATTAAGGTAAATAATGTTTCCTCTAATGGTTCGATTAGTTTCGGTAATACTTTACACAATAGCCACACTTCTAACTCTAAACTTCAAGGAACAAATAGTTCTATCGGTGACTTTTCTCCAACAAGTGCGATGACTAATAATCATACGATTGACAACGATGTAAGCGATCAAGATCAAATCGGTAACCCCTCTAGTCCAATCTCTGGAAATATTTAAGCTTACCCATTCTTTGTTTTATAGTGAAAATAGCAAAGGAGTGACACTAAAGGTGAGTGTGATAAATCAATTTCATCAAATCGATATCAATCAAGTTTTTATAGACGGAAAAATATCATTTGGTCAAAGTCTATATAACGGATTTACCTTTTCAGAAAAGACACAAGGGGCAAACTTTAATTATGGTACCCATTCCCCAACAAACATTATTTCCCATAATAAAAAGATAGATGATGATTTTCTAGATCAAGGTGATTTATCAAATCAGCAAAATGCTTTTTTTAATTCGAAGTGAGGCTTGCTATGAAGGTTTCTATAATTAATATTAAAATTAATTCAATTGCATCTAATGGTTCTTTTAATATTGGAAAAACATTAATTGTTCGTCCTGTTTCCAATGAAAAAGTAATCGAAAAGGATTGCTTTAAGCAATTACCTCCACAAACGACATATTTCGTTCCGCCTATTGCTCCTTCAACCGTACCACCCGTTCCGCCTGCACCACCACCAAATTAAGTGGTGGTTGCTCCATATTAAAAAGTAAAACATAATGAGAGCTGTTTCATTTTTATCATCTAGATGTAAAAAAGAAGCTAATATCCTACGTATAGTAGAAATTTAGCTTCTTTCTTTTTAATCGATTCAAATGAAGAAGTTTTTTATTTTTCCTATCATCTCATATTTACTATAAAAATAAGCAAGGAGTGGCAAGTAAGATTAAACACGTACTTCACTAAAATATTACATTTAAAAATTTGAAATGCTAGATTCATTTCATGGCCTGATAACTAGTTGCTTATAATGAAGCATTTTCTGTTTTAATCGGGATTGTTTGTTGGGCATGGATAGTTTGACGATCTGGATATAAATAAACGAAGAGCATCCCATTTTTAAAAACGGCATCGACCTTATCATTTCGTACGGGATAAGGTAGCGTTACTTTTCGACGGAAAGGACCAGGGCTCATTTCTTCATGCAGCATTTTATAGCCATTTACACCAAACTCAATCTCTCCTGAAAGAAATAATTCTTGCTGATGCACAGAAATATTCCAATCGTGTACTGTTTGTTTGCCTGGTGCATGAATTACACAGATAAGTTCGTCTGTCGTTTCATACATATTAACCAAAGGAGTATGGACGTGAAAAAAATCTCGAAATTCTAACCAAAATTCATCTCCTAAAAAAGAGGAAGCAGCTTTTTTCCAATCGTTATAGTGCTCAAATTTTTCCATGTTAGAACAGCTCCTTTACATGATTTTGTTAATGTAGTGTATGTTAGGCGGATGAAAGGGGTGAAAGAATGCAGTCGTTATATGTATATTTGCAACAATTAGAACGACGAGTGCAACTATTAACGAAAAAAATTCATCAATTAGAAGAAGAAGTGAAAAGACAACCGCAACAAGTGCATTATAAAATTCAAGAAATGCATATTGGTACGTTAAGTGGTACGTTAACAATCGGAACAAATGGAGAAGTTCAAATGGAGGAAGATGCGGTCGATTTATTCGTAAATGATCATAAAATTACACAAACAGAGGAAGAATAGAGATAAGAAAGATGATGGAATTAGTAAAAACCGAACGTTTAAAAAAGATAAAAAAATAATGTTCGATATTTTATTGACGTTCGTCTTATTCATTGTTAAGATAAAGAAAGTTAAATAACAGTAAATGACCTCATATAATATTGGGGATATGGCCCAAAAGTTTCTACCTAGTAACCATAAATTACTAGACTATGAGGGAAGTATTTCTTTAAGATATATTTGCAGGTCAAAATTTCAATTTTTTTGGAATTTTTAAAAAGTGACTTGATATAGAAATTCTTCCATCTAATTTGGGGAATAGCATCTATATCAAGTTTTTTTGTGACACCATCGATAAGGAGGATGTAAAAGTGGGACAACCATTAGTAGGAGTAATTATGGGAAGTACATCAGATTGGGAAACAATGAAACATGCTTGTGATGTACTAGAGGAACTTTCTATTCCTTATGAGAAAAAAGTCGTTTCTGCACATCGGACACCAGATTTAATGTTTGAATATGCAGAAAAAGCGCGTGAAAAAGGGTTGAAAGTCATTATTGCAGGAGCTGGTGGCGCTGCGCATTTACCAGGAATGACTGCAGCAAAAACGACACTTCCAGTTATCGGTGTACCAGTGCAATCAAGAGCATTAAATGGATTAGATTCATTGCTTTCTATTGTACAGATGCCAGGAGGAATTCCAGTGGCAACAGTAGCTATCGGAAAAGCAGGAGCAACGAATGCAGGGCTTTTAGCAGCACAAATCATTAGTGCTTTCGATGAGGATGTAAAAGAACGCTTAGAAAAACGTAGAGAAGCAACGAAACAACAAGTCATAGAAAGTAGTGACACATTGTGAGCAACTTTATCGAACCAGGAAAAACAATCGGAATTTTAGGTGGAGGACAATTAGGGAGAATGATGGCAATCGCAGCACGGGAGATGGGGTATCGAATTGCTGTATTAGATCCATCAAAAGATTCTCCATGTGGTCAAATTAGTGACATCGAAATTGTTGCTCCGTTTGATGATATGGAAGCGGCCAAAAAATTAAGTGAAGTGAGTGATGTTTTAACGTATGAATTTGAAAACATTGATGCTCACGTGGCAGAATATTTAGAAAAAAACGCCAACTTACCGCAAGGATTTCAATTATTAGCCATTACACAAGATCGGGAGTTTGAAAAAAAAGAAGTGCAATCATTAGGTATTGATGTTGCACCTTTTGAAATTATTTATACAGAAAAAGAATTAGAACAAGCGATAGCTACATTAGGAATGCCTGCTGTATTAAAAACGTGCCGTGGGGGCTATGACGGGAAAGGACAAGTAGTCATTCGTACGAATGAAGATATCGAAAAAGCAAAAGAATTAATCGGGACGCAAAAATTAATTTTAGAGCGATGGGTACCATTTAAAAAGGAAATTTCTGTGATTGTCGTTCGAAATACAGATGGAGATATTTCCACTTTTCCAGTAGCAGAAAATATTCATAAAGATAATATCTTACACGAAACGATTGTACCAGCTCGGATTAGTCAAAAAACAGAAGAAAAAGCAAAAGAAATCGCTTATACGATTGCAAAAGATTTAGCGCTTGTCGGAACGCTTGCAGTTGAGATGTTCGTAAAATCAGACGGTTCTATTTTCGTGAATGAAATGGCACCACGTCCGCATAACTCTGGGCATTTTTCAATTGATGCTTGTGAAACATCACAATTTCAACAGCATATTCGGGCTATCTGTAACTGGCCTTTAGGCAAAACAACACTTTTAAAACCAGTAGTGATGGTCAATATTTTAGGTGAACATTTAGAACCATCGATTCAAAAAATTCCATTTTACGAAGATTGTAAGCTTCATTTGTACGGAAAAAAAGAAGCAAAAGAAAAGCGAAAAATGGGACATTTAAATATTTTAGCGGATACAACAGAAGAAGCTTTGCAAAAAGTGGATACATTGAAAATATGGTAAATGGTACAATAGATGTGATAAGTCATTTATATTTTTTGAACTGGAGGAAATCACATGATCGGACGTTATACACGCCCTGAGATGGGGAAAATTTGGACGGAAGAAAACCGTTATCAAGCATGGTTGGAAGTAGAAATACTTGCATGTGAAGCTTGGGCAGAATTAGGAGCCATTCCAAAAGAAGATGTAAAGAAATTAAGAGAAAATGCTTCTTTTGATGTAGAACGAATTGCAGAAATTGAAAAATCAACAAGACATGACGTTGTTGCTTTTACTAGAGCTGTGTCAGAAACGTTAGGGGAAGAACGTAAATGGGTACATTACGGTTTAACTTCAACAGACGTTGTCGATACAGCATTATCTTATCTATTAAAACAAGCAAATGACATCATTTTAAAAGATATTGAAAACTTTATCGATATTTTAAAAAATAAAGCAAAAGAATATAAATATACCGTTATGATGGGGCGGACACATGGGGTTCATGCAGAACCGACGACATTTGGGTTGAAATTAGCATTATGGTATGAAGAAATGAAACGTAACTTAGAGCGTTTTAAACAAGCAGCAGATGGAATTCGTTACGGAAAATTATCTGGTGCTGTTGGAACGTATGCCAATATTGATCCGTTTGTAGAAGAATACGTATGTAAACATTTGGGATTACATCGTGCACCAATTTCTACACAAACGTTACAACGTGATCGCCATGCTCACTATATGGCTACTTTAGCGTTAATTGCTACGTCTATTGAAAAAATGGCGACAGAAATTCGTGGATTACAAAAATCAGAAACACGCGAAGTAGAAGAATTTTTCGCAAAAGGTCAAAAAGGTTCTTCTGCCATGCCACATAAACGAAATCCAATTGGATCAGAAAATATGTCTGGAATGGCTCGTGTCGTTCGCGGTTACATGATGACAGCGTATGAAAATGTTTCGTTATGGCATGAAAGAGATATTTCTCATTCTTCTGCAGAACGGATTATTTTACCGGACGCAACGATTGCGATTAACTATATGTTAAATCGGTTCGGAAATATTGTGAAAAACTTAACGGTGTTCCCTGAAAACATGAAACGCAACATGGATCGTACGTACGGACTGATTTATTCACAACGTGTACTTTTAGCGTTAATTGATAAAGGTCTTGCTCGCGAAGAAGCGTATGATACAGTACAACCGAAAGCGATGGAAGCGTGGGAAAAAGCAATTCCATTCCGTTCTTTAGTAGAAGCTGATTCAAAAATTACTTCTTATTTATCGAAAGAAGAAATAGATGATTGTTTCGACTATCACTATCATTTAAAACAAGTAGATACGATTTTTACACGACTAGGTTTAGATGATTAATTACATAAGAGGACATGCTTTCGTGAGTGTGTTCTCTTTCCATCATTTTTAAAATAATAAACGAATCTAGTTGTTTATTCATAAAAAAGGAAGTTAAAACGATTAGGAGGCGCAAAGCAATGGTAAAAGTAAAAGTGTTTGTTACGTTAAAGGAAAGTGTGTTAGATCCTCAAGGAAAAGCAGTGTTAGGTTCATTACATCGTTTATCTTTTGAAGAAGTACAAGATGTTCGTATCGGAAAATACTTAGAATTAACGTTAGAAAATACAGAAAATTTAGAAGCGCGTATTGATGAAATGTGTAAAAAATTATTAGCGAACACGGTTATTGAAGATTACCGTTTTGAAATCGAGGAGGTCAACTAATCGTGAAATTTGCTGTCATCGTTTTCCCAGGATCAAACTGTGATGTAGATATGTATCATGCGATTCGTGATGAACTTGGTGAAGAAGTAGAATATGTTTTTCATAACGTAGAAAATCTGGATGAGTATGACGGAATTTTACTTCCAGGCGGATTCTCTTACGGAGACTATTTACGTTGCGGCGCAATTGCTCGTTTTTCTGATGCAATGGACGCTGTAAAAAAAGCGGCAGAAGCAGGTAAACCTGTTTTAGGTGTCTGTAATGGATTTCAAATTTTACTAGAATCAGGGTTACTTCCAGGTGCAATGCTTCGTAACAAAAATTTAAAATTCATGTGTCGTCCGGTTGATTTAATTGTTGAAAATAATCAAACAATGTTCACAACAGAATACGAAGAAAAACAAATTATCTCGATTCCGATTGCTCATGGAGAAGGAAACTATTATTGTGATGAGCAAACGTTAAAAGAATTAGAAGAAAAGAAACAAATTGTTTTCCGTTACAAAGATAATCCAAACGGTTCGGTAGCAGATATTGCTGGTATTGTGAATAAACAAGGAAATGTGCTTGGAATGATGCCACATCCGGAACGCGCTGTGGATGCATTATTAGGTAGTGACGACGGATTAGCTTTATTTAAATCAATTTTACGAAACTGGAGGGAAAATCATGTCAAACAAACATCGTGAACCAAATCCTCAAGAAATTAAAGACTTAAAAATTTATCGTGAAATGGGTTTAACCGATGAAGAGTTTGGAATGGTTGAATCAATTTTAGGACGTTTACCAAACTATACAGAAACAGGTCTTTTTTCTGTGATGTGGTCGGAACATTGTAGTTATAAAAACTCAAAACCTGTATTAAGAAAGTTTCCTACAGATGGAAAATACGTACTACAAGGACCTGGGGAAGGTGCTGGGATTGTAGATATCGGGGATAACCAAGCAGTTGTATTTAAAATTGAAAGTCATAATCACCCATCTGCAATTGAACCATACCAAGGTGCTGCAACAGGTGTAGGTGGAATTATCCGTGACGTATTTTCAATGGGAGCTCGTCCAATTGCGATGCTTAACTCTCTTCGTTTCGGTGAGTTAGATTCCAATAAAGTAAAATACTTATTTTCAGAAGTGGTACATGGAATTGCAGGATACGGAAACTGTATCGGGATTCCAACTGTTGGTGGGGAAGTGCAATTTGACCCTTGTTACGAAGGAAATCCACTTGTAAATGCGATGTGCGTTGGATTAATTAACCACGAAGACATTCAAAAAGGGGTCGCGAAAGGAACTGGAAATACAGTTATGTACGTTGGTGCAGCGACTGGTCGTGATGGCATTCACGGGGCAACATTTGCTTCAGAAGAATTAACAGAAGCTTCGGAGGAAAAACGTCCAGCAGTTCAAGTTGGGGACCCATTCATGGAAAAATTATTACTAGAAGCTTGTCTTGAAGTAGTAAAATGTGATGCATTAGTCGGAATTCAAGACATGGGAGCTGCAGGGCTTACTTCTTCTTCTAGTGAAATGGCATCTAAAGCAGGAACTGGTATGGAATTATACTTAGATAACATTCCACAACGTGAAGAAGGAATGACACCATATGAAATGATGCTTTCTGAATCACAAGAACGGATGCTTTTAGTTGTCCAAAAAGGTCGCGAAGATGAAATTAAAGCGATTTTCGATAAATGGGGCTTATTAGCGGTTGAAGTTGGGGTTGTAACAGACGATAAAATGTATCGTTTATTCCATAAAGGTGAAATCGTAGCAGAAGTACCAGTGGATGCATTAGCAGAAGATGCACCTGTTTATCATAAACCTTCATCTGAACCAGCGTATTATCGTGAGTACCAAGCAATCGACTATCAACCAAAAGTAAAAGATCATAAAGAAACGTTACTTCAATTATTGAGTCAATCAACTATTGCATCAAAAGAATGGGTATACGATCAATATGATTATATGGTACGTACAAATACGGTTGTAGCACCAGGAAGCGACGCAGCTGTGTTACGTGTTCGTGGTACAAATAAAGGGATTGCGATGACAACGGATTGTAACGCTCGTTATATTTATTTAGATCCAGAAGTTGGTGGGAAAATTGCTGTAGCAGAAGCAGCTCGTAACATTGTATGTTCTGGTGGAGAACCGCTAGCAATTACAGACGGAATTAACTTCGGTAGCCCAGAAAGCCCAGAAATCTTCTGGCAATTTGAAAAAGCAACAGACGGAATGAGTGAAGCTTGTCGTGTATTAGAATCTCCGGTTATCGGCGGAAATGTTTCTTTATATAACGAAACAAATGGAGAAGCTATTTACCCAACACCAATTATTGGAATGGTAGGGCTTGTAAAAGATTTGGCACATGTTACAACACAAAGTTTTAAACAAGCTGGAGATGGTATTTATTTAATTGGGGAAACAAAAGCAGAATTCGGTGGTAGTGAACTTCAAAAAATGGTAGAAGGTAAAATTTTTGGACGTGCTCCAGAAATTGATTTAACAGTGGAAAAAGCACGTCTTGATCAATTGTTAGAAGCAATTCAAGCTGGTCTTGTGGATTCAGCACATGATGTTTCAGAAGGTGGCGTAGGGGTTGCTTTAGCAGAAAGTATGATGGAAACAGGTTTTGGTGCAGACGTAACATTAGCAGGCGATGCCACTGCTCAATTATTTAGTGAATCACAATCACGTTTTATCGTTTCTGTAAAAGAAGAAAATAAAGCAGCATTTGAAGCAATTGTGAAAGATAGTAAACAAATCGGTACAGTGGTGGCAGAAGAAGTGTTGACTGTAAATGATGGAACAAAAGAAGTCATTCGTGCGGACGCAAAAGAACTTGTTAACGCTTGGAAAGGAGCAATCCCATGCTCGGTGAAATAAGAGGCTTAAACGAAGAATGTGGTGTATTTGGGGTTTGGGGGCATGAAGATGCCTCCCAAATCACGTACTACGGTTTGCATAGTTTACAACATCGCGGCCAAGAAGGTGCCGGGATTGTTGTAAGTGATGGAAAAGAATTAAAAGCACACAAAGGGTTAGGACTTGTTACAGAAATTTTTAATAATGATATTATTAAAAGCCTGAAAGGTTCGGCAGCTATCGGGCATGTTCGCTATTCAACAGCTGGGGGTGGCGGATACCATAATGTTCAACCGCTCTTTTTTAAATCACAAACAGGTGGTAGTTTGGCGCTTGCACATAATGGGAATTTGACAAATGCAACTGCACTTCGCCATCAATTAGAAGCGCAAGGTAGTATTTTTCAAACAACGTCTGATACAGAAGTATTAGCACACTTAATTCGTCGTAGCGGGTATATGACATTGGAAGAGAAAATGAAAAATGCTCTTTCTATGGTAAAAGGTGCATATGCCTTTTTAGTAATGACAGAGAATGAATTAATGGTGGCATTAGATCCACACGGCTTACGTCCTTTATCGCTTGGTCGAATTGGAGATGCGTATGTCGTAGCAAGTGAAACATGTGCATTTGATGTGGTTGGTGCTAAATACGAGCGCGATATTGAACCTGGTGAATTGCTTATTATTACAAAAGATGGTGCTCGTTCGGAACAATTTACACAAATGCAAGACCGGGCAATGTGTAGTATGGAGTATATTTACTTTGCAAGACCAGACAGTAACTTAGAAAAAATTAATGTTCATTTTGCACGTAAAAACCTTGGAAAAAAATTAGCGCAAGAAGCACCAGTAGAAGCAGATGTCGTAACAGGAGTACCAGATTCAAGTATTTCAGCAGCGATTGGATTCGCAGAGGAGGCGGGTATTCCATACGAATTAGGATTAATTAAAAACCGTTATGTTGGACGTACATTCATTCAACCTTCTCAAGAATTACGAGAAAAAGGGGTAAAAATGAAATTATCTGCTGTCCGTGGCATCGTGGAAGGAAAACGCGTTGTCATGGTTGATGATTCGATTGTCCGCGGGACAACAAGTAAACGTATCGTCCGTTTATTAAAAGAAGCAGGTGCAAAAGAAGTACACGTTCGTATTAGTTCACCTGTTATTACGCATTCTTGTTTTTACGGTATCGATACGTCTACAAAGGAAGAGTTAATTGGTGCTAATCATTCCGTAGAAGAAATGCGTGAAATTATCGGAGCGGATTCATTAACCTTCTTATCGGTAGAAGGGTTAATGGAAGCAATCGGACGACCAAAAGAACAAAAAAACTGCGGACAATGTTTAGCTTGTTTTACAGGGAAATATCCAACAGAAATTTATCCGGATTCCCTTCCGCCCTATGAAAAAGATTAAAAAAGAAGGCAAGCGAAGGAGGACAAAATAGCATGTCAGAATCGTATAAAAAAGCAGGCGTTAATATTGAAGCTGGATATGAAGCTGTTTCACGAATGAAAAAGCACGTTCAAAAAACGATGCGTAAAGAAGTATTAGGTGGATTAGGATCGTTCGGTGGATTATTCGACCTTTCTTCTTTTCAATATAAAGAGCCTGTTTTAGTATCAGGAACAGACGGTGTAGGAACAAAGCTTATGCTTGCTTTTATGATGGATAAGCACGACACAATCGGAATTGATGCAGTGGCAATGTGTGTTAATGATATTGTCGTACAAGGAGCGGAACCAATCTTTTTCCTTGATTACATTGCTTGCGGAAAAGCAGAACCTGAAAAAATCGAGCAAATCGTTAAAGGGGTTTCAGAAGGTTGTGTGCAAGCAGGTTGTGCCTTGATTGGCGGGGAAACGGCAGAAATGCCAGGCATGTACGGAGACGAAGAATATGACTTAGCTGGATTTTCTGTCGGAGTAGCAGAAAAATCAAACTTATTAACGGGAGAAAAAGTACAAGACGGCGATGTGTTAATTGGACTTGCTTCTAACGGTATTCATAGTAACGGCTATTCTCTAGTTCGCTACGTATTACTAGAAGAAAATAAATTAGACTTACATGAAACATACGAAGGATTTGACCAATCATTAGGAGAAGTGTTGTTAACTCCAACGAGAATTTATGTAAAAGCATTACTAGAAGCGATGAAAAAGCATACGATTCATGGTTTAGCACACATTACTGGTGGTGGTTTTTATGAAAATATTCCACGTATGTTACCAGAAGGATTCGGTGCAGAAGTAGAAAAAGGAACATGGAATGTGCCACACATTTTCCGTTTCATTCAAGAAAAAGGAAACATTCCTGAAGACGAATTGTACAATGTGTTCAATATGGGAATTGGCATGATATGTGCGGTACCGAAAGAAGAAGTAGAGCCACTAATGAATCTTTTCCATGAACTAGGTGAAACACCGGCTGTTATTGGGAAAGTGGTAAAAGGTGAAGGTATTAAAATGGTAGGTGCGAACGAATGAAAAAGATCGCTATTTTTGCATCGGGAAGTGGAACGAACTTCGAAAATATTGCAAAAAATGTGAAGCCATTAAACATCCCGTGTTCGATTGAATTGTTAATTTGTGATAAACCGGGAGCAAAAGTGTTAGAGCGAGCAAAAGCGTTACAGATTGACTCGCTCGCACTTTCTCCTAAAGATTTTGCGGATAAAGCAGCGTATGAACAAGAAATTTTACGCGCGTTGCAAGAAAAACAAGTAGAATTTATCGTATTAGCAGGTTATATGCGTTTAATTGGTCACACCCTATTAGCTGCGTACGAAGGGAAAATTATTAATATTCATCCGTCGTTATTACCAGCTTTTCCAGGAAAAGATGCGATTGGTCAAGCGTTTCAAGCAGGTGTCAAAGTTGCAGGAATAACGGTGCATTATGTGGATGAAGGAATGGATACTGGTCCGATTATCGCGCAACAAGCAGTACAATTAGAAGACGATGAAACGAGAGAATCGTTAGAAGAAAAAATTCATCAAATTGAATATGAGTTATATCCAAAAACATTAGTGAAATTATTTTCTTAGAAAGGGATGACAGACGTTGGCAATGAAACGTGCGTTAGTAAGTGTATCTGATAAAGCGGGGATTATTCCTTTTGTGAAAGCCCTAGTTGATTTAGGAGTAGAAGTAGTATCAACTGGAGGTACAAAAAAAGCAATTCAAGAAGCGGGTATTCCAGTAATCGGTATTTCAGAAGTAACTGGTTTTCCAGAAATTTTAGATGGTCGTGTGAAAACATTACACCCAAACATCCATAGTGGGTTGCTTGCCATTCGTGATAAAGAAGAGCATATGCAAGCATTAAAAGAACATAATATTACTCCAATTGACTTAGTCGTAGTCAATCTTTATCCTTTCCAACAAACGATTGAAAAGCCAGATGTAACATTCCCAGAAGCGATTGAAAATATTGATATCGGTGGACCAAGTATGTTACGTGCTGCAGCGAAAAACCATGCTTACGTAACAGTAGTAACAGATCCAGCAGATTACGATAAAGTAGTAGAAGAAGTAAAAGCAAACGGTGATACAACAGCAGAAACAAAACGTCAATTAGCAGCGAAAGTATTCCGTCATACAGCTGCATACGATGCTTTGATTTCTCAATATTTAACAAACGCAGTTGGCGAAAAAGATGCAGAATCATTAACCGTTACATACAACAAAGTACAGTCTTTACGTTACGGAGAAAATCCACATCAAAAAGCAACATTCTATCAAAAACCATTAGGTGCAAAATGTTCGATTGCAAACGCAAAACAATTAAACGGAAAAGAACTTTCTTATAACAACATTAATGATGCAAACGCAGCATTACGTATTGCAAAAGACTTTAAAGACCCAGTAGTAGTTGCAGTAAAACATATGAATCCTTGTGGTGTTGGTACAGCTGGAACAATTGAACAAGCATATGATCGTGCATATGAAGCAGATCCAGTTTCTATTTTTGGTGGTATTATTTGTGCGAACCGTGAAATCGATGAACAAACAGCTGCAAAAATGAAAGAAATTTTCTTAGAAATCATCATCGCGCCATCCTTTAGTGAAAAAGCATTAGAAATTTTAACGGCAAAGAAAAACTTACGTTTATTAACAGTTGATTTTGCTGCAAAAGATGAAAAAGAAATTCAATTAACATCGATTACTGGTGGTCTTTTAGTACAGGAAGAAGATGCATACACAATCGACGATGCAGAATTAAAAGTGGCTACAAAACGTGAACCAACAGAAAAAGAATGGGAAGATTTAAAATTAGCATGGAAAGTCGTTAAACATGTGAAATCAAATGCGATTGTACTTGCAAAAGATCAAATGACAATCGGTGTAGGTGCAGGTCAAATGAACCGTGTCGGTGCTGCAAAAATTGCGATTGAACAAGCAGGAGAAAAAGCAACTGGTTCTGCGCTTGGCTCTGATGCATTTTTCCCAATGGATGATACAGTAGAAGCAGCAGCAAAAGCTGGCGTAACCGCTATTATCCAACCAGGTGGATCGATTCGTGATGAAGATTCCATTAAAAAAGCAGACGAGTACGGTATTGCAATGGTATTTACAGGAGTACGTCATTTTAAACATTAATCATGAATGAAATGGAGGAACGTTTATGAAAGTATTAGTCATTGGACAAGGTGGTCGTGAACATACGATTGCATGGAAGTTTGCCCAAAGCGACAAAGTGGAAGAGGTGTTTGTTGCCCCAGGTAATGCAGGAATGAAAAATATAGCAACAATTGTACCGATTGCCGAATCAAATCAAGATGAGCTCGTTACATTCGCAAAAGAACAAGACATCGCTTTAACATTTGTAGGTCCGGAAAACCCTTTATTAGAAGGAATTGTGGATCGCTTTGAAGAAGAAGGATTAACGGTTTTTGGTCCGAAGAAAAACGCAGCTTTAATTGAAGGTAGCAAATCTTTCGCAAAAGAATTAATGGTAAAATATAACGTTCCAACAGCAAAGTACGAAAAGTTTACAAACTTTGAAGATGCAAAAGCGTATGTAGAAAAAGAAGGAGCACCGATTGTTATTAAAGCAGACGGTCTCGCAGCAGGAAAAGGCGTTACGGTTGCGATGACGGAAGAAGAAGCAATTGATGCATTACGCATGATGTTAGAAGATAAAAAATTTGGAGATGCAAGCGCGCAAGTCGTCATTGAAGAATTTTTAGAAGGAGAAGAGTTCTCGCTCATGTCGTTTGTACACGGCACAAATGTATATCCAATGGTCATTGCACAGGACCATAAGCGTGCGTTTGATGGGGACAAAGGACCAAACACAGGTGGTATGGGTGCTTATTCTCCGGTTCCACAAATTTCGGAAGAAGCTGTTCAAACAGCCCTTCAAACGGTTGTTCATCCAGTAGCAGAAGCAATGGTAAAAGAAGATCGTTTTTTTACAGGAATTTTATATGCGGGACTGATTTTAACAAAAGAAGGACCAAAAGTAATCGAGTTTAATGCTCGTTTTGGCGATCCTGAAACACAAGTCGTTCTTCCTCGACTTGAAAATGATTTAGCAACGCTGTTATTAGATATTTTAGCAGGACGTGACGTAACATTAACGTGGAGTGACGATGCGGTACTAGGTGTCGTATTAGCATCTGGTGGTTATCCTGAGGCGTATGAAAAAGGAAAAGCAATCGATGGATTATCATCATTAGATGATGACACACTCTTGTTTATTGCAGGCGCAAAAGAAAAAGAAAGCGCCCTTGTGACAAATGGTGGGCGCATTTTATTAGTAGCTCGTCGTGCCAAAACGTTACAAGAAGCACAAACAGCTGTATATGAAGAAATGAAAAAAATTAGTTGTGATGATGCCTTTTATCGTAGTGATATTGGATATCGTGCTATTTCTTCAGAACGCGACGCTTTCTAACATAGACAGCAATAACAGCTAAAATACAAGCGATAATTATACCAATCACAAAGATAGAATCTGTAAAATATTCTGTCATCTTATATATTCACATCCTGATTTACACTCGTAGCTTCGTCTGTTTTAGGCGAAGCTACTGTTTTTATAAAGTCTGTCATTAATTGAAATGCTTCGTCGCTATCGCTACCTTCTGCTTTTTCTTGCGTGGATGTTGAGGATGATTTAATCCATGCCGTAACTGGACAGTAACGCATCAACCCTTCTGCAATTGTTTTTGCACTAAAAAAGGCAAACAATTGATTTTTTGTACAAGATGGTCGTTTCGATAATCGAGCGATAGCAAAACTGATCATCGTAAACCCGAGCACTAATCGAATAAATGCATTTAAAAATCCAATATTTGGTTTCATTTTTACAACTCCTTTTTGTATGAAATAATTAGTGAAATCACGTAATGTGTGGTAGGATAAAAAAAAGAAATTCGGGGGTGAAAGGATGGTTTACTGGACGAAAAAACAATTGCGAGAGCAAGTAAGTGTTGTGAAAGGACAACTAGAACCGACAATGGTGTTGCAACATGCAACATATTTACATGGACCATTAAAACGATGGATGAAAGGGAACATTTGGATTTATGGAGATCGCATCGTTTATGTTGGAGAAAAAATGCCGGATCATATGCATCAGACAGAAGTTGTTGATGTAACAAATTACTTTATTGTACCAGGCTATGTGGAACCACATGCACATCCATTTCAACTTTATAATCCCCAATCACTTGCGCATTATGCATCCCAAGGTGGAACGACAACATTGGTGAATGATAACATGCCATTTTTTTTATTATTGCCAAATGAGAAAGCGCTACCATTTATCGAGGATTTCAGACGATTACCAACATCGGTATATTGGTGGAGTCGTTTTGATGCGCAAACAGAATTAAGAAATAATGAACAGTATTTTCAAACAACGCGAGTTCAAGAATGGATGAATCATCCTGATGTGATTCAAGGCGGAGAATTAACGGCTTGGCCGAAAGTGCTTCACTCTAATGATATGATGTTACATTGGATGCAAGAAATGAAATCATTGCGTAAACCAATCGATGGACATTTGCCGGGAGCATCCGAAAAAACATTAACGATGATGGAATTGCTCGGTGTGACGAGTGATCACGAAGCAATGACGGGAAAAGAAGCGTATATGCGAGCAACAATGGGGCTTATGACAACGCTTCGTTATTCCTCTATCCGTCCAGATGCGCAAATAGTATTAAAAGAACTGCAAGCATATGACTTAACGAGCTATGAATCATTTATGTACACGACAGATGGTTCGATGCCTTTATTTTTAAAAGAAGGTATGATTGATGCGATGATTGCGATGGCTTTGCAAGAAAACATTAATCCAATTGAAGCGTACAATATGGCTAGTTTATACCCAGCTCGTCACTTTCGATTAGATGACATGTTAGGAATTATCGCTCCAGGCAGATTAGCTCATTTAAATGTATTATCCTCGTTGCAAAATCCTATACCAGATAGCGTAATAGCAAAAGGGGTATGGGTGAAACGAGATGGGGAAGACACGTTTCCGTCGATAAATATTGATTGGAAAGGAATGGAGAAAGGTGTGGAACTCGATTTTGACGTGACGATGGATGATTTACACTTTTCGATGCCATTTGGAATAAGAATGATTAATTCTGTGATTACGAAACCTTATCAATATGCGATAGATGTTTCGACAGAAGCATTAAGCAACGACCACGATGAAAACTTTTTAGTGCTCCTAGACCGACATGGCAAATGGCGTGTGAATACGATTTTAAAAGGGTTTGCTACGGATGTTGGGGGACTTTGTAGTACATATTCCACTACCGGCGATATTTTATTCATTGGAAAAAGCAAAAAAGATATGGTAAAAGCATTTCAACGAGTGAAAGAAATGAAAGGTGGCATTTGTCTAATCCGAGATGGGGAAGTGTGTGCTGAAATTGAACTACCGCTCGGCGGCGGGATGTCGTTTGAATCTGTTCCACATTTAATAACGAAACATGAATCATTTGTACACGCGATTCGCGAGTTGGGTTATCCATTTGAAGATCCTATTTATACATTATTGTTTTTATCCTCTACTCATTTACCTTATATTCGTATTACACCAGTGGGAATGTATGATGTAATGAAGCAAACTATTTTATTTCCTTCTCTTATGCGTTAAAATAGTAAAGCGGAAAATATTATTTCATGATACAATAAAAACGGAATGAAAGCGTTTTGTTTGAAAACAATCATGGATATGTGTGAAATAGATTATGTAGAAGGAAAGGGATGGATAATCGTGCAACTTGATAAACTTCGCGGCAGAGAACTAGACCAATTGTTCAATGCGATCTTATCATTAGAAACGTTAGAGGAGTGTTATCTATTTTTTGATGATTTATGTACAGCGAACGAAATTCAATCTCTTGCACAACGTTTAGAAGTAGCACGTATGCTCAGTGAAGGGAATACGTATCATAAAATCGAGACTGAAACAGGTGCATCAACAGCAACTATATCTCGAGTAAAACGTTGTTTGAATTACGGGAATGATGGCTATGAGATGGCATTAGAACGACTATATAAACGAGGAAACGAGGAAGAGGAGGGCTTGTAACACGTTGTTGCAGGTCCTTTTCTTTTTATTCTACATCAACGGTAGTAAGACTCCTAAAGGCAGCGCTAAAAAACAATTAAGTGGGAATCCATACATCTAACCATCAGTGGAGGAGTGCGAAACCCTCATGGATGGAAGATTTCTTTACCTAATCATGAAAAAAACTTGAAAAAGGAAAACATATGTTCTATATTGGAGAGGAATAACTTCTATCTAGGAACGTCGACGTTCCTTCTTCAATCTACGATGCCTTTTTTTATATTCTTCAGAACCATCAATCATTCCAAACAAAAAAATCCAAAAAGAAGCAGAAGAAAGTTGTTTTTACCAACTAAGTCTGTACAATAAAAAAGAAGACCATACCATCTCAATGGATAGAAACAAATCTTTTGTATAAAGGAAATGTGACAGATGGAAGAAGAAAAGAGGTTAGATATGATGTGGGATTATCGTGAATGGAAACACGTTTTTAAAATGGATCCAAATAAACCAATTTCAGATGAACAATTAGAACGGATTTGCGAATCTGGTACAGATGCTATTATTGTAGGTGGAACAGATGGCGTTACGTTAGATAATACATTAGATATACTTGTACGTGTTCGTCGATATACGGTTCCAGTAGCATTAGAAGTGTCCTCTGTAGAAATGGTGACACCAGGTTTTGATGTTTATTTGATTCCAACTGTATTAAATAGCACGAACCATCAATGGATTACAGCAAACCATCAACAAGCATTGAAACAATTTAGCGGTGTTATGAATTGGGATGAAATCGTAGCGGAAGGTTATTGCATTTTAAATCCAAATTCGAAAGTGGCACAAGCAACAGAAGCGAATACAGCGTTAGATGCAGAGGATGTCGTTAGCTATGCAGAACTTGCTTCAAAACTTTTCCGATTACCTATTTTTTATTTAGAGTATAGCGGCGTGTACGGCGATGAATCCATTGTAGAAAAAGTGTCCTATGCATTAGAAGGAGACACGGTGTTTATATACGGTGGTGGCATTGATAGTTATGAAAAAGCTAAAAAAATGTCGCGCTTTGCTGATATAATCGTAGTTGGAAATGTGATTTATGAAAACATAGATCAAGCATTAGAAACTGTAAAAGCTGTAAAAGAAACGGAATAAAATGAATGAGGTGATACGGTTGTCACATTTAAGTGATTACTTACTAGAAGGGCTAAATGAGCCCCAACAAATGGCTGTAAAAAAAACAGATGGTCCACTTTTAATTATGGCTGGAGCAGGAAGTGGAAAAACACGTGTGTTAACGCATCGAATTGCGTATTTAATGGCAGAAAAACACGTTGCTCCTTATAACATTTTAGCGATTACGTTTACAAATAAAGCAGGTGCGCTCTGTTCTTACACAATCTGATTCAGAAATGAACAGGAAAAGTGAGGGGGAAATGATTCCCTAACTCTATATCCGAGAAGAAAGGTGAAACTCCTTTCCTTGATTTAAGGTTGGAAATCTTGCCTAAGTCCTGCGACGTGCGCTTGTTTCTTACAAAATAAGGGTACGAGAGCTCGCTGAAGTCGGCGAAAAGGTAACCTGTGATGGTGATGAGTAGTCGGGGTGCTATAACGATGCTATGTCTAGAGAATATTCTTAGAATATTGGAACGAACCTGCGGAGGAACGACTCGTAGATGCAATGTGTGCGAAAAAGTACATGCCTAGTTTATAAGGTTCAGTCGCGGTTATTGTATGCTGCTTTGCGATAACGGTATTAATATAAAAAATTAATGTCCTTGCGTCCACCAACCGCGGATAAAAGGATGGCTGACGAGTCAGAGTAGGAGGCTAAGGCATCGGTGAAAAGCTAGGATATAGGGAACAGAGGAACTACAGAAGGAAATGAGAATGGGTGTAAGACCAGATGTTCCTAAACAGGAGGAAATGATTGTTGAATCTGTAGGACAGCAGCCCGTAGTAGTGAAGAAGCAGGGTAATGCCTGTGGAGCAAAGGGGCATAGTCCACTGAAACATGTTAAAGTCTTCGTTTAAATAGGAAAGGTAGATTTTTAACATCGTTTTAATGGATGGAACGCCGTATGATGGGAAACTATCACGTACGGTGTGAAGTGGGGGAAAAGAGTTCCTAACATAAACAAGATGAGGATGACTCTTACCTATCACTATCTCGAGAAATGAAAGAGCGGGTCGCTAAAATTGTCGGTCCTGTTGCAGAAGATATTTGGATTTCCACATTTCACTCGATGTGCGTACGTATTTTACGACGAGACATCGATCGAATTGGCATTAATCGAAACTTTACTATTTTAGATACAACCGATCAATTATCGGTGATTAAACGAATTTTAAAAGAACAAAACATTGATCCGAAAAAATTTGATCCACGTAGTATTCTAGGAACAATAAGTGGAGCAAAAAATGAATTAAAAAAACCAAAAGATTTTGCAGAAACAGCTGGCGATATGTATCAACAAACAGTTGCGCAAGTATATAAAGAATACCAACGTCGCTTGATGATGAGTCATTCGTTAGACTTCGATGATTTAATTATGATGACGATTGAACTATTTAAAAAAGATCCGCAAGTGTTAGAACATTATCAATACAAATTTCAATATGTTCTTGTTGATGAATATCAAGATAGTGCGACACGTTGCTAATTGAAAAGATTAGCCACTAGCTCATTAGCTAGGAGAACTAAGAAATCAGATGAGTCGAATGATGAGGTAACGCTCTGAAAGGCTCGACCTAATCCTCCGAATAGCGTCAACTTGTGCAATAAAGTTGAGGTTATGAGCTCGGTGAAGACAGTTGAACATCACCCTAATCGCAAGAAGGAAAATGGGGGTAGAGGTACTCTGTGTGATGGATAGACTGGGGTTCTATAAGAAAGTCTATGGTTAGAATGTAAGTAATACAACTACTTACTGACGAAATTCCGAATGTACGGCTCTAGAGGTATAGCTGTTCGAAAGGGCAGTCCAACAATGTTTGGGTTAGTGAGGTGGAGTAAGATTTGTCTTTATGAAACACCTTATGATGTTACAGGCATCATCCAGCTAACAGGGCTAGAGGAATGACCTAACGACTTTGTATGTACAGATATGATTCTTGGAACGTGGGAAGCTGGTTACGTGGAGAGATTGCACTCGGTGAAGCGGTATGAAGGAAAGCGTAAGTATAACTTCATTTCAAATCAGTGAAAGCGATGGCACAGTACCTATGAAATCGTGATAATAAGCGGTGGAGGGATAGCCATTAGTCAGTTGACGGAACATTAAATGAACATTTCATACATTTTCAGGTTCGAGTATGACTGTCAAAGCTGAAAATGAAATGTTCATTTAAGAGTCGTAAACGGATGGAACGCCGTATGAGGGGAAACTCTCACGTACGGTGTGAATGGGGGGAAAAGTTAGAGATAATTTCAAAGGCTTACCTATCCATATCGAATAAAGCACAATATATTTTAGTTAATATGTTAAGTGCAAAATTACGTAATTTATGTGTTGTTGGGGATTCAGATCAATCTATTTACGCATGGCGTGGTGCGGATATTCAAAATATTTTATCGTTTGAAAATGACTATCCCGACGCAGAAGTTATTATGTTAGAACAAAATTATCGGTCAACAAAGCGAATTTTAGCTGCAGCGAATGATGTGATTGAAAATAACATGAATCGTAAACCAAAAAAATTATGGACGGAAAATGTAACAGGGGAAAAAATTCAATATTTTGAAGCAGACAATGAACGAGCAGAAAGTTATTTCGTTATTGATAAAATGAAAGAATTACGAAAAGAAGGATATTCCAATGCAGATATGGCGGTTCTTTACCGAACTAATGCCCAGTCGCGGGTGATGGAGGAAAGTTTATTAAAAGCAAATATGTCGTACCAAGTCGTTGGAGGCATGAAGTTCTATGACCGTAAAGAAATTAAAGATTTACTGGCATATTTGCGGTTGATTGCAAATCCATACGATGATGAAAGTCTTCGTCGAATCATTAACGTACCGAAGCGGGGCATTGGTGATTCTACAATGGATAAAATGATGAGTTATGCATCAGATAGACAAATTAGTTTGTTTGAAGCAATACAAGAAATTGACCAAATCGGCTTAACGAACCGCGTAGTGAAGCCGATTCATGAATTTACATTATTAATTGAATCATTGATACAAAAAATGGAGTATGTAACTGCAACCGAGTTAGTAGAAGATGTATTAGAACAAACTGGTTACCGTGATATGTTACGTGCAGAAAATACACTCGAATCGCAAAGTCGTTTAGAAAACATCGAAGAGTTTTTATCTGTTACGCAAAACTATGAAAAAGAAAGTACAGAAGATAAATCATTAATTGGATTTTTAACAGATTTAGCATTGATTTCTGATATTGATCGATTAGATGAAGAAGAAACAGAAGATAAGATTACGTTAATGACACTCCACTCTGCGAAAGGATTAGAGTTTCCAGTCGTCTTTTTGATTGGATTAGAGGAAGGAATCTTTCCACATAATCGATCTTTATTTGAAGAAAAGGAAATGGAAGAAGAAAGAAGATTAATGTACGTTGGGGTAACAAGGGCAGAAAAACATCTTTATATGACGAGCGCACGCTCTCGGACGCTTTACGGAAGAACGACTATGAATCCTCCGTCACGGTTTATTAAAGAGATTTCTGAGGAGAATATGGAATATTTAAATGAAAAGAAAACAGTGCCTTGGGAAACATCGAAAAAGACAACAGCACCAGTTAGAAGTAGAAGAACGATGCCTGTCACAACGACTACAGGCGGGGAAAAAATTAGCTGGCAAGTAGGAGATAAAGCTAGCCACAAAACGTGGGGAATCGGAACGGTTGTTAGTACGAAAGGAGAAGGAGATTCTCTAGAACTAGACATTGCATTCCCATCGCCGATTGGTATTAAACGATTGCTGGCAAAATTTGCTCCTATTACGAAAGCATAAGAAAGGAACGATTCTGGTGGATAAAGCATTTGCACAAAAAAGAGCACAAGAATTACGAGCGTTATTGCATCAATATGGATATGAGTATTACGTATTGGATTCCCCAACAGTCCCAGATAGTGAGTATGACCGCTTGATGCAAGAACTTATTCACATTGAAAAGGAATTTCCAGCATTGATTACAACAGATTCCCCAACACAACGTGTTGGGGGAGAACCGTTGTCTGCTTTTACAAAAGTACAACATGATATCCCTTTACTTAGTTTAGCCAATGCTTTTAACGAACAAGATTTGCGTGATTTTGATCGTCGTGTTCGTTCAGGTGTTGGAGAAGAAATTTCGTATGTTTGTGAATTGAAGATTGACGGGCTTGCAGTTTCTTTAAAATACGAAAATGGTTCCTTTGTTCAAGGGGCGACACGTGGAGACGGAACGACAGGAGAAGACATTACTGTTAACTTACGGACAGTTCAATCGATTCCACTTCGTTTAAAACAACCGGTAACGATTGAAGTGCGCGGGGAGGTGTTTATGCCGAAGCGTTCATTTGAACGTTTAAATGAAGAACGTGAAAAACAAGACGAAATGTTATTTGCCAATCCGCGGAATGCAGCTGCTGGTTCTTTACGACAATTAGATCCTAAAATAGCAGCCAGTCGTCATTTAGATATATTTTTATATGGTATTGCATCAGTGGATACGTTAGATGTACCGGTTGCAAGTCATAGCGAAGGATTAGATTTCTTAGACGAACTTGGTTTTAAAACGAACCAAGAACGAAAAAAATGCGATACGATAGAAGAAGTTTTTACTTTTATTTCGCATTGGACGGAACAACGACCGAATTTGCCGTATGAAATTGATGGAATTGTCATTAAAGTCAATGCACTTTCTCAACAAGAAAACCTTGGAGCAACCGTAAAAAGTCCACGTTGGGCAATTGCGTATAAATTTCCAGCGGAAGAAGTAGTGACGACATTACGTGGCATTGAATTAAATGTAGGACGAACAGGTGTTGTCACCCCAACTGCTATGTTAGACCCAGTACAAGTAGCAGGAACAACCGTACAGCGAGCAACGTTACACAACGAAGATTTTATTCGGGAAAAAGAGATTAAAATTGGGGATCGTGTTGTGATTAAAAAAGCAGGAGACATCATCCCAGAAGTAGTTCGCGCGTTAAGTGAACAACGAACAGGCGAAGAAGAAGAGTTTTATATGCCAACTCATTGTCCGGCTTGTGAAAGTGAATTAGTTCGTCTTGATGATGAAGTGGCACTTCGTTGTATCAATCCAAAATGTTCGGCACAAATTCGGGAAGGGCTGATTCACTTCGTTTCCAGAAATGCGATGAACATTGACGGTCTTGGTGAAAAAGTCATTACACAATTATTTAATCACGGGCTTATTAAAGATGTAGCAGATTTATATCGATTAAAACGGGAAGAATTAATCCAACTAGAACGAATGGGAGAAAAATCGGTAGATAATCTTTTACAAGCAATTGAAACATCTAAGAAAAATTCTCTCGAGCGACTATTATTCGGATTAGGCATTCGTTATGTAGGTGCGAAAGCTGCGAAAACATTAGCTAAACACTTTATGACTATCGACAGACTTAAAACAGCAACATTAGAAGAATTAATTACTGTTGATGAAATTGGCGAAAAAATGGCAGAATCAATTACAGCCTACTTTCACAAAGAAGAAGTGCATGAATTAATAGAAGAACTCCGCGATTTTGGGGTAAATTTAACCTATTTAGGTCCTGTGGATCTTCCGAAAGAAAGTGAAAACCATTATTTTAATGGAAAATCAATTGTGTTGACCGGAAAATTAGAACAGTTTACACGAGAAGAAGCAAAAGAAAAAATCGAATTGCTCGGTGGAAAAGTGACAGGCAGTGTAAGCAAAAGTACCGATTTAGTCATCGCTGGTGAAAAGGCAGGTTCAAAATTGAAAAAAGCAGAAGAATTAGGAATTGAAGTGTGGGATGAAGCTCGTTTAGCAGAAGAACTAAACGGATGAGGAGGAATAGTGGATGGTTAAACGGCTTACCATCGTTTTGCTGATAACAACTCTCTTATTAAGCGGTTGTTTACCGGGGAAAAAAGATAGCGGGTTAACATCGGAGAATAAAGAGGGGAAAAAAGAAAAAGTAGAAGTAA
This sequence comes from Massilibacterium senegalense, assembly GCF_001375675.1. Taxonomy (NCBI): domain Bacteria; kingdom Bacillati; phylum Bacillota; class Bacilli; order Caryophanales; family Bacillaceae; genus Massilibacterium; species Massilibacterium senegalense. Next base: position 203,353 of record NZ_LN831785.1, on the reverse strand, counting down.
GTGAAAAAATTAATACAGAAGAAAATTACTATGCGACCGTTTTACCGTACAAGCCTGGAAACTCACGTGGTCTTGTGAGTGAATGGGTAGAAAATCGTTTAGATATTGACGAATTAGAAATGGGTTTAATGAGAATGTCTCAATCAGAATTTGATCCAGACGATTTTGTCTATCAAGATGGTCAATATTTGAGTAAAAAGAAAGTGAAATCTTGGTTGCAACGAAGTTCAGAAAAATATCCAGAAGGATTAAATAAACCATTAAACACAGATGGAATGTCCATTGATCAAAAGTTAGAAGCATATAAACAAAACCCAGCAGTTGTTTCTTATATTTTAGAACAAAACTATTTGAAACAAAAAGGTGAGGATTTAGAGTTAAAAGGAATTTCAATTGGAATTGCGCTTAATTCTAAATATGCCTTCCAAGTTATAGATGAAAATGGATTATTGCACTTCGGGGATGTAAAAATAAGTAACGAACAACTCGAAAAAGAAGGACAAAAAGCAGCGGAAGAAGTCGTGCGACGAATTCGGACGGACAAAGATATTCCGGATGTCCCAATAGTCATTGGATTGTTTAAAGAAGAAGAAAGTCAATCTTTAACACCAGGAAATTTTTTCTTAAAAACAAAGGTGGGTTCTTCTAGCACTGCTATTAATAATTGGGATAAGGTAAATGAAAAGCATTTATTATTCCCTTCTAAAGAAGCCAATGAATTTGATCCTGCATTATCTCGTACGTTTAATAATATTAAAGGAAAAATTGGTGACTATTTCCCAAGTTATGTAGGAGTCATCGGACGAGGGTATTATGAAAATAATGAAATAAAACGATTAACAATTGAAATTCCAATGCAATTTTACGGAAAATCAGAAGTAATCGCCTTTACCCAATATGTCGCAGATACGATCAGTGGCATCGATAACTATATTTCTGTGCAAGTTTATATTACGTCTATTGAAAAGCAAGAAGCCGTCATTGTAAGGGAAGCAGGAGCTGGCGAACCGACTGTGCATATTTATTATTAAATTTAAAAGAAATGATGTATAAATTAGCCGTATGATTCAAAGTGGTGGTAAAATAAAAAGATGTGTGCAACTGCATACATCTTTTTGTCGAATTGTATTCGAATATTGCTAATTCAAGTGAATTTTTGGTATTATCAAAGTATTGTGTTGTACGAATTTTTGGAGGTGAAGAGTATGTCAAGAATTACTAAAGAACAAGTAGAGCACGTTGCTCACTTAGCAAGATTAGAAGTGACAGAAGAAGAAGTAGAAATGTTTACAAACCATTTAGATGCTATTATTCAATATGCAGAACAACTAAATGAATTAGATACAGAAAACATTAAACCAACGACACACGTATTAGATATTAAAAATGTACTGCGTAAAGATGAAGTTGGCGAAACAACAACGCATGAAGAAATGATGAAAAATGCACCAGATTCGGAAGATGGTCAAATTAAAGTACCAGCAATTTTAGACTAAGGGAGGGAAAAAGATGTCTCTTTTTGATCAATCATTAAAACAAATTCAAGAAGCTTTACATAATAAAGAATTATCTGTAACAGACTTAGTAGATGAGTCATATAAACGAATTAATGAGGTAGAAGATAAAGTACAATCTTTTATTACATTAGATGAAGAACGTGCACGTGAGGCAGCGAAAGCTCTAGATGAAAAACGTGGGGGAGAAGTAAGCTCACTATTTGGTATGCCAATCGGTATTAAAGATAACATCGTGACAAAAAACTTACGTACGACATGTGCGAGTCAATTTTTATCTAACTTTGACCCAATTTACGATGCGACTGTTATGCAAAAATTACAAGAAGCAGAAACAGTAACAATCGGTAAATTAAACATGGATGAGTTTGCGATGGGTTCTACAACAGAAAACTCAAGTTATCAAAAAACACGTAACCCTTGGAACCTTGATTGTGTACCAGGTGGTTCTAGTGGTGGTTCTGCTTCATCTGTAGCAGCAGGAGAAGTATTTTTCTCTCTTGGTTCTGATACAGGCGGTTCAATCCGTCAACCAGCTGCGTTTTGTGGGGTAGTAGGGTTAAAACCAACATACGGTCTAGTTTCTCGTTTTGGATTAGTAGCATTCGCTTCTTCTCTTGACCAAATTGGACCAATGACACGTACAGTAGAAGATAATGCGTATTTATTACAAACCATTGCAGGGCATGATAAAAACGATTCTACAAGTGCAAATATTGATCTTCCTGATTATTCAAAAGCGTTAACAGGCGATGTAAAAGGATTAAGAATCGCCGTTCCGAAAGAATATATCGGAGAAGGGGTAGACCCTGAAATTCGCGACGCGGTGAAAAAAGCGTTAGCACAATTAGAAAAACAAGGTGCAACATGGGAAGAAGTTTCTCTTCCACATTCTAAATATGCAGTAGCAACGTATTATTTACTTGCTTCATCAGAAGCTAGTGCGAACCTTGCTCGTTTTGACGGTATTCGTTACGGTGTACGTGCAGAAGCAGAAGGCTTAGTAGATTTGTATAAAAAATCTCGTAGTCAAGGATTCGGTGATGAAGTAAAACGTCGTATCATGCTTGGAACATTCGCGCTTAGCTCTGGATACTATGATGCTTATTACAAAAAAGCACAAAAAGTACGTACGTTAATCAAAAAAGACTTTGATGATATTTTTGGAAAATATGATGTAATCATTGGACCAACAACTACTACAACAGCGTACAAAATTGGTTCTATGATTGATGATCCATTGAAATTATATACAAACGATATTTTAACTATTCCAGTAAACCTTGCAGGTGTACCGGCAATTTCTGTACCATGCGGACTTTCAAGTGAAGGATTACCAATCGGCTTACAAATCATTGGGAAATACTTTGATGAAAGTACTGTCTATCGCGTAGCTCATGCGTACGAACAAGAAGCTGGCCACTATAAAGCAAAACCACAACTGTAAGGGGGGAATCAATCATGAATTTTGAAACAATTATCGGTATTGAAGTTCACGTAGAACTGAAAACAAATACAAAACTATTTTGTGATAGCCCAGCTCACTTCGGTGGAGATGCAAATACACACGTTTGTCCTGTTTGTTTAGCATACCCAGGTGTGTTACCTGTCGTAAACGAAAAAGCGGTCGATTATGCGATGCGTGCTTCAATGGCATTAAATTGTCAAATCGCAACAGAAACGAAATTTGACCGTAAAAACTACTTCTATCCAGATAACCCGAAAGCATACCAAATTTCTCAATTTGATCAACCAATTGCAGAACATGGTTTGGTGGAAATCGAAGTAGACGGGAAACCGAAAAAAATCGGTATTACACGGATTCATATGGAAGAAGATGCTGGTAAATTAACACATCCAGCTGGTGCACCGTATTCATTAGTAGACTTTAACCGTGCGGGAACACCATTAATTGAAATCGTTTCAGAACCAGATATGCGTTCTGCAGAAGAAGCATATCAATATCTAGAAAATTTACGTTCCATCGTTCAATTTACAGGCGTATCAGACGTAAAAATGGAAGAAGGTTCTTTACGTGCGGACGTAAACATTTCTGTTCGTCCTGTTGGTCAAAAAGAGTTCGGAACAAAAGTAGAGTTAAAAAATATTAACTCTTTTAACTTCGTGAAAAAAGCGATTGAATATGAAGAACAACGTCAAATTCAAGAACTTTTAAATGGTGGCGAAATTTATCAAGAAACTCGTCGTTGGGACGATGCGAAAAAACAAACAATCGTAATGCGTGTAAAAGAAGGTTCAGACGACTATCGTTATTTCCCAGAACCAGATTTAGTAACGTTATACATTGACGATGAGTGGAAAGAACGCGTAAGAAAATCAATTCCAGAATTACCAGAAGCGCGTCGTGCACGTTATGTATCAGAACTTGGATTACCAGAATACGATGCACACGTCTTAACATTAACGAAAGAAATGTCTGATTTCTTCGATGCAGTAGTAAAAGCAGGAGCGGACGCAAAACTTGCTGCTAACTGGTTAATGGGGGATGTTTCTGCTTATTTAAATGCAGAGCAAAAAGAATTAACAGATGTGGCGTTAACACCTGAATTACTTGCAAAACTTGTGCAATTAATCGAAAAAGGTACTATTTCGTCTAAAATTGCGAAAAAAGTATTCGTTGATGTCATTGAAAAAGGAGAAGACCCAGAAGAAGTAGTAAAAGCAAAAGGTCTTGTTCAAATTTCAGATGAAGGCGAATTACGTAAAATCATTACAGCTATTTTAGACGAAAATGAACAATCGATTATTGACTTCAAAAACGGGAAAGATCGCGCAATCGGCTTCCTAGTTGGACAAGTAATGAAACAAACAAAAGGGAAAGCAAACCCACCAATGGTAAATAAAATCTTACTAGAAGAAATCAAAAAACGGTAAGTGAATAATGATGAGAAAGGAATTCCTGTTTAAGCAGGAATTCTTTTTTCGAATATACAAAAAGTAAATGGGTGTGCACCAATCGCGAAAAAACTCGTTTTTTGAACCGTTTTTCGTACAAAATGTTACATATTTAGCATATGCACCATCTGAAATCCATAGAGGGAACGAATGATTAATATGGATAGGTATGAATTTATGATGATAGGATGATGAAAGATGAGAAAGCGAGCAAGATTAATTTATAATCCAACCTCTGGTCGAGAACAAGTAAAAAAGGAATTGCCATATATATTAGACCGCCTCGAAACGGCTGGATATGAAGCAAGTGCGTTTGCGACTAAAAAAATGGGGGATGCAACCAATGAAGCGCGTCGTGCGGTAGAAGCACGATTTGATTTAGTCATTGCAGCAGGTGGAGATGGTACGATTAATGAAGTCATTAATGGGCTTGCAGAGCAAGATTACTATCCAAAATTTGGAATTATCCCTGTTGGAACAACGAATGACTTTGCTCGTGCATTACAAATTCCGAGAACAATTGAAGGAGCTTGTAATGTTCTTTGTGAAGGCTACAATATGCCTGTAGATATCGGAAAAGTAAATGAACAATATTTTATTAATATCGCTGGTGGTGGAAAATTAACGGAAGTTTCCTATGACGTACCGAGTAAACTAAAGACAGTATTAGGACAACTAGCATATTTTATTAAAGGTATTGAATTATTACCTTCTTTTCGTCCGACAAAAGTACGAATTGAGTATGATGGAAAAGAATTTGAAGATGAAATTATGTTGTTTTTAGTTGCGAATACAAATTCAGTCGGCGGTTTTGAAAAATTGGCACCAGATGCTTCTTTGAATGATGGGATGTTTAACTTAATTATTTTAAAGAAAACAAATTTAGCTGAATTTGTTCGACTTGTCTCACTTGCTGTTCGTGGGGAACATTTAAATGATCCAAATGTCATTTATGAACAAGCAAACCGGATTAAAGTATATCCACAAGAAGAAAAAATGCAATTAAATTTAGATGGTGAGTTCGGTGGCATGCTTCCAGCTGAATTTGAAAATTTATATCGGCATTTTTGTATGTTAGTACCAAAAGAAACAGCAGAAGCTTTTCAGAAAAAAGAAGCGGAAAATGGGGTTAAAACGGATGAAGCAGTTACCAGTGAATAAAAATGAACAATATGAAGTTGTTATTGATGATTTAACGCATGAAGGGATGGGTGTAGCAAAAGTAAATGGTTACGCTCTTTTTATTCCGAATGTATTAATTGGAGAACGCGTTAAGATAAAAGTCGTAAAAACAAACAAAGGATTTGGCTACGGAAAATTAATGGAAGTAATCGAACCGAGCAAAGAACGGGTAGAACCAATTTGTGATGTGTATGGTACTTGCGGTGGCTGTCAGTTACAACATATGTCGTATGAAGAACAGCTTCGTTTTAAAGAAAATTTAGTAAAAAACAATGTAGAACGAATTGGTCATTTTGACGATGTAGAAGTTCGTCCGATTATTGGGATGGAAGAGAGTCTCCATTATCGAAATAAAGCACAAGTACCAGTACGAATGCAAGATGGGAAAATTGCTGCTGGATTTTTTAGACCAAGAAGCCATGATATTATTGACATGAAAAAGTGTTACATTCAACACGAAGAAAATGATGAGCTCATTCAGCTTGTCCGTGATGTGATGGAAGAACTACATATCGAACCGTATGACGAAGAAAACCACCGTGGTGTGATCCGTCATATTATGACAAGGATTGGTGTAAACACAAATCAAGTGATGCTTGTACTTGTGACAAGAGCGCAAAAAATACCGATGAAAGAACTGTTTATTGAAAAAATAGTCGAACGTTTTCCGAATGTGACATCAATTATTCAAAATATCAATGCAAAACGAACAAACGTTATTTTAGGAGAAAAAAATAACGTATTATATGGTTCAGCCACTATTCAAGACTATATTGGCGACATTTACTTTGAAATCTCACCACATTCTTTTTTCCAAGTAAACCCGGTGCAAACAGAAAAATTGTATAAAGAAGCATTACATGCAGCACAATTAACAGGAAAAGAAACAGTCATTGATGCGTACTCAGGGATTGGCACGATTTCTTTATTTTTAGCAAAACAAGCAAATAAAGTATACGGTGTGGAAATCGTTCCAGAAGCAATTGAAGATGCCAAACGAAATGCTGCATTAAATGATATTCATAATGTTGAATTTTTCGTTGGAAAAGCAGAACTTGTATTAGAAAAATGGAAAGAAGACGGCATCCACGCAGACGTCATCGTTGTCGATCCACCACGAAAAGGATGCGATGCAAACTTGTTAGAAACAATCATCGCCATGGAACCGAAACGGATGGTGTACGTTTCCTGTAACCCGGCAACATTAGCGCGGGACTTACGGATATTGGTAGATGGTGGTTTTAACGTAGAATATGTGCAACCTGTGGACATGTTTCCACAAACGAATCATGTGGAATGTGTATCGTTGCTACAAAGAGAAACTATATAGAAATCCTTAGTTTTAAACACTTTCACAAGCATTTCGTGTTTGTAGGAGAAGGTGAAAAAACGAGAAATAAAGTACTGAAAAACCACATTACCGTTTCAGTGGTAATTGATCTGGGGTGTGGGAATACAAGAGATAATTAAGAAAAGAAAGATTTACCGGTAAATTTATAAAATAGTGATGGTGATTTATTAAATCACCATCACTATTTTTATGTTTAATGTAGTATGATTTGAATGTTGCGAAAACTATAGTTTTTTTATCATTAAGTGTGAGACTAAAATAAAGTAATGAATTTTATTAGTTTATCCCCCTAAATAATACAATTAAATCACTATATATTGTGTGGTATTTAGTTGTCGTTACTATATATGGTTGAATGATGATGTTATATAAGATAGAATAATAGCAAAGATAACATTAGGAGGGAAATAAATGGTTGATATGCAAAAACACTTCACAAATTTTCATGATGAAATTAAATTGGATTACGAAGATAATTCATTGTTAAGGGATTATCGTGACCAAGTTATTAGTGGATTAGAAGATCATTTAGATATTGATCATTCATTTAGTCATTTTCTTCAAGGTAGTTATGCTATGCATACTGGAATTAAAAGTATCGATGAAAACATTGATTTTGACATTGATATAGCTTTAAGTATTGATATGAAAAGAGAGGATTGCATTAATCCAGTCACTGCAAAAAAATGGGTGAAAGAAGCGATGGAGAAGGAATTTCCTTCAGCTGAAATAAAAATAAAAAAACCATGTGTGACCATTAGTTTTGCTGGCGATTCAAATGACGAAAATGTTCATGTAGATATAGCTATTTATGCAAATGAAGATGGAAACTACTTTTTGGCAAAAGGAAAAGAATTTAGTTCAAGCGAAAATAGATATTGGGAAGAAGCGGATCCAAAGGAGTTAAAAAATAAGATTACTAATAGTTATGATGGTGTTGACGATAGAAAACAATTCAGAAGATGTATAAGATATTTAAAAAGGTGGAAAGATGAGAAATTTAATCAAGAAAATCGACCAAATGGTATTGGTATTACTGTCTCTGCATTAGAAAATTTTTATCCATATTCTGTTACAGATGCGTTTTCAGGAAAGAAAACATACAATGATTTAGATGCTCTAGAGAACTTTGTAAAGAATATGTTAAATAGTTTTGCCGAAACCTATAATTTCGAAGAGGATACATGGTATTCAAGATTAAAGGTTTACCTTCCAGTTAAACCTAGAACAGATATATACGAACAGATGACTGATAAGCAGATGAATGATTTCAAAGATAAGCTTAAAAATCTATCAGAAGATCTGGAATATGCTAAAAATACATTAGATGAACATGAAGCAACTAAAAGAATGAATAAACATTTTGGGGATGATTTTATTATAGTTTCTGAAGAAGATGTTGTTTCAAAAGCGGAAAGAAATGCGTTTGTTTCAGATTATCCAAGTGCTTAGGTGATATAATGTTGGATGAATATATTGAGTTAGTAAAAGAGAAATTAAGTAATGTTAGACAAGCAGATGACACGGGCATTTTAGGAGAATATTCAAGCAGCAATGGAAAAGTTATAGTTTTGAAAATTACCTTACCTAAATTGTTTCCGGTAGTGCTCCCCAAGATTTTCATTCAAAATATAGAGGAATTAAAAATATTTATTCCACATGTTGAACAAAATGGATTTATTTGTTTTTCAACAGAGAACAACATTTTATTTGATAGAACAACACCCAAAACATTAGTTTTAGCTTCTTTAATGAAAGCGATAGAGACAATAGAATCTGGAATTTCGAAAACTAACATTTCAGACTTCAGGAAAGAGTTCGTTGCATTTTGGGATGCACAAAAAGACATAAATACTGTAAGTAATTTCGTTAGCCCTGATAACTCAATTAAGGCTATTGATGTTCTCGGTGATGGTGAACATTTGATTGTATGTGATAAGCTAGATGACGGATATATTCCTGATGAAATTGAGAGATTTTATCCAAACAAAATTCAGCAGATATCTTCGATAGATGCTCTTTTTATACCTTTAAGAGACAATAATAATGTTTTGCCTCCAAATCCAAGACAAGGTTGGAGTAAGAAGCAACTAAAAGCAGTTATTACTAAAAACTTATCACAATCCAATAAAGTATTTTTTAATAAATGGATTCAGTTAAAAAACGGCAAAAAAGGTAAAATGATTCTACTGAGTATTCCAATCGAAGAAAATAATGATATTATTATAGGTGTTTTTTTGAAGACTAGAAATACTTCATTTAAAAAATTTACGGGAAATATTACCCCGCTATTAGTGAAGAGACTCGATTTAGAATATTTACTTGAAAGAACAAGTGGAGACCATAGTTTTATTAATTTAAATATTGCTTTAGTTGGAGCGGGGTCAATTGGGAGTAAAGTTGCGTGGGAGTTGTCAAAGTTTGGGATTAGAAAAATGACTATTATTGATCCGGATATATTTTCAGTTGATAATCTGTATCGACATTCGCTCGGAGCTAGTAGTTTTCATGGGAAAAGTAAGGGGATATTTAAGTGCGAGGCATTAGCAGAAAGTTTGGAAAAGGATTCACCATTTTTAACTGTGGAATATGAAGCAATGAATGTGTTAGACATTTTGGAAAAGGAAGAAAATTATTTTGATACATTTGATTACATTTTTATTTGTATAGGTGATACTATGACAAGCTTACAATTAAACCAATTGTTCTCTATGAGAAAATATAGAGTATTTTATTCATGGGTAGAACCTCTAGGTATTGGAGGTCATTCTTTATATATAGATTATTCAAGCCAAGGATGTTATGAATGCCTATACACTGATCCAATAACAGGGAATTTGACTCCCAACAGAGCATCCCTTGCAGAAGAAGGGCAACAGTTTGAAAAGAACTTAGCTAGTTGTAGATCTGCTTTTATCCCCTATGGTTCATTGACTTCCAGTCGTGGTGCCTTGGAAGTTGTTGAACTATTTCAAAAAGCGGTTTATAAAGAGGTAGAGAATGGTATTAAGACCTGGCTTGGAGAAACGTCTACTTTTGAGTCTAAAGGCTATAGATTTAGTCAAAGGTATTTTAGTTTAAATAAAATAAATAGCTATCAGTCTAATTTTAGAAATAATAAATGTAAAATTTGTGGGGTACGGCATGATCATTTTTGAAAATTATCATTTAGCTGTTGAGTTAACTTCTCAAGTTGAGAATCTTTTTAAGGGGTATGTTCAGATTGATTCCGAAATGAGTGAATCTGGGGGTGTCCTTATGGGGAAGAGACTGAGGAATGGAAATATTGTCATTACTGATGTAACTTTACCGCAACCGGAAGATGAATGTAGTCGTAATTACTTTAAAAAGAATAGAATTATTCATCAACAGCTATCTGATGCAATATGGATGAATAGTGAGAAAAAAATTATTTGTATTGGTGAGTGGCACACACATCCAGAGGGCATACCATCTCCATCTAGTGTAGATAAAAGTAGTTGGATACGTAATGTAAAAAAACAAAATGATGAAAATAACTATATTTTTATTATTGTAGGCATAAATACAATCAATGCTTGGAGTTGTAATAAAAGTTTTAAAATAACTAAAATGGAAAGGGTCATGGAAATTGAAGATATTTAAATCAAAAATTATTATTCAAATTATTCTTATTATCCTACCGTTTTTAGCTACTCCCATTATGGTATATTATAATAGCCAAGCATTTAATGGGATAAAGAACATTTTAATTAAAAAATATTTTTCCGATATTATAACAGAAGTGGAAATTATAATATCTTCATTGAAAATTAATAGTAATATTGTAGTAATAGCTGTTTCAATGGCATTGTCCTATTTATTGTTAGTTAAGTTTCGGGCGTGGAATCAAAACAAATTTGTAAACAAGGGTAATAATTACATTGATTGTTCTTATGCATATTTTTTTATAGCAGGAAAAATATTGAATTATAGTAAAATAAATTTAGTTAGAATTCCAATTTGGCTTCAATACTCTATCATAATAGCTGATACCTTTGATGAACTTATATATAGCGATGATTTAGACATAGATAGTAATGAAGCAAGTGCCAAGATATTTGATAATAACAAAGACTTTTCAAAGGTAAATTTAGTAATAGAAGATACGTACACTATTTCAATTGAACAGATACCTGAAGCCAAAAGAGATTTTCCTCTTATAATAATCAGCAGAGCCAATGTTGATGGTAGAGTAAGAAAATATAGTAAAAGTCTTGTGAACTTAGTTTTAAAGAAGGTATATGAATATGAAAATGAATTAAGTGAATTAAATATATATGCGACTACAAATACCAAACATAATTATGAAATTGCTGAGAAATGCTTTAAGACAGGGAATAGATCTTCTAATTATAAATTAAAAATATATCAACAAAGTTCTGAAGGCAAAAGGATGTTCACCACTCCTTATTCCATTAAGAAATAAACTTCAAAAGTACTATATATTCTATTGTTTTTCTATTCGGTTAAATTGAAATCTTTGAAGGGAAACTTAGTATTCTTCGTTAGCATATTTACATCAAGATCTGTCTATTTGTTTTTTAAATTTTTTTGCAATCGTTATTTTTACAAAGTTAGAAAAAATGATTCTAAATATTGATAAATAAACCATTAATCACATCAAAATCGTCATTTGAACGGCATCTACCAATAGATGGCGTTTTTTTGTTGTGAGAATTTAGGAGTGATTAATTATGTGTCCCTTTTATTCCCGTTCCCCTCCCATTTATTTAGTTTGTTACTTTTGCACATAAATAAAACTAAAATGAAGAAAAGAGGTATGTATTGTGGAACTAAAATATGTAATTCCCAACATGGAAAAGACATTTGGAAATTTAGAATATGCTGGTGAAGGTAAGATGGAACAACGCCGTATTAATGGGCGTATGACAACATTGTTGTAAACGCTAAAATAGAGTGAACAGTTTCTGCTAAGATGCATTGAACACATTCGACAATCTTTTATCCACTTCTAGTAAACTATTAGTATTCGTTTATTGGGGGTTGGAAAATTGGAGGAGAAATTCATGCTCTATATAGAAATTCATCAAATGTATAAGCGAAACTTTACAGTTTCACAAATCGCTAAACAACTTAAAATCTCACGTACAACGGTTTATAAATACTTAGATATGACTTTCGAAGAAGTTCAAGAATGGTTTGGGATGGGCATGAAGAAAACAAAAAAGTTGGATGAATACCTTGACTGGATTTTGGCTTGGTTAGAAGAATTCCCACATCTTAGTGCTGCTCAAATCAAAGACTGGCTAATCGAAAAGTTTCCGCAATTAAAGGTTGGGGACAGCACAGTTCGCTTGTATGTTCGAGAAGTACGTGAAAAATATCAAATTGAAAAGAAAGCGAAAATACGTCACTATGAGGCCGTTCCGCTACAACCGATGGGAAGGCAGATTCAAGTAGATTGGGGTGAAACGAAACAAAAAACGATACATAACAAGGAAGTGAAACTCTATTTTATCGCTTTTGTCTTAGCCCATTCTCGTTATAAATATATGGAATGGCAAGATCGCCCGTTTACGACAAAGGATGCGATTCGTTGTCATGAAAATGCTTTTCAATTTTTTGGAGGGATACCCGAAGAAATCGTTTATGATCAAGATCATTTACTGACCGTGAGCGAAAACGCAGGAGATCTTATTTTGACAACGGATTTTCAAGTGTATGTGAAAGAGAGAAAGTTTTGTGTTCACTTATGCCGAAAGGCAGATCCAGAGTCAAAAGGAATGATTGAAAATGTCGTGAAATATATCAAGGGGAACTTCGCAGATAGCCGTGTTTTTAAGGATATCGATGATTGGAATGAACGTGCGATTCAGTGGCTTTCTCGTACAGGCAATCATCAAGTTCACTACACAACAAAAAAGAGACCTGCAGAAGTGTTTCTCCTCGAAAAGCAACACTTACAGCCTGTCTCTCCCTTACTTTCTTACGAAAGTACCAATGGGGTTAGTATAACAAGAAATGTGAACAAGGACAATACCATACGTTATCAATCAAATCGATATTCAGTTCCTCTCGGTACGTATCAATCAAGTGGGAACAACACAGTATGGATTGAAGTGAGTGGCACCCATAGCGACAAACTGATCATTAGAAGCAATAAGAACGGTGACGTTCTTGCCGAACATACGATTAGCCATGAAAAAGGTGTCCTTATAAAAAATCGAAATCACAGTCGAGACCGTTCCAAAGGGATCGAACGATTGAAGCAAGATGTGTTGGAAGTGTTGGAATATGCCCCACTGGCGAGTGAATACATCGATGAGGTTCTCGCTCGTTATCCTCGTTACCGTCGTGATCAATTAGAACTCCTTTGTTCAGTGGCTTTACAGGAGCCAGTATGGATGGAGGAAGCATTGAAAAAATGTGTAGAAGAAAAGCTATACAGCGCTAACGATTTTAGAGACGTTGTCTCTTATTTAAAACAGCAATCGAAAGGACAAGTATCAAGTTTGAACGACTTTCTGCCCGGTTCAGGAAAAAGAATTAATATACAGGTTGAAACACGCCCCATGAGTGCTTATACAAGTATTTTAGGGGTGATGCATTATGAATGAAACGGTGAAAAAGCTACAATCACACTTTAAACAATTGCGCTTAGCAGAGACCGCCCAGGAGTTACCACAACTTCTAAGAGAGGCTGAGAAAGCGTCTTGGACATACCTTGAGTTTCTCGGTGCAATTACACAGTTTGAATTGGATAAAAGAGAACGAAAGAGCATGGAACGACGCATGAAATGGGCCCGCTTCCCTTCTCAAAAGACAGTAGAGGATTTTAACGTAGCTGCGCAGAATGCGCTGAGTCAGCGTCAACTTGCGCAGCTACAAGAATTAAGTTGGCTTGAACAGTCCTATAATTTGATTCTGTTGGGGCCACCTGGGGTAGGAAAAACACATCTTGCGGTGGGATTAGGAATAGAAGCGATTCAAAAAGGGTTTCAAGTCTATTTCGTTACCATGGGAGAGTTAATTCAACTGTTAAAAACGCAAGAATTTACACATAAATCGCAAGTACAAATCAAACGTCTTCAAGCATCTGATTTGGTTATAATTGATGATTTAATGTATATGGCCATGGATCAAAGAGAGGCTAATCTATTTTTTCAACTCATTCATTTTTTATATGAACGAAGTTCGATTATTTTAACGTCAAACAAAAATCCGGAGGAATGGGCAGAATTAGTCGGTGATGAAGGTGTGATGACAGCGATTCTCGATCGTTTATTACATCGCGTAGAAGTTATAAACATGAATGAGGATAGTTACAGAATGAAAAATCGGCAAACAATCTTTTAAGTGAAAGTGTTCAGAGGAAATTAGCAAAAACTGTTCAATTCTACTTGACGGTTACAATTGTCACGTAGTTATAATTTGTATTCCGATATTCAACGTGCGGATGATATTGAGGTAATCTTGCCACAGGAAGCAGGAGAGAAATTCTTTGATCATGAGGAAAAAGTGAAGTTGGTCAATGCTAAAATTACCGCAGAAGGTTATAAAATTGGTGATCGTGGTTTTACAAAATACATTTTACATGCTGACGATATGGTTAAAGCATAAGGAGGGAAAAACATGAGATTAGCGGAAGGAATTGTCATTGATAAAGAAAAGACATTCGGATTATTAAAATTTTCGTCATTACGTCGGGAAGTGTTCTTACAGAATGAAGATGGCACAGTATCAACGGAAGTAAAAGAACGCACGTATGATTTAAAGTCTCGTGAACAAGGACGTATGATTCAAGTAAGTATTCCTGCATCCGTTTCATTAAAAGACTTTGATTATAATGCAGAAGTAGAACTAATTAATCCTGTTGCAGATACAGTCGCAAATGCAACTTTTCGTGGGGCAGATGTGGATTGGTATATCAAGGCAGATGACTTGGTTTTAAAAGGGAAAACGACATCGCCGAGCACTAATAATCAAAAATCCACTCCTAACAAAGATAAATAATGAAATTTTACCGAAAAAGAGGGAAGCGAATCCGACCGAGTGACGCCTTTCTCTTTTTTCAATTTATCTTCTTTGGACTGTTTGGTGTATGGCTTGTTTTCTTTATCCCTTTTCATGTAAAATTTTTACTTTCTACAACGTGGGAACTTGATCTATTTCAAACGCATTTTGTAAGTATGTATGGAGTAACTTCATTAATTATTAGTTTGGTAATGGTGGTAATATGTGCTTTTGTTTATTATCGGTATCGTTACAACCATCTAAAACAATTGATGCATCGACAAAAGCTCGCAAAAATGATTTTAGACAATCAGTGGTATGAAACAAAACAAGTGATGAATAAAGGGTTTTTCAAAGATATCCCATCTAGTAAGGCAAAGGAAAAAATCAGTCATTTTCCAAAGATGTATTATCGGTATGAAAAAGGCATGATTCATATTCAAGTAGAAATAACGCTTGGTAAATATCAAGAGCCACTGTTAAATTTAGAAAAGAAGTTAGAAAGTGGTCTGTACTGTGAATTGATATCGAAGGAATTATATGATTCCTATGTTGAGTATGTCCTGTTCTATGATATGATTGCGAATCGTATTTCGATTGATGAAGTCATTGCACAAAACGGTAGCTTAAAGCTCATGAAATCAATGGATTGGGAATACAATCAGCTGCCACATATGTTGATTGCCGGCGGAACAGGTGGTGGAAAAACATATTTTATTCTTACATTGATTGAAGCACTGTTAAAAACCAATGCGAAGTTATACATCTTAGATCCGAAAAATGCGGATTTAGCGGATTTAAATACTGTCATGCCCGATGTGTATTACAAAAAGGAAGACATGATGACATGTATTGATCAATTTTATGAAGCGATGATGGATCGAAGTGAAAAAATGAAACAGATGCAAGGGTATAAAACCGGGGAAAACTATGCTTATTTGGGCTTAGCTCCTCATTTTTTAGTTTTTGACGAATACGTGGCTTTTATGGAAATGCTTGCATCTAAAGAAAGTACGGCTGTATTAACGAAATTAAAACAGATTGTCATGTTAGGACGTCAAGCTGGATTCTTTCTTATTCTTGCTTGTCAACGGCCAGATGCAAAATATTTAGGGGATGGGATTCGTGATCAATTTAATTTTCGGGTTGCTTTAGGAAGAATGTCCGAACTAGGATATGGCATGATGTTCGGATCGGATGTCCAAAAACAATTTTTCCTAAAACAAATCAAAGGACGCGGGTATGTCGATAAAGGAGATAATGTGATTACCGAATTTTACACACCACTTGTGCCAAAGGATCATGACTTTTTAAAAGAGATAGAGAAACTAGCTCCATAAAGGCTGTCCCAGTGCGGCGGCGTGCGAAGCGTAAGCCGATGTGCTGGGCAAAGCCTGCGTGGCGACAGCCACGCTTTCCCCCCCGTTTCTAACAGGGGGGTAGAAAAACAATAAGAAACTGTTTCAAAAGCCTGAAAACCCTGATGCATCAAGGGTTTAGGGCATATTACGAAGATGTCAGCTTTTATGCTTTAGTTGACATCTTTTTTGTGTTGGGAGGAATGCACATGAATGAAGTACCTTGGTATCAGCAATTAAAAGAAAAACGATTGGCATATGGCGTATCACAAAACAAACTAGCGGTACATGTAGGAATTTCAAGGCAATATATTAGCGAGATTGAAACAGGAAAAATTACACCGACCCAAACATTACAACGTGCGATGTTTGATATTTTGGAACAATTTAATCCAGAAGCACCTTTAGAAATCTTATTTGATTATATGCGAATACGTTTTTTAACAACGAACCCGAAACCTGTTATTGAAGAAATTTTACGGTTGAAAATGGAGTATATGATCCATGAAGATTATGCGTTTTATTCTTACTTGGAACAATATGTTTTTGGTGACATTGTCGTCATGGTTTCGCCAGATGAAGATAAAGGTTGTTTACTTGAACTCAAAGGCAAGGGTTGCCGTCAATTTGAAAACTTTTTATTAGTCCAGCAACGTACATGGTTTGATTTCTTTATGGATGTATTTCGAGTGAATGGTGTCTTTAAGCGAGTTGACTTAGCAATCAATGATAAGACAGGCATATTGGATATTCCATTTCTAACGAACAAATGCCGAAATGAAGAATGTATTTCCGTTTTTCGTAGCTTTAAAAGTTATCGTTCTGGCGAATTGGTTCATGGAGAAGAAAAACGTGATATGGGAAATACGTTATATATTGGTTCCTTGAAAAGTGATGTGTATTTTTGCGTGTATGAAAAAGATTATGAACAGTATGTAAAACATGGAGCATCACTTGAAGATACAGACATTAAAAATCGTTTTGAAATTCGATTGAAAAATGACCGTGCATACCATGCAGTTGTTGATTTAATGACGTATGAGGATGCGGGACGAACAGCTTTTTCTATTATTAATCGCTACATTCGATTTGTTGATAAAGATGAGAAAAAAAGACGAAGTAGTTGGCCAATGAATGCGGAATGGCAACGTTTTTTAGATTTAGGTGAAAACAGAAAAATTTATTTAACAACAAAACCTGAACCTTACACATTCGATAAAACACTTAGGTGGTTGGCTCGTCAAGTAGCCCCTACTTGGAAACTTGCAACTAAACTTGATGAAATCAATCAAACAACAGTGATTAAAGATATGTTAGATCAAGCGAAATTAACCAAACGTCATCAACAATTATTAATGCAACAGGCGCTTAAAACAGAAGATGTCATTAAATGACGGATTGGAGGACTTCCATGAAATTCGTAAAATTCATTTTTATTACCATCATAGGCGGTATCGTATTATGGTTCATCGAATGCATGCGGCAAGTAACGAAGTATTAGAAGATGGAAGGAGGAATGAGAGATGAACTTTGGACAAAATTTATACAACTGGTTTTTAAGTAATGCACAGTCATTGGTATTAATGGCAATCGTAGTAATTGGTATTTATTTAGGCTTTAAACGAGAGTTCTCCAAATTGATTGGATTTTTAATTGTTGCGTTGGTTGCAGTAGGATTGGTCTTTAATGCAAGCGGCGTGAAGGATGTATTGTTAAACTTATTCAATCGGATTATTGGAGCGTGATATCTGGATTGGTTTATTCAAATAGTAGAATCATTATTCTGAATGTGGTAGTTAGATTTAGAGAATGGAGGATGATATAATAGATTTAAAAGTGGAAAGGTCTTGGTAATTTTGACGAATAAGAAAACGAAAATACGTTTTAATAAATTGCCGTTTTTATTAAAGGATATGGAGAAAAAACAATGGATGATAGACTCTTTTTTCTTTGAATATAAAAGTGAACAATATATTGTTATATTAACTTTGTATAATGAAAAAGAAAGAAAACCAGATAAGTATGCTAAAGCTAAAGTAGAATTTATAAAAGATAACAATACGGACCACTCAATTAAAGGATTTATTGACTTTTATGAAGTTCATTTTGATGATTTTAAAGAATTTTGTGACTTTTTCGGTGTAGAAAGTAGAAATGCGGGGAGAAATTTATTTGTAGATTTTGCCGATATATTCTCTAATTTTATACCTGAAGAAAAAATAATAAAGAAAAGTGAGAGGATACAAAAAATAATAGGTAGTCGTGCAGAAGGGAATAATCCAAAAGCGGTGTATTGTTATGATGTTCGTCGTAATGGTAAAAAAGCTGATGGAACATCGAAAAAGCGCACTATTGCTAATAGTAATAAAGCAGAAATGCTTCGACCAGAACTATATGAAACATTTCGTAAAGATACTAATTTGAGCTTTTACTTTTCAACAGAAAAAGCTGATTGTAAAAGCGACCCAGAAATTAAGAGGACATTTGCAAAGAGATAAGTTAAATTTTCCAGTGGACATTTATTGTCTGCTGTTTTTTTATGCCCATTTTTAATAAAACGGATGTGAAAAATTAATGGACATGCAAGTATATATCGCCAATCTTGGAAAATATAATGAGGGTGAATTGGTTGGAGATTGGTTTACACCACCGATTGATATGGAAGATATGAAAGAACGAATTGGCTTAAATAGTGAATATGAAGAATACGCCATACATGATTATGAATTGCCATTTGAGGTTGGTGAATACACTCCAATCTCTGAAATTAACCGGTTATGTGCGATGGTAGAAGAATTAGAAGGATCGCCGATTTATCATGAACTATCCGAAATTCAAGGCTACTGGTTTGATAGCTTAGAAGAATTGCTAGAGAATCAAGATGATATTATCTGTTATGCAGATTGTGAAGACATGGAAGATGTGGCTCGTTACTATGTTGAAGAAACAGGTATGCTTGGCGAAGTCCCTACTAATTTACAGAACTATATTGATTATCAAGCGCTTGGGAGAGATTTAGAAATAAACGGGAGTTTTCTTGTTACATCACATGGTGTGTTTGAATATGTTGGATAAATAAATATAAAAATGCGAAAACAGTCTGTGTACATGCAGGCTGTTTTCTTCTTGAAAGGAAAACCTATGAAAAAATTAAAAAGTTATACACGTATTTGGTCGGTTGAAAAAGTGATTTATGCGATTAATGATTTTCGTTTACCCTTTCCTGTGACATTCAATCAAATGTCTTGGTTTGTACTTTCTTTACTACTTGTCATGTTACTTGGGAATCTTCCGCCACTCTCATTGATCAATGGGGCGTTATTAAAATATGTGGGAATTCCTGTTGGCTTAACATGGTTTATGAGTCAAAAAACGTTTGATGGCAAAAAGCCATATAGCTTTCTGAAATCCGTCATCACTTACTTTTTTCGTTCCAAAGTGACTTATGCAGGGAAGCCAATCAAATTAAAACGGGTAAAAGTGAATGAGAGTATTACGGCTGTGAGGAGTGAAGTCCATGCGTTATCCGATTAAATATATGGAAAACAATCTTGTCTTTAATCATGACGGAGAATGTTTTGCCTATTATGGTGTGAGATGTTTTTCTATAACTGCCTAAAAGCAGGAAATGAAACTCACAATTATTATTGTGAGAACTGATAAATCGAGGAGTGGAATGATAGAGTAACGTCTTGAAACGCTCTCCCTGATACTCCTATATGCAATAATTACTGCTACTAAATTATTGTGTAAAGCTAGGTGAAGTCGGCAGAGAGGTACCGAAAGTTATGTAACAATCGAAAACGGACTAGAGGTAGTCTGTGTATCCTATATGCCGGGGGTCTATAAAATATCTATGGTGAGAATGTTCTTACGGAACTGACGAACTTGTGAATGTACGGGTCTATAAGGCGATTACGTAGAAATGCGTAGGTCACATTCGTGAAGTATATGAGGTGGAGTAAAACTCGTAATTATGAAACACCTTATAGTGTTAAAGGCACTATCCAGTATACAGGCTCATAGCAAGCACCTACGGATATATGTACAGATAGATTTATTGGAACGTCGGAAGCTAGAGACACAAATATTAAAGTGGTAGCAGACCGATGTTGTGTTTGTAAGGAAAAGTTGTACTATAACTTACATTTACTCTAGTGAAAGTGGTGGCACGAGCGATGAAGTTCTTGTAATGAGAATGGAGTAACAGCCACTAGACAACAGTTATTAAATAGAATTATCTCTAAATAACTCAAGGTTCTTGTATGACTAAAAGAAACGAAAACTTTTAATGATTAGAGGCGTTGCTTCTGTGGAAAGCGATTAGTTGACTTGACTGTCAGTAGAAACTTAAAGAAGAAACAAATTTTGCGAAATAATGAGTATTACCACTTACAAGACGTATTTGATGAATTACATGAAAAAGCCAGTAATGAGTACTATTTTCGTGATTTAATGCGAATAATTACTTCTGAGAAAAACATATTACTAGCTTACCGAACCATCAAAACTAATAAGGGATCAACTACGCCAGGAACAGACGGACGAGATATTACCTATTACAAAAATTGGGGGCAAGAAAAGTTTATATACTATTTTCAAAATAAACTTTCAAACTATTTCCCAAAAAGTGTAAGAAGAGTCGAAATTCCGAAACCAAATGGAAAAATAAGACCCCTTGGTATCCCTTGTATGGACGATAGAATTATTCAGCAGTGTATCAAACAAGTTTTAGAACCAATATGTGAAGCAAAATTCCATAATCATAGTTATGGCTTTCGCCCTAACAGAGCAACTAGTCATGCCATAGCTAGAGCAAATTATCTTATGTGGAAAAACCAACTGCATTATGTTGTAGATATTGACATTAAAGGATTCTTTGATAATGTCCACCATGGGAAATTATCAAAGCAATTATGGCAGATTGGAATTAGAGATAAAAACTTGTTGAGTATCATCAGGAAAATTCTAAAATCTGAAATACAAGGATTAGGTGTTCCCGAAAAAGGAACTCCGCAAGGAGGAATTATCAGTCCCTTACTTTCTAATGTAGTATTGAATGAATTAGATTGGTGGTTAAGCAATCAGTGGGAAACTTTTAAACCAAGACACCAATATAGCAACGTGGAAAATAAATCAAGAGCTTTAAAAACGACAAATCTAAAAGAATTTTTCTTTGTCCGATATGCGGACGATTTTAAATTATTTTGTAGAGACTATCAAACAGCTCAAAAGATATTTATTGCCACTAAGCAATGGTTACAAGAAAGATTAGGACTAGAAATTAGTCCTGAAAAATCTAAAATAACCAATGTGAGAAAAGGAAAGACTGAGTTTCTCGGTTTCAAATTATACGTTAAAAAGAAACGCAATAAATACGTCACAAGAAGTAATATCTCAGATAAAGCAAAACAAACAATGAAGAAAACGCTCAAAGAGCAGGTTAAAACTATTCAACGAAATCCAAGTGAAAAAGAAGCCAATCGGCTTAATGCCATGATACTAGGCATGCACAACTATTATAGAACTGCCACGCTGTGCAATATGGATTTCAAAGAAATTTATTACTCTGTCAATAAGAGCCTTGAATGTAGACTTAAATCGCAATTAACAGTCATACCAAATAAATCAAAAACCTATATGAAGCTCTATGGAAGTTACAATACACCAGCAAAAGGGATAAAAGGAATTGCCCTGTTTCCTATTTTTGGCTGTAAGTATTTATCCCCTCCTAGATTTTCTCAGGAGATAAATAATTATACCAAACGTGGAAGATTACTCATTCACGACAAATTGAACGGTTATAGGCATTTAATCTATTATCTATTAAAACAAAAATCCTATAATAAATCAGTTGAGTATAAAGACAACTCTATCTCCCTTATCGCTGGTCAAAGAGGCAAATGTTTTGTCACAAATAAACCTTTGGTGATAGGGAATATGGAATGTCATCACAAGCACCCGATACATTTAGGAGGGACAGATGAACATTCCAATCTCGTTTGGCTTCAAACCAATGTTCATAAATTGGTTCACGCTACTCAATCAAAGACAATCAATAAATATTTAAACGAGCTTAACCTTGATAAAAACGGTATGAGAAAAGTTAATTCTTTAAGACTACTCGCAGAAAATTTAGAGATAACCCTATAAGATAACTGTTGTTGGAACGCCGTATGAGGTGAAAGTCTCACGTACGGTGTGAACTGGGGGAAAATTTGGAGATAACATCAAAGGATTACCTATCAGTATAATTGCTTCCTTACAATTATTCTTTTTTATCACCCGATGAAAAAATCCAAGTTCATGATCACTTTCGCCAATTGATTGCACAAAATCAAGACGGAAAAATTCATGCCCTACAAATTAGTACGGCCAGTAGTATTCGTTCCGTTCAAGAACGAAGTAAAGACTTAGTTACTGGTCGATTAAAAGATGTTGCTTATGCACGAATTGATGATCAAACGGAAGCGCTTGTTTCGATGATTGGCGAACATCAAGTAGACTATCGTTTCTTTATCGGTTTTAAACTGCTCTTGAATGAAGAAGAGGTTAGTATGAAATCTATGGGGAAATCGATTAAAAATTCACTATCTTCTTTTGTTCGTGATGTGAACCATCATTTGATGGGTGATTTTGTTTCCATGCCTCATGATGAAATGAGACGCTTTTCTAAAATGGAATCTTTGCTGCAAAACAAAATTTCAAGGCGTTTCAAAATACGTCCTTTAGAGAAAAATGATTTTGGGTATTTAATTGAACATCTACATGGTCAATCAGATATTGCTTATGAGGAATATGACTATGTGCTTCCCCTAAAAAAATTAAAACAGGAAACTTTAGTGAAGCGCTATGACATCATTAAACCAACACGTTGTCTTATTGAAGAAAACCAACGTTATTTAAAAATCGAACAAGAAAAACAAACGACATATGTTGCTTATTTTACCATTAATTCAATTGTGGGCGATTTGGAGTTTCCATCAGATGAAATCTTTTATTATCAACAACAACAATTCACCTTTCCGATTGATACATCCATGAATGTGGAAATCGTGACGAATAAAAAAGCATTATCGACTGTGCGGAATAAGAAAAAAGAGCTGAAAGATTTAGATAATCATGCGTGGGAATCCAACAATGAAACAGGAAGCAATGTGTTAGAAGCGTTGGAACAAGTGAATGAATTAGAGGATGTACTCGATCAAAGTAAAGAATCGATGTATAAGTTAAGTTATGTCATTCGCATTTCTGCACCTACTTTAGATGAACTAAAACAACGTTGTAATGAAGTGAAAGATTTTTATGACGATTTAAACGTGAAACTCGTTCGTCCATTTGGGGATATGATCGGTTTACACAGTGAATTTATTCCCGCTAGTAAACGGTATATGAATGATTATATACAGTATGTTACTTCTGATTTTCTTGCAGGGCTCGGGTTTGGTGCGACACAAATGCTTGGCGAAACGGAAGGTATTTACATCGGATATAACTTAGATACGGGACGCAATGTCTATTTGAATCCGAGTTTAGCGAGTCAAGGGGTAAAAGGTTCTGTCACCAATGCGCTTGCTTCTGCATTTTTAGGCTCACTTGGTGGTGGGAAATCATTTTCAAATAACTTACTCGTTTATTATGCCGTGCTATTTGGCGGACAAGCACTGATCGTTGATCCAAAAGCAGAACGCGGTAATTGGAAAGAAACATTGCCGGAAATGGTACATGAAATTAACGTGGTAAATTTATCAAGTGATGACAAAAATAAAGGATTGCTTGATCCGTATGTCATCATGAATAAGAAAAAGGATTCGGAAAGTCTGGCGATTGATATTCTTACGTTTCTTACAGGTATCTCTAGTCGTGATGGTGAAAAATTTCCTGTATTGCGACGTGCGATTCGGGCCGTTGGTCAACAGGAAGAACGGGGCTTGCTTCTTGTGATTCATGAATTAAGAAGTGATCCTAATCCATTAGCACGCCCCATCGCAGATCATATTGAAAGTTTTACGGATTATGATTTTGCTCACCTTCTATTTTCAGATGGAACGGTAAAAAATTCGATTAGTTTAGAGAAACAGTTAAACATTATTCAAGTGGCTGATTTAGTGTTACCTGATGCGGAAACGAGTTTTGAAGAATACACAACGATGGAACTGCTTAGTGTCGCGATGTTGATTGTAATTTCTACGTTCGCATTAGACTTTATCCATTCAGATCGAAGCATATTTAAAATTGTTGATTTGGATGAAGCTTGGAGTTTTTTACAAGTCGCACAAGGGAAAACGCTCTCGAATAAATTGGTTCGTGCAGGACGTGCCATGAATGCCGGTGTATATTTTGTAACGCAAAACGCAGATGATTTAACGGATGAGAAACTAAAAAACAATATCGGTGTAAAGTTTGCCTTTCGTTCTAGGGATATTAATGAAATTAAAAAGACGTTGGAGTTTTTTGGCGTCGATAAAGAAGATGAAGGAAATCAAAGAAGACTTCGTGAACTTGAAAACGGCCAATGTTTGATTCAAGATTTATATGGACGTGTGGGGATTATTCAAGTCCATCCTGTTTTTGAAGATTTATTTGATGCTTTTGATACTCGGTCACCTACAAATGAGAAAGAGACGAGGTGATCTTGTGAAGAAACGACAATTGAAAAAAGTGATTTTAACGGTAGTACTAATTGGTGCTGCCGTTTTTCTATGTTTTCTTTTACTCGGCACTTTGGCACATGCAGCTGGATTGGTAGATGATACGGTATCGGAAGACAATCTTTATTCTAAATATGCCCTTGACCATTACCAACTCGATTTTTATGTCGATACAGGTTGGGATTGGTTGCCGTGGAACTGGAATGATGGAATTGGTAAACAAGTCATGTATGGACTTTATACGATTACCAACTTCATTTGGATTATCAGTTTGTATTTATCAAATGCCACAGGTTACTTAATCCAACAAGCTTATTCTCTTGATTTCATTTCTCAAACAGCAGATGCGATTGGGAAGAATATGCAAACATTGGCGGGGATTACAGCAAGTGGTTTTAGTAGTTCAGGATTTTATGTCGGATTCTTGCTTCTGTTTATTTTAGTCATTGGGATTTACGTGGCTTATACAGGATTAATGAAACGAGAAACAACGAAAGCGCTAAGAGCTATTCTAAACTTTTTAGTCGTGTTTCTATTATCAGCTTCCTTTATCGCTTACGCACCAACTTATATTACAAAAATCAATGATTTTTCAGCAGATATTAGTCAAGCAAGTTTAGATTTAGGAACAAAAATCTTGATGCCAAGTTCCACTAGTCAAGGAAGAGATAGTGTGGATATGATACGAAATAATCTCTTTTCTATTCAAGTGGAGCAACCTTGGTTGTTGTTGCAATTTGATGATTCGGATAAAGAAACAATTGGTGAAGATCGTGTTGATACATTAGTTTCTATTAGTCCAGATGCCAATAACGGAAAAGACCGTGAAGATGCGGTTAAAGCAGAAATTGAAGATCATGACAATAAAAATTTAACGATTACGAAGACCACGACACGTTTAGGCATGGTCTTCTTTTTGTTTCTATTTAATATTGGAATATCCATTTTCGTATTTTTATTATCGGGCATTATGATTTTCTCGCAAATTCTGTTTATTATTTATGCGATGTTCTTACCGATTAGCTTCCTATTATCTATGATACCAACTTTTGAAAACATGGGGAAACAAGCGATTATGAAATTATTTAATGTGATTATGCTTCGTGCAGGTATCACGTTAATCATAACAGTTGCTTTCAGTATTTCATCAATGCTGTACAGTTTAACAACGAGCTACCCATTTTTCTTAATTGCCTTTTTGCAGATTGTCACGTTTGCAGGCATTTACATGAAACTTGGCGACATCATGAGTATGTTTAGCTTACAAAGTAATGATTCACAAAACGTTGGGCGTAAAGTGATGCGTCGTCCTTATCGGATGTTTAATCGCGGGGGACGTCGATTACACCGTAATATTACGCGAACGCTTGCAGGTGCAACGGCAGGGGCGACAGCTGGCGCATTAATTGGTCAATCTAAAAAAACAAAAGGGAGTTCATCGCCACATCGCCCATTACAACGACTCACATCATCACCAAAAAAGAATCGGGAAAAGGCGAACGAACAAGCGAATCCAACTTCATTAAGTCAGAAGTTTGGTCAAGTAACGGGGAAGGTACTTGGTGTAAAAAGTCAGGTTCGAGAAAATATCAAACATCGAAAAGAACAATTGGTTGATTTACCGACGAACACTAAATATGCAGTGATGCAAGGAAAAGAACAGTTAAAAAAGCCTGTTCATGATTTTAAAGAAGGTGTTGTGCAGGCAAAAGAACAAAGAAATAAAGCAGCAAAAGAACGCACAGTGAAATATCGACAAACAATTGCAGATAAACGACGAGCATTGGATAAAAAGCGTGCACCTTCTCGTGATCAGTCTACTCATATACGACCAGTAACTCAAAGAGAACCGATTGTGGGGAGAATTATACAGCAACAAAAGACATCAATAAACGCTCAAGAAAATTTAACCCGTGGGATGCAGGACCAATTCATACAGTCGAAGTTGAATAGAAAAATATCAGTTTATAAAGAACGTCCTGAAATGGAACGTAAACAAAAAGTACAAAAAGTGATGAAGTATCCAGATAAACCAATCAAAGTAATGAAGAAGAGACAGCTTCAGAAACGTTCTGCTCCTACAAATAGGAGGGAACGTCAATGAAGGTCATGCGATTAAAAATAATGCTCATTACGTATGGAGTAGGCTTTCTACTCTTTTTTGGATTGTTGGTTTTTGTGGCACTCTTTATTACTAATGAAGATGATTCATCAGGAAGAAATTATTCTGACATGGATGGCGGGGGAAGTGTTTCTGTGTCAGCAGATGTATTAAAGTACCGACCAATGGTAGAGAAATATGCGAAAGAATATGGCGTTAGTGAATATGTGTCAACATTACTCGCAATCATGGAAGTGGAGAGTGGTGGAAGGTTAATCGATGTGATGCAATCAAGTGAATCCATGGGGCTACCACCAAATACTTTAGATTCGGAAGAAGCATCTATAAAGCAAGGGGTAAAATACTTTGCAGACTTAATTCAATTAGCAGAATCTAAAGGGGTAGATGGAAATACGGTCATACAGGCTTATAACTATGGCGGTGGGTTTATTGATTATGTTACACAAAGAGGAAAAAAATATAGTTTTGACTTAGCACAAAGCTTTGCGAAAAAACATTCAGGTGGAAGTAAAACGACCTATTCCAATCCGATTGCCATAAAAAAGAACGGGGGTTGGCGATACCTGTATGGCAATATGTTTTATGTCGATCTAGTCAATCAGTATTTTCATGCCCCACAATTTGATGGTGACCTTGTGCAACTAGTGATGGATGAAGCGTTGAAGTACGAAGGCTATCCTTATGTATTTGGTGGAGATAACCCAAACACTTCTTTTGATTGTAGTGGACTTACACAATGGAGTTATCAAAAAGCCGGAATCAATTTACCACGAACAGCACAACAACAATATGACTTTACAGAACATATCCCTTTATCTGAAGCAAAGCCAGGTGATTTAGTGTTTTTCCACTCAACGTATAACTCTGGAACGTATGTTACCCATGTTGGAATTTATCTAGGAGACAATCAAATGTACAACGCAGGTGATCCGATTGGATATGCCGATTTAACGACTGCTTATTGGCAAAAACATCTAATTGGAGCTGGACGCATGAAACAATAGAAAGGGTTGGAATAGATGAAAAACGTATTTATAAAAAGTGGAAAAAAAACGGTGGAAACAAAGTCATCGAAATCAAAAGTAAAAAGTTTTGGAAAACGTAAGAAATCGGTGACTGTTTTGTGGATTGTATTAATCAGTAGCCTTGTCTTTGGGATTTATAAGAACTTTACGGCAATTGATCAGCATACAGTTCATGAAAAAGAAGTCATTGAAACAAAGCTTGTGGACACAAGTGCAATTGAAAGCTTTACGAAAAGCTTTGTGAAAGATTACTATACATGGCAAAATAATAAAGAGTCTATTGAACAACGAGAAGAAAAGTTAAGCCTTTATCTAACAGAGGAATTGCAAGCTTTAAATACTGATACAGTAAGAGCAGATATTCCTACTAGTTCGAGTGTAAGTGCTATTGATATTTGGTCGATATCACAAGAAGATGATGATTATGCAGTTGTTTATTCGGTAGAACAAAAAATTACAGAAGATAAGAATAGCGATAAGGTTCGCTCCACATATCGGATTTTGCTTCATCAGGATAATGTAGGAAATTTAGTTATTACACAAAATCCTACTTTATGGAGTATACCGAATAAATCAGATTATGAACCACAACAACCTGAGAGTAATGGCACAGTCGATTCTGATACAGCGCAAGAATTGACAGAGTTTTTGGAGACAATCTTTATATTTTATCCGACTGCGACAGAGAAAGAGCTTGCTTATTATGTGAAAAACAATGCATTACCAGTAATCGGAAAGGATTATACATTTTCAGAACTTAGTAATCCAGTATTTCAGACAGCAGATCATCAAATAAAAGTATGGGTTGCTGTTAAATATATTGACGAAGTAACGAAATCTGTACAGATTTCACAATATATACTCACGTTAGAAAAGGATACAAATTGGATGATTGTAGAAGAAATAAGTCAGTTTTATCGATACAGTGTTTTGACGAGAAGTAAGTTTTATACTATTGCAGACTGTCTCAAATATTATGTCCTAGACATAATAACGTTTGATTAGTAGGGTAACCCTTTTTAAGGTATCCTTACTTTATTTGTTACTTTGAAAAAAGTTTGATAAAAATAATCCTTTAAGATAGTATTTTCGTAAATGGACAATTTTGCATTAATAAGGTACAGATAAAGTCATTGTAGTTTAATTGTACTTTTACACAACAGATCACTGTAAATACCTGTGTAAAAGTACAATAATAAAAATCTTACGAATTGTTCATGTGAAGAATCAACATATCTTATAAATATATTTTGATTTCATATCTAGAGATACAAAACAAGGGAAATCTAAAGAAGTAAAATATTATTTCAGAAGAACAAAAGGTTAGATATGCAGAGCGGCGTTTTCTTTTATGCAAAAGGAATTAGAATTGCAAAGCTGAAACATAACAGTAATGGATTCGAGCATGGGGCCAAAATTACTATTAAACCAATTCTTATTACGTTTAATTACTTGCTAACCCTGTTTAACTAAATAAAAACAAGGAGAAATAAATATGAATATAAGTTCAGGAATTGGAGATCCATATTTTTATGAATGGACTGTTGGATTAGACAAAATCACTTCAATGCTTATACCCGAAGAAGAGATAAAGTCGGTTACTCTTCAAGCTAGTATTGATACGCTAGATGATGTGGTCTGTGAATATTGTGAAAAGATTGAATATATACAAGTAAAACATACGAGAATTGATGAAAAAATAGGATTTTCTTTTTTACTAACAAAGGACAAAAAATCTGATTCCCTCCTTATGAAAATTGCCAAAGGCTGGATGAAAGTAAAAAGCGAAAGCGATAAAGATTGCTATGCCACTTTGCTTACCAATAGAGAACCTGTTACAAGTGCTACTTCTATAAGTAGAGGTGAGGTAAAAATAAAAGTTCCATCATTTAAAGAATTCTTTACTTGGTTCCAACAAACTAGTAGTTCAATCCAGTCTATAAATTCCTTGCGAGAGCATCTTCCGAATGAGGAATGGTCTGATGTACTTGAAGCTTGGCTTGAGGAAATCGATGTATTCGAGGATGAAAATGAAACAATTGAGTTTATTCAAAAATTCAAAGTAGAGATAGAACATCCTAATACTCTAGAACTAGATAAAAAAATATTGGGGAAAATCATAAATATTTTTTCCGTTAGCCAAGAGACCAGTTTAGAGTTATATAAATCACTCTTCTATTCCTTGAAAAAATGGGCTTCTTCAACTAGGGAAAAGGAAAAAATTACTGTAGAAGAAGTATACTCTAGTTTAGCTATAAAAGAAGAACGGTATCCACAGCATCTTTTATTACCACCAAGTCCTTTTTTTGAGAGTAGAAAAAATTTGATTTCATATATTGAAAAAAGCTCTAAAAATAAGTCACAAAAGATGCTATTTCTATACGGTAAACCGGGAATTGGAAAAACAAGCTTAGTTAATTTTTTGGCTAATAAACCTGATACAATAGTAGATTTGCGGTACCATGCTTATATCCCAGTAACTCCAGAATCCAAATATGTTAATTTGGATTTTGATAAGTCTATTACAGAAGAAATGATGTGGGGTTCGTTATTAAATCAACTGCGCGAACTTTTTCGGGGTAAATTGTACAAGTATAAAGTACCTATTAGAAATCAGTTTCTGTCAAAAGAGGAACTTAGAGAGACAGTTCTGCGTTTGGCATCAGAGTTTGGGAAAATTCATAACAAAAATACAGTAATTGTAATTGATGGTATTGACCATGCAGCAAGATCTGGTTCAAAAGAAACTTTTTTAAGATCATTAATTAGTCCTGAAATAGTACCTGATAATATATATTTTATTCTTTGTGGTCAACCAGCAGAGGATTATGAAGATTATCCAATTTGGCTGAATTCAGCTTCTGAAAGTTTAGACAAAGTCGAGCTAACAGGAATAACTTTAGACGATATAAAAGTTCTTTTGAGAAAAATAAATCCTAATATAGATGATTTTAATTCTGCAGCGAAAATTATATACGAGATTTCGAAAGGTAACACACTTTCAGCAACATTTGCCGCATACGAATCAAAGAATATTAAAGAAAGTACAGCACTATTTACTTATTTGAATGAAAAGAATTTAAGCTCTAACATAATCGAATACTACGATTCTATTTGGAATTCTCTTGATGATAAAGTATTTAAAAATGGATACCAAATTAAAGATTTATTAGCAACTCTTTTTTCTATTACAATTGAAAAAGTTTCAATTGATGATATTTTAGAGATTTTTAAAAGTAATGAAATAAGTAAAGTGGAATGGCAACAAATATTAAACTTTTATTCACCACTAGTGATAGAAAATGAAGGTAAATACGCACTTTATCATAATGATATTAGGGTATATTTAAAGAATAAACTTCGGAAAAACTCAAATATTATTACATATGTTGCGGGAAAGATGGCAACTTATTACCTCAATTTCTCTGAGAAAATAGAAGTAAAACATCGAGATATTTTCCGGTTACTAGATTTGGCGAATAGGTCTTCCGAAAAAACTGATGTATTTTCAATGGATTATGTTAATGAAGCTATAACACTCGGGCAAGAAATAGATAGTTTACTATATCAATTTAAAGAAGTAGTTCAACAAAGTAAGATAGATTATGATTTTGAAAAGATACAGAACATTTCTTTAACTGCTATATATCTAAACCAATATATAAGGATTATGGATTATTATGAAGATCTAAAGCCAACGATAAAAATACCGAATTTACTGTATTCCGAATATGAAAGAATCAACCTAAATTCAGTTAAAATCAAGGATATAAAAATTGTTGTGGATGATATTAATACTCTTGTGAATGATAACCAATCTTACAGAGCAAAGGCACTTTTTGATAGGTGGTTCGGAGATTTTCAATCAGTAATTACTCATCTTAGCGTTAATGAATTATGGCATCAAGATCAAGGGCTATCACGGGGTACTTCTGATACTTTAACTCAAATTGGCTATTTATCACAAGTTCTGAACAGCAACATCCAAATTGACTCTATTGAAATAGAAACCCACATTGAAAGCCTAATTACATATGGACAATTGGAAGGGTTAGCGAATAATACTGACACCACAATACTTCAATTTGCTAGATTTTTTAATAAAAACATACGTAAACTAAGCCTTGATCAATTTGAAGATCTTTTGGATAAATTGTTTCAGAATCAGGAATGGCTTAAACTGTCATATGTGCTTTCAAAAATTAAAAAGAATAATGATTGGTCATATAATTCGTTAGATATAAAAATTCTTTTTTTTATTACACTTATAATGAGGAAAAAAAGTACAGATTCAATTTATAATGATGTTAAATTGAAAGGTTTTAAAGCTCTTAGTAATCAAGACTATCATTATAATAATAAACTTAATATGTATTCCGCCTACTCTTTTATTTTGGGGTATCTTGGGGATTTTGGATCTAAAGAGTTACAAATTGATGAGGGAATACATGAATACTATTTAAAATATAATGATGATCGGGGACGACCTTATTTAAAAAGATTAATCAGAATATCTTTTGAACTCGGAAACATTTTCGCGACAAAAAAATATATTGCTTTCTCTGACTTTAAAATATTTCTAGATTATTTGTTTGATGAATGTATGACCCCCTTTTTAAATGGAATTTATGGAGTAGCTAATCAACTAAGTAAGTTTATATTTTATCTAATTGAGAGTTCAAATGATGGGGTGTTGGAGTCAAAACTTACAAGTTATCTTTTAAATAGAACAAAGGACTATAGTTATCGTTCTAACTATTCGGTGACATTAACATGGGAATATTTAGCCACACGAGGGTATTATAGTGAATTAGAAAACTGGTTCGAGTATTGGTTGGGAGTGAAAGGAAGGGCTTGGAACTCATCACTTCAAGATAGTATTTCAACATATAACCTTTTTTCTGAACTTATGTTGAAATATGAGATTAATAAAGGGATGGTTGACAAAGCAAGAAAAAGATTATATGAAAATTTACTCGGTTTTATCGAACATAAAGATGGCGTACTTCATTATCCATATGAAGTGTTTAAACGTGTTATTGAAGATGATTTGTCATATTGGAGCAGTAAGGGTTTGGATTTATATAATTTGTCTTTGTTAGCTAGTGAGAAGGGAGATAATTTACTTGCGTCCTCTATCGAGGACTTGTTTTTTGAATCATCAATACTGGCGGGATCTAAAGAGTTTTATAGATTATTAAACAATGATTTTTTTGAGAAGAAACTCATTACAAAAATAAAACACATTATTTATTTTTTCAAAGAGAACTGGAAAACTTTAGACTTCGAGGAAGAAGATTTACTGGGTTTGTGGTGTTTGATAGAAGCAACATCCAGCAAAATATCTAATAATGATAATGCACGGAAAATTGAATTTAGTAATCAAATTATAGAGAAGTTATCGAATAATAATGAGAGATTTTTAAGGGAAAGAACGGATGTATTGAAAAAGGTATATATTGAAAATTTATATACTAAAGATGATTCTCCAAAAGGTGTTTTTAAATATCATGAATTACCAATTGATAAACTGATGGGCGAATTTTTAAATGATATAGAACAGTTGGAGTATAAATCTCAGGGGTGGGAAATATTTGAAATTATTGCAGATAGAATAGGTA
The DNA here is from genome assembly GCF_001375675.1 of Massilibacterium senegalense. Lineage (NCBI taxonomy): Bacteria > Bacillati > Bacillota > Bacilli > Caryophanales > Bacillaceae > Massilibacterium > Massilibacterium senegalense. The sequence goes on along the minus strand of NZ_LN831785.1, from coordinate 169,618 downwards.
ATCATAGAACAAAAAAATTTACTAGTTATAGAGATGCCCTTTTTTCATTCTTTATTAATAGAGAAAATCATTACAGTTGGGAATCAGATAATGCAAATGTTGCAGCAGAGAGTTTAATCCCTTTACTGTCTCCCCGTCAAATAAAGGAAATGTATGCTGATTTAATTGATAACACATTTGTGTCTAGGGAACCTTCATATTGGTTAAGTAGCTTTACCGATGATGTGAATAACTATGTACTTTATATGATAAAAGCCCACTATCCAGATAAATTGATTCCTTTTTTTGAGCAACAAATATCTATGTTGTCCTCATGGTATAATGGTAATTTTAAGGAAGTAACTTTGCCATCTATAAAAAGGGAGAAAATATGTTGGTTAGACATATTCAACCAGTTGTTATGGCTATTATTTTCAACCGAGAATATAGAAAGAACTATGGATTCTCTTAATGGAATGTATTATTTTATGAGAAATTTAATTCATCGATTTGATTTTGCAAGACTAACTTCCCAAGGTTCAGTTAAACAAAAGTACTTTATACTGCTTTTATTAGAGAAATTGGCTAAGGAAAAACAGGATATTACTATGGCAGAACCCTTTTTAAATTATTGTATAAACGATAGCAATTTATTGAATTTGCGTCTTCAAGGTTCTTTGGTTTTAGCTTATAAAAATCAAGATATGAATAAACTTGAAAATACTTTAAAGAGAAAATCCATCGGGGAAATTTTAACACAACCTAAATCAGAATCAATTGAAACTCCATTTTTAATTAAGAGAAATGAAAAGTTATTAGGTATAAAATTGGCAAGTGCATATTTGGAATCTTATCCATCACTTGAGAGGGAGTATTTAAAGATAAAGAAAATCGATTTAAGGGAAGACCGAATATTAAAGTTTACGGGTTCTGACAAAGAAGATTTTATCGTTCAAAGATTTTTAAATAATAAATTTGAGCATTTAAATATTTCCATTAGTACACTGTGTCAGCTATGTCTACCTATTGATGAACCAAATATTATTTTATTTAATCCAACTTACTATAAGGAACTTGATAATTTCTGTAATAACCAGTTGGAGGAGCAATTAATTAATCAAAGCGGAAATAAAATATTAAATGCAAATATTCCAGAGAATGAAGTATTAGTGGCAGGTACAATTTCTTTCTATCCGCCAAAAGAAAGTAAAATTATGGCCTTTTCAAAGAAAATAGTTAGTCCATATTATAATTCTGACGAAGAAATTGGGAAAATGTTTGGTGGAAGACAATTTCTAAAAAATTTAGCTGTTACTGAATCAGATTCAAACGAAAATTGTACATTATTCAACTTAACATATGGTTATTGTTATTTTGTTAATGAGTATTACAAAATGGCGCCATCTAATCTGTTTGTTTCGATTCAAGAATGGTTAGGAAAAAAGTATGAAATTCGTTTTGAATTATCATATGGAAAAGGTGAAGAACTTTATATGGATATGGCGACATTTAGGCAGCCAACGATGCAAAGGTGGATCATGAAGAAAGATGATGTAGAAGAACTGCAAAAAGAATTAGGAATTTTATTAGTGGGAGCTAATGAGATTGATAATCTTTAAGTTGAGTACTCCATGATAAGTATTTCTATGCATAATCTCTGAGATGAGCAAAGAAATACTTATTGGGGTATTTATGGAAATATACTTTATTTTTTATATTCTTAGCTTGTTAAGATATCTTAATTTACGAAAAATAAAAGTAAGGTATTATATTAGTTTTTCAGAAAGGATTTACGCAAGATAGCACAGTGAAGTCGTAAATCAAAAATTATATTAAAAATATTTTAATACTAGTTGACCATAATAGATGCAATCAGTTTTGTGATATTGTGATGTGAACGGTTACTAAGGAGGATAGATAAATATGCTTAAAATTGAAGAATATATTTCCATGCGAAAAAGAAAAGAGAAAGTAAATGAATTCGATTTTACAAAACACTCGGATAACATGGGCAAGATTATTCAGTTCGTCTCCGAATATTTCAATGATTACTTGAATCCAGAAGATTATAATTATGAATTAATTAAGCTTCAACAGACAATTGAAAAGTCAAAGAAAACATTAATAAATCAATTCCCAAAAACACATAATTTTATTGAAGAATATTATTTGAATAAGAAAAAAAGGGTAGATACCTTTATAAAGAAAGTTTGTGATGCTCAAAAAGATATTGATATTTACTACAATGAAACTGAATTTTTAGGAATTTCAAAAGAAGTAGCAGATAGATTATCGGACAATGAACTTTCTGATGATGATCTTGACAAAATAGTATTAGCTGTTAAAGAGTATTGGAATTACTATATGTCAAAACCGAATCGTTCGGAAATGAAGGGGTTAGACAATAATATTGTAAAATGGGTAATGGATTCTTATAGAGAATATGGGGTTAACATAGCAAGTTATGCTTTTAATATTGCATGGAAATGGTCGGATAAGTATGTAGAGCATAAATATTCTAGGCAGTATGAAGAACATTATTATATTAATAGTTATGATTATCGCTATCAAGACAACCCATTTGATATAGACGAGGAATATGAAAAACATCGGGATAAACCTTTTATGCATGGTAAGAGAGATTATTTTGAGATGTTGGTAATGTATAGTTGGCTTTTTGATATTTTGGAAGATACGTCTTATTGGCCTGAGTACGAAAAATTATGTGTAAAGACTAGAAAAGTGAATTTAAAAACACACCATCGAGTTTTGATACCAATAAGTAATGGAAACCAAAAATATCCTGAAGAAATACAAAGTGGAATAGAGTATATAGAATCAAAAAATGGATTAATAAAAAACAAAAGAAAAGATCAATATATAATTTCTATTTTAAATGAAAAAACTACAAATAATATATGGACAAATAATTCTATAAAAAATCAAGTAGTAAATAATATAAAAGAAACAGTTGAAAAATATGGGAAGCCAAAACTAATTGAATTTAGGACTCCATTTAAATCTCCTATCTTTGGTATGAAAGAATTAATAGATAGGTATTCAGAGGTTGAAAAGGATTTAAAATCGCTAGGAAAAATTTCTGTTGCTATCAAAACCAATTCAATTAGAACAAGTAAAGAGCCGGTGGTTCATAATATGGATGATATCATGGAATTACATCATGCTATTGATGAAATGAAATTAAAGTTAAAAATAATCATTGACCTTGTAGACACAAATAATCGTAATGTACTTAAAAAGCGAATGGAAGACTTAATTAATTCTCTCGCTTCAAAACCTAATAGTTTTATAGGATTTCATATAAATAAGATTGATGAATGGGGAAAAATATATGGCTTTACTGAACGTGGCTATAAGATTGATCGAAATTCCTATCCATCATTTTCGGATTTTATGCTAGGTCTGTCTACAATATTGCAAGGTGCTACACCTAAACTTTTAATTCCTGAAAAAGTAAAATCGGAAGAAGATTTGGAAAAGCTTGTAGATGCTTTATATAAATGTGGATGTGAATTTGAAAGTGGTGTCAACTATGTCTGATAATCCCCTGAAATATCATCTCGATAATCTCGATGATGAAAAGAAGTTTACTACGTGGGTAAGGTCGCTAAAATCAATTAAGTCTTCAAATTTACATTCTTTAATTCTTGAATATGACCGGATTGAAAAAAAGAGAGAAGAAAACAATAAGTATAGCTATATTGAAGAACTCCCGTTTAGTTTACAATTCGAAGAGAAGCAAAAAGTTAATTATGAAGATAGTCCAGATAAAACAATTTTAGACCTTCATGTTTCTCCTTTAAAAAGAAAGCTAGCATACACGTTTGTTAATAGGTTACTAAGAGGTATTGAATTGTTAGGTGGACAAGTTTGCACCGGACATGAAGGGGATTATTATACAGAATTACGATTACCTTATGTAAGTTGGAAGGTGACACTTTTAGAAACAAAAGTAAGGAATGATACAATAGGAGCTATGCAACCAGTATATAGAAAAAAGTATTCCGGAACCATACAGCTCGAGTTAATCAATTCAGAAAATAAAAATAAGTTAATCTATACTGATGAATTGGAAAGTCTGCTTAATCAGCTTGAAGCAATTTTTTTAGATTTAAGGAAAGAATACTTGCTGATTCGAGATAAAAAGCATGAAGAAAGAATAAAAAATGAAGCGGAACAAAAATTAATAAGAGCTCGCCATGAAACAGAGAAACTTGCTAAAGAACAAGAAAAATTAAAAGCACAGATTGATGAAAATAGAAATATCCTTAAAGAAGAAATATTTGATCACATAGAGTATTTTAATACGATGAAAAGAATAGAAAGATATCTTCACACCTTACAATCGATATCTTGTGATAACGAAGAAACTAAGAAAATCTTACAAAACTACGTTGAGAAAGTTCAAAGTTTATATAATTTGAACAACTTCACTAACATTATTGAATTGTGGAATTCAAAATTTGATTAACATTTGAATGGTTTTTTTATGAAAGAGAAGATCTATCGATCTTCAAACTATACACAACTAGCATAAAACGGCGGTTTTGAAAATAACAAAATTCAAAACCGTTGTTTTTTTTCTTCCAGTAAGCATAATTTATCCTTTGACAAAAACACAGAATATAAGGTATGTTTTGTTCTTTTGCATCCGCATGTTCCTGTTAATTGAAATTTTTAGTAGCTATATTGTTACAACGTTTGGTATGCGCATCTTCTGCTGTATGGTACCAACTATTGGTTGGGATTTGTCAGTTTTGGTAATATGGCAAGTTTTTCCATGAAAAATATTTCGTTTTTATTGGATACTGAAGACTGAACCTTATTAAAAATTGACATTAACGTAGCGTCATACTTTACCCTTAGAATAGGGAGGTGAATTATGCTGTTTACTACAGGAGAAGTTTATAAAATGACCGGGTTAACTGAGCGCTCTATACGATACTATTCTAATTTAGATTTATTAAAAGCAAAAAAGAATAACAAAGGTCAATTGGTTTTATTAAAGTCAGACTTAGAAAAAATTACTGAAATCCTTGCTGCAAAAATAACAGGTTATAAACTTAAAGATTTAGAACGGAAACCTTCATTAGTTATGATAAAAAACGACATGAACCAAATGATTGCAAGTCTAGAAAATATATTATTTCATTTGGACTTAGGTGCCACTGAAGAAAATCTTATAAAAAATATAAAGTTGCTTCAAAATTACAACACTAGATATTTGCGAAAGAGGTGATTGGAATGAGTTTGACCTATAAATTGATTAATACAATAGAACAATACGAAGAATTACTTGCTATTACTGAATTAGAAGAAAGAGAAGAATATTTTCGTTACAAAATGATGGCTCCATTTAAGGAAATGTGGAATTTAATAAATGTCCCTATAAAAGCAAAACAAGAAAATGGTTATGACGTTTTAATGGCTACAAAAATGTTAGGTTATGCAGATATTTCTAACGATAAACAAATTCAACAAGGACTATCTATCTTAAAAGATAACAATGCCTATGAAGTGGCGGAGATTACTATCAAAACCTGTATAGAAAATGCTAAAAAGGCAGGTTTGAAAGTAAATGCTGATGAAATTAAGTTTGGATTATATGTTGCAGATCCATATAAATTGAAACTTCAGAAGGGATATACAGGATTTGGGGGTATACCTGGGTTTATTACTGTGAATATTTTCCCGAACGATTACAATATACCTAAAATTCCTGCTGTTATTGCTCATGAGTTCCATCACAATATTCGTTTTTCTTATTTTAATTGGGATCATGGAAATGTAACAGTGGGAGATTATCTTGTCATCGAAGGTTTGGCTGATTCGTTTGCGAAAGAACTGTGTGGAACAGAACAGTTAGGTCCATGGGTGACTAGTATGGACAAAGACGATTTAGAGTATTCAACCCATGTTATTGGAGAAGCTTTAAATATAAAAGGATTTGCCGAAGTAAGTAGCTATATGTTTGGTGATGAGATTGCTAAACAAGAGGGATACCAACCTGTAGGTCTTTCTTTTTGTGCTGGTTATGCAGTAGGTTTTAAAGTTGTTCAAACTTTTATGAAAAAGCATAATAAAACGATATATGAAACTACGTTGCTTTCTAGTGATGAAATCATTAATGGATCTGGCTTATTTTAATAAGTTTTAGTGGAAGAATATTATTTCTGTATCTTTTTTTAAAACAGTATCAAATCTGTAAGGTATCCGATTTTTTGAACCTGTGATATATAACTTCAACCAGTAATACAACCTAAAAACCGTTGTTTATAAGGAGTGCAAAAAATAGATAGTTAAAGTATTAAATGGCGGTTTTGAAAACGAAAAATTTCAAAACCGCCGTTTTTCTAAAAAATAGAATGACGGAAGATGTATTAAGTTTGATCTTTTTTAATGACTCGGCGGTATGAAGGAGGTTATCGCCGTGTTTATTTATGCTTATCTTGATTTGATTCCATTCGATATTTCAAGAAACGTCCTTAATAATTATAGGATGATTATAGTTGCACTGTGCCAACAAACAAGATTTAATAAACGATCAATTTTTATGCCCAACTGGTTTATGTTCAGTCGGGCTTTTTGTGTATAATAAAGTTTTTTAAAAATATTGCTCCGATCTTTGGCATTTTATAAAAAATCTTGTTGAAGGTTATGAAAGGGGAAATCATCACCCACCTTTGCAGTTGCGAAGGGAGAGGAAATGCATGATAGAACCAGATCGTACCGAGTGGCAAGTTCGCTGTGCCTTTAATGCTTTTTGTAAACGTGTGTTGAAGAATGAAGCGATAAATATTTATAACGAAAGGAAACAAAGACAAGCAAAGGAGATGACATTTTCTGATCTTACGCCACAAGAAGAAAATCAACTTTATACCTTGGATAAGCAATATGAAGGAGAAGAAGGAGAATGTCTACAAGTGGCTGGTAAGAGAGTCACTCCAATATTACTTGCTGAAGCGATGCGTACTTTGCCAATAGAAAAGCGTAAGACAGTCCTACTATACTACTTTTTTGATAAATCAGATGTAGAAATAGCTGAACTACTAGAGATTCCTCGTAGTACGGTTCAGTATAGGCGGACAAGCTCTTTTAAAAGGTTAAAGCGATTTTTGGAGGAACATGCAGATGACTGGGATGATTGATGCTAACACAAAAGACAACGAACGTGGTTTATTACCGTATTCAATTATTTTAGCTGCAAATAAGGGTGAGCCAGAAGCAATGAAATATGTCATTCTACATTATGGAAGCTACATGACTAGTTTGTCGATGCGTAAACTTTATGACGAACAAGGAAATACGTATTGGGGCATTGATGAAGATACACGTGATCGTTTACGTTCGAAGCTGATGCAAGGCATTTTAGCTTTCAAGATTTGATTACATGGTTAAATTTTCCCTTTCACATATATATTGTTCTTTGACAAAGAAAGCACGGAAGATAACGTCGTGCATTATAAACTGAAAATCAGATACGTTCTACTGATGCAGAGCTACTTGACTCATACGCCATGACTTTCGATAGAAACGAGCGATTATCTATGAGTCTAATACAATCGTGGTAGATTGTTGGCGATAACTCATCAGATAGGATAATGATACTCCTCTATCGTCATGGTTCGAGCGTTCAAAGCGTCGCAAGCTATGAATAGAGCTGGAAGGAATACTTGCAGGGGTGAAATTCCCGTGGAGCTGTACCAACAGCCGTCTGATTTTTAATTGATTAATTATAAGGGGGCGTGTTTTTGAAACAGAATTTGATTCTTTATAGTATGCAAATTGCTATGTTAAAACAACTGCTAACCCGTAAATTGATTACTGAAAAAGAATATTACATGGTTAAAAATAAGTTAATGAAAGAATATTGTATTATCTCCGATATTACAAGCTGAATTGTGTTCCTTTTGGTGCTATAATAGAAAGTATATAAGGAACACAAAAGGGAGGAGCTATTATGTCGGAAGTAGAAGTGATTCGGGCCAATAGTAACTTAGCCAACCAGAAACGTGGAAAAGAAATAAAACAGCTTAGAGTAGCAGCCTATTGTAGGGTAAGTACAGGCTCGGAAGATCAGTTAAATAGCTATAAATCACAAGTCTCTTATTACTCGGATTTAATTCAGAAAAATGTAGAATGGGTGTTAGCCGATATTTATGCGGATGAAGCCATCACAGGCACACAAGTTACTAAACGTGAAGATTTTCAACGAATGATTAATGATTGTATGAATGGAGATATTGATATGGTGATTACGAAGTCAATATCTAGATTTGCAAGGAATACATTAGATACGTTGAAATATGTTCGTATGTTAAAAGAAAGAGATATAGCCGTTTATTTTGAGGATGAAAAAATTAATACACTGACAATGGATGGTGAATTGTTACTTGTCGTTTTAAGTTCAGTCGCACAACAGGAAGTTGAAAATATATCTGCCAATGTTAAAAAGGGATTAAAGATGAAAATGCAACGTGGAGAGTTAGTTGGTTTTCAAGGATGTCTTGGTTATGACTATCATCCAGAAGATAAAAGTATTTCAATAAACGAAAAGGAAGCGGAAATTGTTCGTTATATATTTCAAAGATATGTTGAAGGAGCAGGGGGAAGTATCATTTCAAGAGAGTTAGAGAATTTAGGCTACAAAACAAAGAAAGATACTCCCACATGGGCTGAAACAACTGTACTTGGAATTATAAAGAATGAAAAATATAAAGGCGATATTTTAATGGGGAAAACTTTTACATTAGATCCCATTTCAAAACGCCGATTAGAAAACTTTGGTGAGGAAGATCAGTATTATTTACGAAATCACCATGAACCAATTGTCAGTGCTGAAATATTTGATAAAGCACAGGAAATCAGAATGAGAAGAAATCGCGGACGAAATACAGTAGCTAATAATGGTGGGAAGCGAGAGAAGTTTAGTCGTAAATATGCTTTTAGTTGCATGATTGAATGTGCATATTGTGACAGTACATTAACGAGACGTAGATGGCATAGTGGAACGAAATACGGTAAAACGATTTGGCAGTGTGTTACAAGCACAAAGAAGGGGAAAAGATTCTGTCCAGATAGTAAAGGAATACCCGAAGAAGCTATTGAAAAAGCCTTTCTAGAAAGTTACCGAATTATGTGTAATAATAACAAAGATGTATTGGAAGAATTTTTGCAACGAATGGAAGAAGCATTGAGCTCCAATACGATTCATAAAGAAATAGCTAAAATAGAAAAAGAGATTCAAGGATTGGAGAACAAAAAGAATAAATTAGTGGATATGAGATTAGAGGATATCATCGACAATGAAACGTATGAAGAAAAGTACAATGCACTGATGCAAGAAATTAATGAGAAAGTGCAAACAAGGGAAAAGTCTTTATCGAATTTGGAAGAGGAAAAAGATATTAAAAAACGCTTATTAACTTTCAAAAAAGTTTTAGAACAAAATGAAGTGATTGATACATTTGATCGATATGTATTCGAAAGTGTTGTTGATAAGATAATTGTCGGCGGAGTAGATGAAGATGGAAACAAAGATCCTGCCATGATTACGTTTGTATATAAAACGGGATTAAGTAACAGTCTTGATGGCGAGATATTTAAACCTGCGCGAAGAAATGCGAAAAAAGATAACATAAAAACATCTAATGAATTGTGTTCACATACAGCTAACGAGGATAACAAATTGTGTTCACATAGTAGTGACGACACACGTCGAGTTGGTAGCATTGATGTCTAGGGTGGATGAATAGGAACTAATGTAATGAAGTGTTGATAGAATAAGGTTTTCCAGTGGTTTTGGAGAGTGTCCAGGCTGGGAAATCTTATTTTTATTTGGGTGGAAATGAAGTGGGGTTGAGTTGATAGAATGCCTTTTGGGTGGGGGAGTTGACAGAATGGATGGCTTTCGCATTATAAAATGAATAATATATTTTTCATTTTATATAGAATTATAATTGTGTTAGTCTAATAAAATAATAGGTAAAAATACTTCTTGGATTTGGGTTCCAAACTTCTTGAAAAAACAATGCCCTTGTGATATACTCATATCACCGAATAGGGGAGGTATGAAAATGCATGGTGGAAATAGAAAAGGTGCAGGTCGAAAAAGTAATCTAAATAAGAAGCAACCTGTAACAATTTATTTAAATAGTGATGAAAAAAAATTTATTGAAGAAGCACCATTGCCTTATAGTACCAGTTTTTCTGAGAAATGTAGGAGGCTACTTGAAATGGGCGTAGAACAGTTAGAGTCAGAACTAAAACAAGACAAAAACGAAATAACTTATATTGATTTATTTAGTGGATTGGGAGGAATAAGAATAGGGTTTGAACAAGCTCTTAATGAAATGGGGCTAAAAGGTAAATGTGTATTTTCTTCTGATATTAAGCCCGCTGCAATTAAAGCCTATGAGACTAATTTTGGTGAAAACCCAGAGTGCGATGTAACCAAAATTAATCCAGGAAATTTACCGGATTTTGACTTTTTATTAGCGGGATTTCCATGCCAAGCGTTCTCGCAAGCGGGCCTAGGATTAGGTTTCGAAGATACTCGTGGAACATTGTTTTTCGATATCGCTAAGATTTTGACAGAAAAGAATCCTGTTGGATTTGTCTTGGAGAACGTAGAGGGTTTAGTAAATCATGATCGAGGCAAAACATTTAAAATAATACGTAAAACCCTAGAAGATATGGGGTATTTTATACAGACAAAAGTCCTGAACGGTAAGGATTTTGGATTAGCACAATCTAGGAATAGAATTTATATTATTGGACTAAAGAATATAGAAGTACAGGAACTAGAAGGATTTAAAACATCAACATCTGTATTAGGAGACATTATAGATGAGTCAGTACCACCTGTACAAACGGAATTTACTGAAAAGTTATTATCACATTATAAGATAGATGAAATATACGGAAAAGCAATAAAAGATAAGCGGGGGGGGAATAATAACATCCATAGTTGGAATATTGGACTAAAGGGAGAGGTCAGTGAGGAGCAAAAGGACCTGCTGGAAAAATTGTTGAGACAAAGAAGAAATAAAAAATGGGCAGATATAATTGGAATAAAATGGATGGATGGAATGCCTTTAACAGCAGAAATGATATCAACATTTTACCCACATCCTGAATTACAATCTTTGCTAGATGACTTAGTTGCTAAAGGGTATCTTACTTTTGAACATCCAAAACAATTAGTGAACAACAGAAGAGTCGCAGATACTACGTTAGAGAAAGGGTATAATATTGTTTCAGGTAAACTTTCATTCGAGTTTACTAAGATTCTTTGCCCCAATAGTGTGACACCTACAATAGTTGCAACAGACGTTCATAAATTAGCAGTTCCTGTTAATGGCGGGATTCGGACATTAACTATAAAAGAGGGACTTAAACTATTTGGCTTTCCAGATAATTACCGGCTTGACTTCTTAAAAGTAAATGAGGCATTTGATTTACTAGGTAATACAGTTTGTGTCCCAGTTATAAAGGCTGTCTCTGAAAAGTTGTTAGAATCATATATAACATCTGAGGAATATAAAAATAATGAAATTAAGGAAAAAATGGTGCTATAAATTAAAAAGCACCATTTTTTTTAATAAGAAAGTACTCTTTCAATCCATTCATCAGGTGAAAAAGGTAATGCTGTGTTAGGGAACAATTCGAAAGCTTCTTTGACAGCAAGTATGAACTCATTTTTATTTTCAAAACTTCCGTCTTCATTACGTGAGAAGTTAAAAGGACGCATTGCATATGGTTGGCCACGTTTAACCTGTAAACCTATAGGATATTTTCTTGATGGAGCGGTGATTTCCCAAATGTACTTTAAATAAACCTTTTTTACAATAAATCCTTGTGAAAAACCGTCATCCATTGGTTGATATCCTAAAATGAAGTAATGCGCATCTAATTTTCCAGGACTTTCATATGTTGTAGCTAAAAAACTTGAGAAGTTTGCCAAATCGAAAGCAGGTGAGTTACTATAGTTCCATGCTTTGACTTCAACATCGTAATTAACACCATCAAAAACAGCTACAAAATCTGGAAAGGCTTGAGTGTTATCACCTGGTCTTATATCAATACCTAAATGTTGAAACCAATCAGGCAGCCACTCTTGCAAGCAATTTCCTATAACATCGTTTCCTGAATATACATGGGTTTTGTTTGCGAAATTAATAGTTATTGTTCCATGTTGTTCCTCGAGTCTGTTTTTAGTTATTAAATATAATTCATCTAAATTTTTAACTTCCATATTGATCCCCCTATAAATTTATGCTTTCTTTAATTATTCTAGATTGATAAGACTGCATTTTATTTCTTTACATATGATTCTAAGTATACACTAAATTATCGTAGCATACTTAACCTATTGGAAGGCGTTGAATGTTTTATGATGGGACTATCTATCTTCCTTAATAATCTCCATAATATCCGAAATATCACACTCTAATGCTGTACATATTTTAAGTAAAACATCAGTGGTGATGTTTTCCCCTTTACCTAATTTTGCGATAGAAGCGGAACTGACTTTAGCAACGTTTTTTAAATCCTGCTTATTCATATTTCTATCAATTAACAACTTCCACAATCTATTATAACTAATTTTTAGCAAAATATAGCCTCCTTAAATTAGTTTGTTTTGTTCCAAGAATATCCGAAAAGTTCTCCACCACCTGGATATAATTCCAATACCTTTGTCTTGTTAAGAATTTCCTGTGTACCCTCTGGATATGAACTAATCTTGTCTAACGAAATAAATACTTGTTTATCTAAAGATGTATAAATTTCGATGATTTTCTCGATTGCTTCATCTTCGATTTGTTTTAATAATAAGGAATCGTGCACTACTAAAGGTATATCTGTAAGAGCAAGCATAGCTATATCGAAGATGACTAATCCTTTGTATTGTGCTCCAGTTCCACTGTCATTAGGAGTGTAAAATGAATAACTATTATGTTTTTCTATTATCAATTCGGGTGCTGTTTTTGTCCCGTCATAGATAATATCATTTAATTCTTTCATTTTTTTATTTATTTGTTTTTCAACTTCAGATAACACATCTTTCAACAATATGTTAAAGCTATTGGATAACTTTGTAGAGCGGTCTTTTAGTTTATTTAATTTAAGAAAGTTGTTGTTAGCGTCTTTTAGTTGTTCTATATCGTTTTGCAAGTCGGCATACTGAGTCAATACGGCTTGGGAAACATTTGGTATATTAGAAACGCTAGTTATCTTTTCTTCTAATATCGCAATATTGGAAGATATAGAATTAATCATATCTAGGATATTTTTTCTACTTTGCTTGAACTCTTTTGTTAGAACAGTCCTAACTTGTTTATGAAATCCTTCAATTTCTTCGATTCTTTTAATATTAGCATTTGGGAAAAATTCTAATAATGCTTCGAAATCTCGTTGCTGTGTGAATTTTAAAAAGTTATTATCTATCTCATATGATTTTTTCTGGGATTCTAATTGAATACGTTCTCGCTTTAATATAGATAGTTCGGACCTTAATTCAGATATTTCTCTTGCTTGTAAAGAATCAACATCAGAAAGTCCTTTTGAGTTCTCTGACATTAGATCATCTAGCTTTTCATTTAGAATGCTGATTTGTTTTTCATTATTTTTAAACTCTGTCTTATTCTTAACTGATTTGATATGTTTAAATTTTTGTGCATCTTTGAAGGTCTTTTCTTCAGCTTTAGCAATTTTAGCTATATTTTGCTGCTCCATAATTAATTTGTATTTATTGAAAATTTTTGTTAATGCTGTAATCCCATCTTTTTCAGGCTCCCTAATAGCACTCCGAAGCGGAAACTGTTCATCTGTTGTTTCCCTTTGGTAAACTCGAAAGAAGCGTGCTATTGCTCCGCGTAGTGTTAAGTTTGGCAAATTAAGTTTGTATTGTTCTGAAAGAAATTCAGTATATTCGTCTACAGAAATAGTATCAATTGTTTCGTAATTTTCATTACATATATTAATAACTGTATAATCACCGGTAGACCGTGAAAAATAAAAATCTTCTTCGTTAAATTTAAACTTAAAATCTATTGTATGTACCCCAATGTTTTTTTGTACGTCAACAGATTTATTGATATAATCCTCTCCGCCAAATACGAAATCCAAAATCATCAAGAATGTAGACTTACCAATTGAGTTTGAACCTTTATTGTTGCCAAGCACTGTATTTAATCCCGGATTAAAAGTAATTGGCGGTCTAATTTTTTCATTCTCTATAAATTTATCAGACTTAATTTCTACCAACAAAAGAAATCACCTCATCTTCAGTTAAGTCAATCTTATGTAATGCGTATAGAATATTTAAAGCTTGTATGAATTCGTTTATATCAGTTATTTTTTTATGAACTCTTTTATATAATTCGCTAATATTCATATCTTGATTTTGTAACTCATTCAATATAATTACTAATTTTGGTAATATACTAGTTTTATATGAGACAACTTTATTAGATAATTTCATCGAAAACCTCACAATTCTGCACAAAGAATGCAACTATAATTTTGCAGGCTTCTTTATGATTTGCAGTTTTTTTAGTGTGTAGTAAAATCCAGTCGGCAAGTTGTTCGACAATTGCATTTTGATCACTTTCAATAGTCTCTAATTTTATGTACATTAATTTTATTTCTGTAGCAATTCGGTTAAAGCTACTTATTCTTGAAAATGAATCCTTAATAAAATTGTAATAGGTCAGTACATGATTAGTGAGCGTTGAAATTAATATAACGTTAGCTGGTAATATTTTTTTATTGATTGAAACCGCATCCAAAGATAATGGCTGTAAATTATTAAGATTATCAATTTTTCCCAAAGCATCAACTACTTCAGTTATTTTTTGTTCGATATCCATGGAACTTATGTATTCGGATGTTTGAGTTGAGCGAATAGCATCGGACTTTAAATCCATCAACAGTTTGTATTCATCAACATCAGGTATAAAGGTATAAGAGTGAGAGCAATCATGACATAACGCTATTTTATTATCGTTGGACTCCAATTTGCTTGGAGGAGCGATAGTGTCTTTAAATAGCTGTTCCTCTGATTTATCTAACCCTTCCGGAAAAATCCTAGTTATTTCGTATTGACTAATCGACTTTCCTTTTTCAGTTTTTACTAAGCTTTTAGTACACGAAGGACAATGATTATTCACTTCTTTTAAAAGAGGATAGTCATCAGCAGTCGGTATATGTGATAAAACTTTATTAGTTTTATTAATTGCATAAAGTAAACAATGAGCTAAAAATAAGCTTGTTTTTCCGTTTAGATAAAAAGCTTTTAATTCATTATATTTGTGTTCGGAAACTGTATTATCGTTCTCTAGAATTTTTAATATTTCACTGGATAGGCTACACTAAGTTGGACAGATAAAATAAGGGCTTGTAAACTTAGACTATTAACTTAAGGGAGCGTGCTATTATGACACGTCAACGTCGAACATTTACACCCGAATTTAAACTACAATTAGTGAAGCTTTATGAAAATGGTAAATCTCGTGCAGATATTGCTAGAGAATATGATATTACGCCTTCTGCGTTAGATCGTTGGATTAAAAATCACAAAGAGACAGGCTCTTTCGCTGCCAAAGATAATCGAACAGAAGAAGAAAATGAGCTGGCTAGATTACGTAAAGAAAACCAACGTTTATTAATGGAGAATGATATTTGCACCTAAAGGTATAAAAGTATCTACGCATTAAAATGCTAGATACTCTAAAAAGCAAGCAGCGCTGATCATGGGACGAAAATAGATGTGATTCGAAATAATGCTCACAAATATTCGGTATCAGCAATGTGTGACGTCCTCAATCTTCCTAAAAGCACGTATTATTATCATGCCGATTTATCTAGTAAACGTGCAAAAAAGGCTGAAGATACAGAGATTTCAAAGGAAATTACTCGTATTTTTAAAGAAAGCCGTAATAATTATGGCACTCGTAAAATCAAAAAAGAATTAGAGAAATTACCTGAACCGAAATACGTTTCACGTCGCCGAATTGGGCGTCTAATGAAGGAACAAGGGTTAGTATCCAACTATACGGTGGCGCAATTTAAGCCACATAAATCAAGTTGTAACGAAGCACCCGTAAAAAATGAACTACAGCGTCCATTCAAACAGGACGAACAATTAGCGGTTATTGTCAGTGATTTAACATACGTCCGTGTCGGAAATAAGTGGCACTATGTATGCCTATTTGTCGACCTATTTAATCGTGAAATCATTGGTCATAGCTCGGGAGCAAACAAAAAGGCAGAGCTGGTGTATCAAGCAATTGCGCGGATCCAGGCGAATTTAAATGATGTCAAAATGTTTCATACGGACCGAGGAAGAGAGTTTGATAATAAACTAATTTCAGAGGCTCTTGAAACATTCGGTATCCAGCGATCACTGAGCATGAAAGGATGCCCTTATGATAATGCCGTGGCTGAAGCGATGTTTAAGGTATTTAAAACAGAATTCTCTAACGGAGCTCATTTCTCTTCTCTTGAACAGCTCGCTCTTGAACTTGATGATTATGTACATTGGTTCAATAACATTCGAATTCACGGAACACTAGGCTATTTAACGCCTGTGGAATTCAAACAACTGACCTTATAATTTTTGTCCAGTTTAGTGTTGACATTCCAATACATGAAACAGAGTTAAACAGGGATACCTAAATAAGTTAGTTACATTTCTTTATATTAAAAACAAAAAGGTTTGGCTACTATCTTGTATAACACTATACTATGATGTAAGATAGAATTAATAAATAATTGAGGTGAAGTACCTTGTCTACTACTACCCAAATGTTAAAAGGCTTATTGGATGGAAGTTTACTTGCACTAATCGCAAAAGGAGAAACATACGGCTACGAAATTACTGAAAAATTAAAAGAGCATCATTTTGTTTTAGTAAGTGAAGGAAGTATTTATCCAGTATTAATGCGATTACAAAAAAATAATTATGTAACATCCGTATTAAGGAAATCACCAAATGGACCAAAAAGGAAGTATTACTCGATTACAAAAGAAGGAGAAATAGAACTAGAAAGATTTAAACAACAGTGGTTTAAACTATCGTCTGGAATATCTTCACTATTAGAAGAGGGAAAATGATAAAGTTGTTATCTAAACAGGCAAAACAATTTATTTTAGAATTAAAAATGTACTTGTTGTCAAAAGGTAAGAGGGAAAAAGAAATTAACGAGATTATAGTTGAGCTAAAAGACCATTTACTTGAAGCTGAATTAGAGGGAAAGAGCATTAAGGACATTACAGGAGGTTCACCACAAATATACATGAAAAGTATTAGTCAGGAGATGGGGGTTGATGCTAGACAAATTCTTAGTTTGGCTCCAATGTCTGCTTTATTAATAATGGCATTTATATGTTTTACCCTATCTATTCGAGGGGATTTCTCCCTTTCTAAAATTGGAGTATGGGGAGTAATTATTGGAACGATTTTCTCCCTGGCTCTCTATGGATTTTTATTGGCGCGTGTTTTGCCCAAGGTCTTCTATTCCAAATGGTTTTCCTTCATTATTGGAATGTCTTATATAATATTAACAGGCTTTTTTGTTCTTGTATTTTTATTTGATAAAGATCCATTTTTTGTGGCAACTCCATTGCAAAACACTTTGATATTACTTGGATGTATTACTGTTTTTGTTATTTGGGTCTTATATGCCAAGTCTTGGCTAACAGTAATTGTTCCTTTTTTCATGTCTTTGGGGCCATTAGCTGAACGATTTCTCTCAACAGAGATTAATGAGGATCCATTTTATATTACTTTGGCTATCATTCTAGGCATCCCTGTTATGATTGGAATACTTTATTTTATGTTTAGAAAGCGAAGTGCTGAATAGATATATATCTTAAAAATAACGCAGAATATTATCTCATTTAAAACGTTAAGAGGATAATATTGTAATGTTAACACCTATTAATACATTTTTTGTAAGGGTTGTTCTTCCTTGTTAAGGTTGTACTTAACAGTTAGGATCTGACATGGAGCCTCTGTGGGCATGGGTCCCCAGCTGTGCTGGCTCGGCTAAACGAGGCTACCATGCCCACTGCTCCATATAAAGCCTATCCTTTGATGTTTCTTTGGGTTTAGTGTAGCTCATGTTCATCTTCATCTGTTGTGCTTAAAATTTAACGGGCGTCAAATATCCCGATGTTTGATGAATGCGAATGTTGTGAAACAAGTGTACATAATCAAACAGCTTGATTTCTAATTGCTCCAGCGTTTCAAATGTATATTGATAAATAAATTCCACCTTGAAACTTTTGTGCGTGGCTTCTGCGATTGCATTGTCATACGGACAGCCCTTTGCACTCAGTGAACGCTTGATTTCAAATGCCTCTGTCGCCTCAATCATGAGTTGATTATCAAATTCAAAACTACGATATGTATGGAAAATATATCAGTTTTTTTAGATTATCTTTAATTGTACTTAATGCTCGTTAGATAATGTCTGCGTCTTTTCTTGGACCAGCGCTCGCCTAAACAATTTCTCGGTTAAAAAGGTCGACAAATAAATATACATAATACCATCTTCCATTGACGCGTGTATACGTTAAATCACTCACGAGCACACGCAATCTCTGATCTTGCTTGAATTCACGGTTGAGTGCTTTAGTGATCACTGCTTCATTACTCGGTTTCTTTTGCAGTTTATAATACGCCACTGTGTATTTTGATGTTAAATCAAGCTCCTTTATCACACGACCACTGCGACATCTGGAAACGATTAAGCCTTGTTTGGCCAGCTCTCGTTTGATTTTACGTGTAACCATAGTTATTGCGCGGCTTTGCTTGAAAATGTGGCAGACACGTTCTTCTAAATCAGCCTGTGCAGCTTGTTTTTCATGGCCTTCTATTTTGCGAAGTTGATAATAATAAGTATTTCCTGAGATTTGCAGGACTCTACACATTACTGATACCGAATAGCGATTTGCGTTTTTACGAATGATCTCTATTTTCGTCCTATGATCAGCGCTGTTTGCTTCATTCGTTTTTTTCTTCTGAATGGTTTTCTTCTGCTTTAAATGAGCCAGTTTCCTAGTAGTATCTAATCCAGCAATCTAGTGCAGAAGGTGTTAGGTTGTATTCTCTTATGATGTCAGAACGTTTCTTTCCGTTTTCATATAGCTTCACCATTTGTAGTTAGAATTCAGATGTATACGTATTTCGTTTTCTTGCCATAGGGGTACGCTTCTTTGTGATATAATCGTGTTTTTATTTATACCACCTATAAAAGTTGTTTCGTAAAGCGTAGCCAATCCAAGTTTTGGGCAACAATTGAAATAGTAGGCCTATGAAATATTAATAGACATAAATAGTTATCAAAAAACGGTCTGTTATAAAATTAAATGCAACAAAATTATAATATTTTCTTGACAATTGAAGAAAAAACGATACAATCAAATAGACAGACAGTCGGTCTGTAAGGGGGGATTGGATGAGAAAAGAAGCTAAAGTACGTAAGAACGAAATTCTTGACGCGGCAGATGAACTGTTCGGTCAGAAGGGATTTGACGGGACAAGTACAAACGATATTCTCGAAAAGGTCGGTATTGCGCGTGGAACATTGTATCATCACTTTAAATCGAAGGAGAATATTATGGACGCGCTGATTGAGCGGTACAGTGCCCGTCTTTTGGGAGCGGCTCAGGAAATCGCTGCAGACAAGAGCATACCTGTAGTCGAGCGCATTATCGGTGTTGTGATGGCACTGAACATAAGTGGCGGAAATAGCAAGGAAATTATGGAGCACATTCATAAGCCGCAGAACGCACTTATGCATCAAAAAATACAAAAAGTTATCATCAATGGTGTTCCACCGATATTAGCGGAAATCATTCGCGAGGGTATTGATCAGGGAATGTTCAATACACCATTTCCGTATGAGTGCATGGAAATGGTTGTAATCTATGCGACTACCATTTTTGATAATGATATGGTTACAATGACGAACGAGGAGCTCTTTTCACGAATGGTTGCCTTTATCTGCAATGTAGAAAGGTTGCTTGGTGCAGAAAGTGGAAGTCTAATGGACACTTTAAAAATGTTTGGTATGAAAGACGGTAGCAACAATGAATAACTCAGTCAAATCCTTTAATAAATTTCTTCTACTTTGGTCGGGTCAATTTGTTTCCGCTATAGGAGGAGGCCTTACGTCATTTGGGCTTGCAATTTATGTTTTCCAGCAAACGGGGAAGGCGTCGGCAATGGCGCTTGTCACCTTGCTTGCGTTTATGCCATCGCTTCTCTTAAGCGCTTATTCGGGAGTGCTTGCAGATCGCTATGACCGTAGGTTATTGATGGTGTTGGGTGATAGTCTTTCCGCACTAGGAATCGTCTTTATTTTAATTTGTATGTTTCGCGGAGAAGCACAGTTATGGCAGATTTGTGTGGGGGTTACCATTAGCTCCGTTTTTTCTTCGCTACTCGAACCCGCATATAAAGCAACGGTTACTGATTTACTTACTGAAGAACAGTATACGAAGGCAAGTGGACTTGTCCAATTGGCGGGTTCGGCAAAATTTCTGATATCTCCTGTTATTGCGGGATTTTTACTCACTGTTGCAGATATAAAGCTGTTGCTTATCATCGACATTTGCACTTTTTTTGTTACCGTTTTAACTACGTTTGCTGTTCGAAGAGGTCTTCCTTCCAAGACATATGAACAAACTAAATCGTTTATACGCGAGTTCAAAGAAGGTTGGTACGCAATTTCCAAAAACAGAGGTGTGTTAGTTCTTGTCATCATCACATCCGTGTTGACTTTTTTTCTCGGATTTATTGAAACACTCTCTATACCTATGCTGCTAGCTTTTACAGATAGTTCTGTAATTGGGACAATTGAAACGATTGTCGCTTCGGGGATGCTTGTATCAAGTGTGATTCTCGGTTTTCTTCCTATAAAGAAAAACTTTTTGAAAATTCTTTCGATTGCGTTGTTTTGTGAAGGAATGTTTATGGCGGCATTTGGATTTCGCGAACATATTATGTTGATCTGTGTCTCCGGATTCTTCTTTTTTGCAATGATGCCTTTTGCAAACACAACTCTCGATTTTCTTGTTCGCACGAACATCGATCATTCTGTTCAGGGAAGAGCATGGTCACTTATCGGGATAATTTCTCAGCTTGGATTTGTTGCAGCTTATTCGCTTTCGGGTATCCTTGCAGATTTTGTGTTCACTCCTTTGTTAGTTGACGGCGGAGTGTTAGCTGATAGTGTGGGGAAAATCATTGGTACAGGTAGTGGCAGAGGAACTGGATTCCTCATTATTATCGCTGGGCTTTTGTTATGTGTTACTTCAGTCATTCTATATAACTTGAACTCAGTTAAAAAGCTTGAAAAAAGAGGTGAACTATGTATCATAGAATAATTCGTAATGACATTTTAAGAAGCAAACTAATAACACTAACAACGATGATATTTGTCGCTGCCGCGGCTATGCTTGTTTCTCTCTCGGCAATACTTGTCGTCAATCTTTCAGGTGCGATAGATACACTTATGAAGCAGGCGAAAACTCCGCATTTTATGCAGATGCATTCAGGTGATATTGATACGGTACGGCTTGCTGATTTCGCGAAGCAGAACAGCCATGTCGATGAATTTCAGGTGATTGAATTTCTCAATGTTGACGGTGCGAAAATTGTAATTGACGGAAAATCGCTTGCGGAAAATATTCAGGACAACGGATTCAGCACACAAAGCAAAAAATTTGATTATCTCCTTGATCTTGACGGGAATGTTATAAATGTATCGGACGGGGAGATTTATGTTCCGGTAGGTTATATGAAGGACGGCACTGCAAAAGTCGGTGACAAAGTTGTGATAGACAGAAAGAAATTTACCGTTGCAGGATTTTTACGCGATTCACAGATGAATTCATTGCTTGCCTCGTCAAAGAGGTTTCTTGTAAGCGAAAATGATTATGCGGAAATAAAGGATGTTGGACGGACAGAATATCTGATTGAGTTCAGATTAAAGGACCTGTCTGAAATTGGTGCATTCGAAACTGCTTACACCTCCGCAGGACTTGAAGCAAACGGACCGACAATAACATATCCGCTTTTTAAAATGCTTAATGCCATTTCTGATGGTCTGATGATTGCAGTCATCCTTCTTGTAAGTGTACTTGTCGTTGCAATCGCATTAATGTGTATACGCTTTACGCTTCTTGCGAAAATTGAAGACGACTACCGCGAAATAGGTGTGATGAAAGCAATAGGGCTACGTGTTTCCGACATAAAAAAGATTTATCTTGTGAAATACGCAGTGATTGCGGCAATTGGTTGTATTCTCGGATTTGCACTTTCCTTTGTGTTCAGAGGCATCCTTCTTGAAAATATACGGCTTTATATGGGGGAAAGTGAAAACTCCTCGTTTGCCTTGCTGTTCGGAATAATCGGCATACTGCTTGTCTTCTTTGCAATCATTGCCTATGTAAACGGAGTATTGAGACGCTTTCGAAAAATATCTGCTGCCGAAGCAATCCGTTTTGGTACATCGCAGGAAAAAAACGTAGGAGCAAAGCGTTTTAACCTGAGTGGAAACCGGTTGTTTAACACGAATATTTTTCTCGGTATCAAAGATGTACTTGCAAGGAAAAAGCTGTACGCTACAATGTTTGCGGTTCTGATAATCTCGGCATTTATCATTATCGTTCCACAGAACTTGTACAACACGATTTCTTCAAAAAGCTTCATCACATATATGGGGATAGGCAATAGTGATTTGCGTATTGACATACAGCAGACGGACAATATTTCTGAAAAAGCTTCGGAAATTATAAAAACGATGAGTAACGATCGTGCGATTTCAAAGTACACCTTGCTTACAACAAAAACATTCAAAGCAAAGACAGAGGATGGCTCGGAAGAAAGGTTGAAAATAGAACTCGGCGACCATTCTATATTCCCAGTAGAATATTCCGAGGGCAGAGCACCAAGCGCAGAAGATGAAATTGCGCTTTCGGCCATGAACGCTGAAGAACTGAGCAAAAAGGTCGGAGATATCATGACACTGGTGATTGAGGGAAAAGAAAAGAAACTTACGGTAAGCGGTATTTATTCCGACATTACCAACGGAGGTAAAACTGCAAAGGCTGTTTTTTCCGACAATTCGGCGGACATTATGTGGTACGTAATCTGTGCTGAGCTTTCAGATCAATCTCTTATCAATAGTAAAATTTCGGAATATGCGGATAAATTTTATTATGCAAAGGTTTCGGATATTGATGAATATATTGAACAAACATACGGTTCGACAATCAGCTCCCTCGGAATGGCCTCCTTTGTTGCAATTGTTGTTGCGCTGATGATAACGGTATTGGTTACACTATTGTTTATGAAAATGCTTGTCGCAAAGGACAGATATTCCATTGCCGTAATAAAATCGTTGGGTTTTACAAACTTGGATATTACAATACAGTATGTTGCGCGTTCGGTATTTGTTCTCATTATAGGAATTGTTATTGGGACGATTCTAGCAAACACTCTCGGAGAGGTACTTGCGAGCATGGTTATCTTATCGTTTGGAGCGTCGTCGTTTGAGTTTGTTGTTAACCCACTTTCTGCGTACCTATTATGTCCATTGCTGATGGTATGCTCGGTACTTATCGCAACAATTATCGGCTCATCGAGTGCGGGACAAATAAAAATATCCGAAAATATGAAGGAGTAGATTATGAAGAAGATAATTATCGGTGAAAATATTGTGAAATCTTTCGGAGTAGGCAATGAAAAGCACAATGTTCTCGACAGTGTGTCCGCCTACATATATGAGGGAGAGTTCGTTTCAGTTATGGGACCTTCAGGATCAGGAAAATCGACACTGTTGTATGCGATGAGTGGAATGGACGGCATTGACGGCGGAAAGGTTTCTTTCGATGACAAAGATCTATCAGCACTTAGTGAAAAGGAGCTTGCCGACATACGCAGAACAAAAATGGGATTTGTTTTTCAGCAGCCGACTTTGCTCAAAAACTTGAATATTCTCGATAACATTATTCTTCCTTCAATGAGGGATAACAGAAAAAACGTTACAAAGGTTACCGAAAAAGCAAGAACGCTTATGAAAAAGTTTGGTATTGCGGAACTGGAAAATCGTGATATTACCCAGGTGTCGGGAGGACAGCTTCAGCGTGCAGGGATATGCCGATCACTTATTAACAATCCTAAAATTATCTTCGGTGACGAACCGACTGGCGCACTTAACTCAAAAACCGCACAGGAAATTATGGACATCATTTCCGAAATTAACACAGAAGGTACAGCAGTTATTCTTGTAACTCACGATGCGAAGGTTGCTGCTAGGACTGATCGTATTATGTTTATGTTCGATGGAAAAATTGTTAGTCAGCTACAATTAAATAAATTTAGTGGCGCAGGCCTTGATGAAAGGATAAAAAAAGTAACTGAAAAAATGCAAGAAATAGGAATTTAGTGATGCTTAACATTACAATTTTTACTGATATATCTAATTAAAAGGAGAAGAACAGATTACTTTTGCTTACCAACATGACATTAATCTTCAGCATGTCCAGCATCAGCCGCATGTCATAAACTTTTCCATTCATTTGTTGAAACACTCAATAAGTATGAGATAAATGTGGACACTGTACATTTGCGTTCTGTATCAACAAAATGGAACTTTGCTAAAATCGTTGGTAGTTCATCTTCAGAAAGAAAGTTTCGAATCAGCCAAAGTATCGTGTTATTCTTGTTCAAGAGAGATTCCTCCTAAGCGTAAATGTTTGTTTGGTACTTACGCTTTACATGGGAATCTCTTTTTTTATACTACTATATTGGAATAAATTAGATAATCAACACGCTCGATTAGCAAAAATAAATTGATAAACAGAAAGATAAAATGCACAGGATTACGCTATCATGAGTCCATAATAGGGAAGTTACAATTAAGTAAAAAAGTTCCTATTTTTCGTTGGTATACTGATTTGATATGAAATATAGTGAGTATAAAAATACCTTTACCATTCACTCCTTTTTGAGATAGTAAAATTAATTACTAAAAAAGAAGCTTTTTATTTAAGTCACTTGTTAAAAGCGAAAAGTACACCAAATCATGCAGGTGTTTATGTGATGGGTGATTATGAAGATCTATATACATTGTATGAGGCGTTACATGATGTTGTTGGCGAGGGAAGAGAAGAAGATTTTATCTATTATCCTGTTGCGCTGCGGGTGTTAGGTGTTTGTATGATATTCGACATGCGTTTATGGCTTCGCGGGAAGTAGAGTTAGTCGATAATCATATGGATGAGGATAAGATGAAGTGGCATAGTATGATTATATCAGAGAAAAATGTGTATTACGGTTTTCCGACAGTTTGGACGGAAGCGGTGTTTGTGGTGATGGCATTAAATGATTTTGTTTTACTTCGCGCGAAGGAATTGTCTAAAAATGATGATAACTTTATGTTGTCGTCAAAAGTGGTATACGATAAGACGATTGCTCAAACTCGGCAATTTCAAACAGTCATTATGGAGACTCTTGCAGAAGTTATTTCTCCTCATTCTTATGCGACAATAATGAATTTATTGACTAGTCGACATTTAAAGTGTACAAGATATGTTACACAAAACTTAGATCGAAAAACGATAAAATATTTATCTTTTTCACCCGAAAAAAGATTGAAACATTTGTCTGCCTACTTAAAACATATTGTAGAACCATCTTCGGAATATGGCAAAATGAAAGAAGATATTATAACGTTTGCTCGTTACAATCAATGTCTAGTTAGTGAAGTAAGGTTAAAAGATGACGAGTACCCTGAGTATATTGAATGGTAATAAGGTGGACAGCGTACATGAAGTCTATTATAAAAGAAAGTTTATTTGGGATTTTGGTGGTAATGACAGTTACTATTTGTGAATTTATCGTAACATTACCATTTGGTGAAAGACAGGAATTAACGCCAGAAAGGTATGCATTTGTGTTAAATAGGGAGTTCCTACTGACCGTCTTTCCTGCATTTATTGTTACATTTTTTCTTGCTAAATTTCGTAAAGTAAAGGATCTATCTGATGCGCTCCGAAAAAGTATCATTTGGACAACTGTTTTACTGATTTATTATTTTGTTATTGGTATCGGGAATTACAATCTCTTGCTTATTTTCCAAAGTCTTGGTCTATACATTTTATTTACATGTACATTTTTGGGACCAATTGTATATATTAAAACGAAAAAAACGTAGCCTAACGATAATGTTGGCTACGTTATTCTATCTAATTTTACGGATTGGCTTCATATACTTTATGATACAAAGGATAATCTGTTTCGATTGGCACGTCAATCACAACAACGCGTAATGCATCATTTGTTGTAAAGTGTATTTTTTCATTTAGTTCTGTAATCACGACAAAATCAGTAGCACGTACGTCATTTCCATTAATGACCCCGTTACCTTCAATGACCATTATCGCTAATTGACGGTTTTCTTTATACACATAGTCAAAACTATTAGTTGTCGTAATATCATACATTTGAACATCTGTTTCTAATTCAATCGAACTATGTTCCCCGATAATTGTTTTAATCGTTGATTCGTCCTCTTGTTTAACAGGAAAGTCTTCGTTATTATACTGTGCATAAAATGGGTGATGAGTAATGGTTTCAGAAAGATTCGGTTCAAACCAAATTTGAAACATTTCTGTATGTGGTGCAAAGAGTGTTTCACTATGTGAAATACCAGAACCCGCTTTGATTAGTTGGGCATCGCCTTCTTGCATAAATGTTTGATGCCCTGCGGTGTCATAATGTTCTACTTTCCCTTTCAACCCATACGATAAAATTTCAAATGCACGGTGTGGATGGAGCGGTATTTTAGACGTTATTTTCGTTTCGGCCCAAGCCCAGTAAAATAAAGGCCCAAGTCGTGGGATAGCTGTTGTTTCTCGTGGAAAAGCAATTGGTTTATATTCGATAATTTGTCCGTCGTTAAAATTCCCAACACCTTGCATGGAACGTGGATAAACGGTAATGTTCATCTTATCACCACCTAATATATTATTTATATTCACTATATAAAAGTAAGTAAATAAAGTAAAGAAAAACCCCCTAACATTTTTAAAATGTTAGGAGGACTAAAATTATCCGTTATTTTCATTTTGTTGCCCGAGTTCTTTTTCTGCCAAATAAATATTTGCATCTTCTATCATGCGATGGACATTAACAGAATTACCTGAGTTAGCAGGATTTGAATTAGGAGAATGGAAATCGACAAATTCTGTAGTAATGATTCCTTTTTTAGCTTGTTTCTCTTTTTTCGTCATTTATATCACCTCCATTACGTAGGGTGAACAAAAATGAAAGATAATATAGTAACGTTTTGTAAAAAAGACGAACGAAGAGTAGGAATATGGTAAAATATGAATGGCCATTTCACCACTTCCTTTTTGTTTGGTGATGTTTTTATGTCAGAAAGAAAGTGGGTGAGAAAACGATGAAAAAAAGTATTTTATTTACGCTTATGTTAAGTACATTTGTCGTAGGAACAGTAGAGTTAATTATTGCGGGAATATTAGAACTTATCGGCCGCGACTTGGATGTATCGTTATCGTCCGTTGGGCAATTAATTACTGTTTATGCGCTTGTCGCCGCAATCGGTGGTCCTATTTTATTAACGTTTACTGCAAAAATAGAGCAAAAACGATTGTTACTTGTTTCTCTCACTATTTTTATTTTTGGTAACTTCATTGCAGCGTTTAGTTCTTCCTACGCAGTATTAATGCTTTCGCGAATCATCGTGGCATTAAGTGCTGCAGTATTCGAAATTGTCGCGTTAACGATTACTGCTCGTTTAGTACCGGAGAAATCGCGCGGGAAAATGTTAGGTTTTGTGTATTCTGGATTTAGTGCAGCGAATGTGTTTGGGGTGCCAATTGGGACAATGCTTGGAATTCGTTTTGGATGGCGAGCGACGTTTATCGCGATTGTCCTGTTAAGTATCGTTTGTTTTATTAGTATTTTACTTACCTTACCGAAACTTTCTCCTCAAGAACAAGTACCGATGAAAGAACGAATTAGCGTATTAAAAAATCCATTCGTTGTGAAGATTTTGTTACTTGGAATGTTATTGTTATCTGGTCATTATGTCGTATATGCGTACATTAGCCCTTTATTAACGACATCAGGATATACAGCAAGTACAGTAAGTTTATTTTTATTTATTTTTGGAATTGCAGGAACGATTGGAACGAGTGTAGGAGGTATTTTAACGGATCGAATTGGCGTTCAAAAAACGTTAGCCATGATGGTAATCTTGTTTATCGTATCTTTATTTAGTTTACCGTTTGTCCTTCATTCTTTTACATGGATTATCTTTGTTTCGTTCATTTGGAGTTTAACTATTTGGGGAACATCTTCTCCGATTCAATATTACTTAATTAAAGCTGCACCACAATCTGCAGATTTAGCCCTAAGTTTAAACATGTCAGCTTTAAATATTGGGATTGCACTTGGTTCACTTGTTGGTGGAGCGGTTTTATTACAATTACCGGTTACGACTGAACCGTGGATTGGTGGTTTGTTTGGAATCGTAGGATTGTTGTTGCTACTGTTATTACATAAAAGAGATGAGCAAAAAAGATAGCAAACAGAAATTTGTTTGCTATCTTTTTAAATTAAGTTAAAGGTAAATATTAATATTTTATCAAGAGATCGGTAGGATATTGCCAGCAATATATGACGTGAATAGTTATTTTTGTTTAATTTATGATGGTGGCAATCTACTTTCGGAATTCAAGTCTTTGTGTGTCATCATTGGTTCTCTTTTAATCATTTATCTGTGGAGGGAGAAGAGCCTAAAGTTTAGAAAGTAAGAAAAAAGGCGACATAGATGGATATGTTCAATAGTATTTGAAGTGACGGATAGGTAAGGCAGTTTGTGAAATAATTTGTAACTATCTACCAGGACAGTTCAATAGAAGAATAATATGGTATATTTATAAGGAAAGTCTGAAAGTAAGGAGGACATTGTGCTTCTAACTAAAAGAAAATTCCGTCCATTATTCAGTTTAGTCTTATTTATTCTTTTATTATCAGGATGTAACGGTAATGAGAAGTTAGTTATAAATCATTACTATTTATCGTTGATGGGAGAAGGTGAAACTTGGAAATTAACCGATTATGAAGTTGTGATAACACTAGAAAACTTTCTAGCTGGTAATGGAACATTATATATGAAAAATGAAAATGAATATATTGTAGACGCTTTTCATTTCGAAACCCACGCCGTTATTAATGGTGAAGATATAGTGGTGCATGCTGGTTCAGCATCTGGTGACAGAATTGATATTGCAGAGGAAACAACTGGAGCAATCGAAGGTGGACCATATTTGGATAAAAATAAAAACCCTATTACATTAAATGAAGTAAGTACTATTTATATGATTGTTGAATGGCGGGGCATAGGTAAAAGTGACAGTTTGAAAGAAAAAATGGATTTATATAACAAAGATAGAAAAGAACAAACTTTCTTGAACTAAAACGATACTGTATGAACAAAGGGAAAACCTATCAATTATGGTTTTCCCTTTGTTCTTATGCGACATCAATATTAAAATGTAACAGAGCCTTCCATTAAAATATTTTTGTTGTCCATGACTCCACATTCCAAATATCTGTTGCAATGTCTTGATAAAAATCTGGTTCGTGGCTAATAAATAAAATACTTCCTTTATATTCCTTTAACGCACGTTTTAACTCATCTTTCGCATCTACGTCTAAGTGGTTGGTTGGTTCGTCCAGTACGAGTACGTTTGTTTCGTTGTTGATTAGTTTACAAAAACGGACTTTTGCTTTTTCGCCACCGCTCAAAACAGATACTTTGCTTTCGATATGTTTCGTTGTTAATCCACATTTTGCAAGGGCAGCGCGAACTTCATATTGGGATAAACTAGGGAACTCATTCCAAATTTCTTCGATACACGTGTTGTTATTTTCCGTTTTTATTTCTTGTTCAAAATAACCGATGTGTAAATGTTCGCCGCGTTCGACGAATCCGCTAAGTGGTTTAATTTCCCCTAAAATACTTCGTAGCAATGTTGTTTTTCCAATTCCGTTAGCGCCAACAAGCGCTACTTTTTGTCCACGTTCCATTCGTAATTGTAATGGTTTGGATAACGGTTCATCATATCCAATGACAAGATCTTTTGTTTCAAAAATGAGTTTTCCAGATGTACGAGCTCCTTTAAAGTTAAACACTGGTTTTGGCTTTTCTTTTGCTAGCTCAATTACGTCCATTTTATCAAGTTTCTTTTGTCTACTCATTGCCATGTTTCGTGTCGAGACACGCGCTTTGTTACGAGCAACAAAATCTTTTAATTCGGCAATTTCTTGTTGTTGGCGTTTGTAGGCGGACTCTAATTGTTGTTTTTTCATTTCATACACGCGTAAAAAGTCATCGTAATCCCCTACATAACGATTTAATTCGCCATTTTCCATATGATAAATTAAATTAATGACACTGTTTAAAAACGGAATATCGTGAGAGATTAAAATAAAGGCATTTTCGTATTCTTGTAAATAACGTTTTAACCATTCGATATGTTGCTCGTCTAAATAGTTGGTCGGTTCATCTAGTAATAAAATATCTGGTTTTTCAAGGAGCAATTTTGCTAGCAATACTTTCGTACGTTGTCCACCGCTTAAATCATGGACGTCCCGTTCTAAACCGATATCATCAAGTCCCAAACCACGAGCAGTTTCTTCCACTTTTGCATCAATCGTATAAAAATCATTATTCGTTAATAAATCTTGAATCGTTCCGACATCGGCTAACATTTCTTCTAATTGTTCCGGTGTTGCTTCCCCCATTTTTTCATACATTTCATTCATTTCTTGTTCTAAATCAAATAAATATTGAAATGCACCTTTTAAAACATCCCGAATCATCATGCCTTTTTCTAAAACGGAATGTTGATCTAAATATCCAACACGAACTTTTTTAGACCATTCAATTTTTCCTTCATCAGGTTGTAATTTTCTCGTAATAATATTCATAAAGGTAGATTTACCTTCGCCGTTTGCGCCGATTAAACCGATATGTTCCCCTTTTAATAAACGAAAAGAAACATCTGTAAAAATTGTTCGATCGCCAAAGCCATGACTTAAATGACTGACAGTTAAAATACTCATGGTTGTTCCCCTTTTTTAAAAATGATTTAATTTTAAATTTCTGCGTATTTTTTATGAAACGATAAAAAAACATCTTCATGATATAAAAATTCCAATAGCAAGCAGACAGGATGGTATCTATGAAAAAGTTTAACACGATATTAAATATTTTATCTACTTTTAAATAGGGGTTTTATTATTTAAATAAGAAAGAAAATATTATGTCCCATTGCCTCCAATTAGTTTAGTCAATTTACTTTTCTCCAAGTGGACATGATTAGAACATAAGCTGAAACCTTGTTATATCAATGTTTATTATAAAAAAATACGAAAAATGTACTTTTAATGATTAGGTTGGAGAAAATTAGTAAAAACCTTGAAATAATAATATTTTTGAGATATTCTAAAAATATGAAGTCTTTATTTATCGGAGGTTGAACATTAACATTAGATGTATTTAAACCGTAGTCAACTGCAATTGTTTGTATTAAATGTTTTTTGTTGAACATTAACATTAGATGTATTTAAACTCACTGGTGGGACAAGCAATCCGAAAAAGTGCGGGAGTTGAACATTAACATTAGATGTATTTAAACGGCTCTGGATTCGGCTCTGAATTGTTGAACATTAACATTAGATGTATTTAAACAAAAGAAGAAGCAAAAGAAGTATCGGAACAACCAAAGTTGAACATTAACATTAGATGTATTTAAACTCCGTTAAACCTAGTAAATAATCGGTGGATGTTTCTAAGTTGAACATTAACATTAGATGTATTTAAACATTACTAGTTTACCACCTTCCAGCAAGTCTCCATCCAGTTGAACATTAACATTAGATGTATTTAAACTTATCAAATTCGGGCGTGGATTAGCGTTGTTTAAGTGTTGAACATTAACATTAGATGTATTTAAACCCAGTCAAAGCAGAAGTTATGACTGGAATCGGCTCGTTGAACATTAACATTAGATGTATTTAAACAGCACCACCTCATCATGGATATGCATAACAGTTTGGGTTGAACATTAACATTAGATGTATTTAAACAATATGTGTCGCGCGAACGTTTGAAAAACGGCACGGTTGAACATTAACATTAGATGTATTTAAACCTTGAAGACTGACTGCCATCGAATGCTGGTGGAATTGTTGAACATTAACATTAGATGTATTTAAACATTGGAACAGCCCTTCTTCCCATTGCATCCACCTCCGTTGAACATTAACATTAGATGTATTTAAACATCGCAATTCAAAAGGGTTGGGAATCTGAAATTTCGTTGAACATTAACATTAGATGTATTTAAACAGTGTTTGAGAGATTCGTCTCTTTGTTAATCTCTTGTTGAACATTAACATTAGATGTATTTAAACCTTGCCTTGCGATCATCTTCTTCTGTGACGTGCGAAGTTGAACATTAACATTAGATGTATTTAAACGCGATTGTATCGAGTTGTTCAGGTGGAAATCCCGCTGTTGAACATTAACATTAGATGTATTTAAACTAAAGTCTGCAAGTGGATAAACGTGTGTGAACCAAGTTGAACATTAACATTAGATGTATTTAAACTTTAGCCACTTGCCTTCTTTGTCTTGTTTGAACGAGGTTGAACATTAACATTAGATGTATTTAAACAGTGAAGTTTACTCGGAATGATATTTCGATTCCTTTGTTGAACATTAACATTAGATGTATTTAAACTCGATAAAGAAGTGCAAATAAACCCAGTTATCCTTACGTTGAACATTAACATTAGATGTATTTAAACTTGCTTACAGTGTAGATGGTGGCACTACACAAGTTGTGTTGAACATTAACAAAGGGAAAAATAGATTTTAACGAAAAAATAAAAGATCGATTAGAAAAAGACTACAAAGGAAAACGAAAAATACGACAAGATGCCATTCGCCATGTGGACGGGATCATTACCAGTAATGATAAATTCTTTGAAAATATGAGCGATAGCGAAATAAAAGTATTTTTTGAACATTCGCTTGAATTTATAAAAAAAGAGTATGGAGAGGAAAATTTGTTATATGCAACGATTCATTTGGATGAGAAAACACCACATATGCATTTTGGTCTTGTTCCTCTTACGAAAGATGGACGTTTGAGTGCAAAAGAGGTCCTTGGTAACAAAAGGAAATTAAGTGCCTTGCAAGACAAATACAATGCTTTTGTAAATGAAAAAGGATATGACATGGATCGTGGGGAAACTACCATTGATACAGAACGAAAACACAAAGAAATGAACGTTTATAAACAAGAAACAGAATATCATAAAAAGGAATTAGAAGAAATCCAAATGAAATTCAACGTGGAGCTTGAAAAATGGGATAAAATACAACGTTTATTTATCCAGGAAGAAAAACAATCGATTCAGCCAATTGTGATAGCAAAAGAGGAATCACCCATTCCAAAAATAGAATTAAAAGAACTACCACTTACTCCTTTACATACAGTTGAACCGGAACAAGTGGAAAAATTATAGAAATGGAAAAAAACGCTGTCAAATTATTAAAAAAACAACATGGGAGTATGAAACGAAAGGACGAAGAAATAAAAAGGCTGCATAATCTCGTAAAAATACAAAATCAAGAAGTTGATATGCGTGTAAATCAAAAATTCCATAAAGAATTGAGTGAAAAAGAACAAATAATAATTAATTTGAATCAAAAGAATGAGAAACAGAGTGAACGAATTTTGTCGCTTTTTGATGAAAACGAAAAATTAAAGAAAGAAAATACCTTTTTACATGTTTGGAAAGATAAAGCAGTTGATTTCATGAAAAAACTTAATATTTATGATAAATTTCAAAATTTAACGAAAAAAATAAATAGAAATCGTGGTAGTGGCTTTGAACGGTAAAAGGCTGCCTTAATGGCAGCCCCCCTAGCCTTTAGGCTTTGTGTTTAATAATCTAATTTCTTATAAGATTGTTATCTCTTTTTAGTTATACAGTATTTATCAACTATTATTTTGTATAGTTGCGCTTTTTCTACCGGATATTTTAGTTGAAGCATAAGTTTTTGTTAGTACTTTAGCTTTTATAGTTATAGGATTATTGCTTGTGTTGTGGGAGTGTCAATCAAGATTCTTTTTTTATTAAATTCCGTTTCTTTAAAAAGAAAATCATACAAAGCAAAGCAATAAGATTAATTATAACTCCAACCTTATTTCCCATTGTAAGTAAACCAGTACCAATCAATACTAAAAGTATTAATAAGATATTAGTTAACATTTTCATTATTATTCACTCCTTTACATAGTTAAAGGCTCATCCCGAAAACTTAAATTACCATATATAGTTATATCCGTTTCAACTTGTTCTAATCTATCATTTACTTGATTTCTTAATTTTTCTAATACTGCGTTTATTTCTTTTATTTGTTCAGATGTTAATACTTGTACTTCTTCTTTTTCAGCTGTAGATGCGATTAAATTAAATGGCTCAAATGATAATAATGAAAAAAATTTCAACAATAGCTAATACAATACTTAAAGAAAACTTTTTCATTTTCAATTTCTCCATTTTATAGGATATTATGTTAATATGTATTATCAACAGTAACACAATATTTTAAATATTAAAACTATTTTTTCTAAAAAGGGTGGATAATTCAAATGATAGAAGAACTACAAACATTTATTTTTACACTTCTTATAATGCTAATTTTTAATTTTATTGGACAAAAAATCATTGTTAATTCCAATAAAATTAATATGAAAAAATTTTTTTTAATTACCTTAATTCAATCAATTATTATTTCACTATTGTTTATATATTTTTTATAGTAATAATACAAATCAATGTACTTCGCTTCATCTTAACGTGTCGTAGCATCCTTCTTATCCAACCTAATTTCTTCCAAAAAAAGATAAAAAACACTTTTTTAAGTACTTTTTATCTTTCCATACTTCTATTTATTTCACGACGCTTTTCAATTTTATTTAAACGTTCAAGTTCACGCTTTAAATCGCTTTTAACAGATTCAAGCTCTTTTTCATGATATTTAGTTTGATTTTTAAACTCGTTTGTCTCTAAATGCTTACGTTTTGACACAAGAGACGACTCTCCACGCTGCAAATTATAATCACGCTCATTCAAGTAGTCGTTAAATTTGTCTTGTAAAGATGATAAGCGCTTTTTGTTTCCAATCACTTCTTTTGCAGATAGACGACCATCTTCTGTCAGTGGAACAAAACCAAAGTGTATATGAGGAGTTTTTTCATCAAGATGAACAGTCGCATACACGATATTTTCTTTACCAAATTCTTGTTTAACAAATTCAAGTCCATGTTCAAATAAATCTTTTTGTTCTAATTCGTTTAGCTCATCAAAGAATTTATTGTCACTTGTAATAATTCCATCAACTAATTTTATTGCATCACTTCTGATTTTTCTTTTACCAGTGTAACCATTTTTTAATCTCTCTTTGATTTATCTATGTCTTTATTAGCGTAATTTTTCGTTTCACGCTGAACATGTTTTTGTATACCTGTGACATCTGAATTTGTTTTTATACGCTCTACTCTTAATATCGAATGACTCATAAATATTTCACTTGCACTTCATCTTTTGATCTAATTGTATCATTTATGATGCTAGACTAAAAAGTAGACACAGATTGTTATAATAAATATATCAACTATAACGAGGTGTGTCTGTATAGCAAGAGGTAAACGATACGATGAGACATTTAAAATTGAAACAGTAAAGTACATCAGTGAAAATCATAAGTCTGTAGCTCAAGTGGCTAGAGAAATGGGGGTAAATGAAAATACTGTACACAACTGGATCAAAAAGTATGGTCAACAACCAGAGATTAAAGCAGTTCAAACTTTCTCTTCGGCAGAGGCTGAGTTAAAGGCTCTACAGAAGGAAATTCGTGATCTTAAGGAGGAGAATGAAATCCTAAAAAAGGCGATGCACTACTTCGCGAAAAGCCCTCGGTAAAGTATGAATTCATTCATACAAATAGCTCCCAATTCCGAGTGGAGAAGATGTGCAAAGTCCTGGGAGTTTCCAAAAGTGGTTACTTCAAATGGTTAAATCGACCAAAAAGTGACCGACAGAAACAACATGAGAAATTATCACAAGAGATTTTAAAGACCCACCTAGAATTCAACCAGCGTTATGGGAGTGTAAAAATCGCTAAAATGCTGAATAAACGTGGTGTCAAAGGAAGCGAGCGAACCGTTTCACGTATTATGACAAAGAATGATTGGAAGTCTTGTACAGTCAAAAAATATAAGGCTACGACTAACTCAAAACATAAACATCCAGTAAGTGAAAATATCTTAGATCGACAATTTAAAGCTAGCAAACCAAATCAGCTTTGGGTAACGGATATCACGTATATTCCGACCAATGAGGGCTGGTTGTATTTGGCGAGCGTGATGGATTTATACTCACGTAAGATCGTTGGCTGGGCCATGGATAAGACGATGACAAAAGAATTGGTGATCTCTGCTTTAACGATGGCTTACAAGCGTCAGAATCCAGGGAAAGGTGTTATGCACCACTCCGATAGAGGTGTTCAATATGCCTCTAAGGAATATCAGAATCTATTAAATAAGTACCAGATGATCGGTAGCATGAGCCGAAAAGGAAACTGTTACGACAACGCTTGTATGGAATCCTTTCACGGTATTCTTAAACGTGAACTGGTTTATCAAACGAAATTTAAAACAAGAGAAGAAGCGAAGAAATCGTTGTTCGAATACATCGAGTTCTTCTACAACTCAAAGCGTATTCATTCAACGTTGGGGTATTGTACGCCGAATGAATTTGAGCGAATGTATAGAAATTTCACAGCTTGATTTTATCAAGGCCACCAAGCGTAAGCGCGGTAGAAAAATCTGTGTCTATTTTCTTGACGTAGTATCAAATTTATAAAGGGATTATCTTTGGACAAGGGGAATTTTAGATGTATTTAAACGAGTATGCGGATGGTTCCATCATAGGGGTTTATGATGGTTGAACATTAACATTAGATGTATTTAAACTTCATTACTTTCTCATCCAATCACAAAATCCATTTTATCGAATATTAACATTTTTTTGTATGGATAAAGAGTACGTATAAGTATAAGGGGGAAACGAGAGATAGAGATTTATTACGCAGGGGAATTAGGTGTGGTTGAACACATATGAAAGTACGTTGAAAGATGAAAAGGAACTAGAAAAACGAGAGGATTTCGTACTCATATTTTAACAACTAGTAGTTTATTCAAAAGAATAAATGTTGTGCTAAAATCTACGAGTGGATTAGAAGAGATAAAATCAAACTAAAGACATATTTCTTTTTAAATGAAAAAAGAGAGAATCATTGGCGTGAGAAGGCACCGAAGTAATAGTGAGAGAGTGAAGCAAGGTATGATTGATG
Organism: Massilibacterium senegalense; assembly: GCF_001375675.1. Lineage (NCBI taxonomy): Bacteria > Bacillati > Bacillota > Bacilli > Caryophanales > Bacillaceae > Massilibacterium > Massilibacterium senegalense. Next base: position 132,071 of record NZ_LN831785.1, on the reverse strand, counting down.
GGACAATGGGAGAAGTAATATAACCTTTTATATGGATCGAAATAGAAGTAATGGGGTAGCACATATTCAAAAAGTCTATTTGTATGTCAGAATATTTTGTCAAAAAATCCGTCCATCTATTGTGGGGAAATAGGGAGATTTCTCAGTTTATACGGTTACTCATCAGTAATAGGAGAATTGTCAAAACTAATTCATCTATAATCAAGCCCTTTGTATTAGGGTAAAAAGGCTAGGAATGCAAATTAAATCCTAGAATACAGAAAAAATATAAAGATAGAGTAATGGGAATATTGTTGTAATAACAAAATCGAGAACAATTTGATACATATTACTAAAAAGAGAAATTTCTATAAAGAATTTTTTTTGGTATAATGAAGGATACGCATCTTTTGAAAAAAGGAAAGATGGTTTAATAGAAAAATGTTTGTTGATTATCGATATGCAAAAAGATTTATTAGTGAACGAACCAACCACGTGGTAAAGCAGGTGCGTCAATGATTAGAAAAAGATTTTTTCGTGTATTTTAGCAATAAAATTTATTAATCTCGACAATAGTCTTTATTACCATTTTCTTTGTTGACACTACCTCTTCACTTACTTATTTAGAAGAAAATAACATACATGAAGTATATTTGCTACGTATGAATATGGATTGTCCTGTGTTAAAAACAACGGGGGATTTATTTGAGAGACAGGAGTTAGGTCTATTGTTCTTCTATGGCGGTGTGGAAAGTCACGATGCTGCTGTACGTGTATTACAATGATTAATCGGAAAAGACAATGTATGGTTGTCTAAAATAGAAGAAAAGTGTGAAAGATGAAAGATAGAATAGTTCCATTAGCAGCGGATTAATGGATGGAAGAATATTATTATCGAACGAGGAAAGGAAAAAGTATGCAGATTGTAAAAGAAATCATCCAAAACAATTTTAAGACAGTAACGTTTATGCGAGGATATCAATATTATGTCCAACAACGAGTGAGTTCTTTTTGGTATAACGAGCGGCAACGAGCCATTAATGCATATGTAGAAGGAACGTACACATATGAAGTGGTGATTGATGTAAACCACCCGTATACTCATAACGAATGTAGTTGCCAAGCATTTGCAGAAAATGGGGAATGCAAGCATGTGGTAGCGGTGTTACTAGAATTATCCGATCGACGGTTGTCTATTGGTGGTCGGGGGATGGGGCGATATGAATCTGCCAATCAATTATTGCAAACTTTTTCTAGCATTTTATCTTCCGAGGAACAAAAAAAGAGTGAACAACAATTAGTTCTACAGACAGAGTTTCTTTTTTCGTTTAATTCATATAATGATCAATTAGAAGTAGAAATGAAAGTAGGCCCAAAACGAACATACGTCGTCAAAAAGATGAATGAATTTTTAAATCACGTAGAAGAAGGGCTGTCTTATAAGTTCGGTAAAAACTTTATTTATTCTCCACAAGAGCACGTTTTTTCTCCGGAAGATCAAGAAATGGTTCACATTTTGCAGGAAATTGTAAAAAATAATGATTTGTATAAAATGATGTACTATCAATCTTATACGAGAACACCAGAAAGTCGTGCATTAGTCATTCCACCATTTTATGCAGAAAAAATTCTCGAATTAATAGAGAAAAATGGGTACCCTGTAACGGTGAATCAAATAACGTTCCGTCCATTACAAATTGTACGGTATGAATTACCGATTTCCTTTTTATTAAGCAAACAGGATCAAGACTTTTCCCTAGATTTTCGGGAATTTCAAAAATCTTATTATTTTGAATGGTACGGATGGTTGTTTTATGAAGATAAATTAATTGTACTATCAAAAGAACAGCAATTGTTAATTCGTGAGTTAACGGACTTTATGGAACGGATGAGACAAGCGCAAGTGATTATTCCAAAACAACAAGTAGAAGGGTTTTTAACAGATGTGTTTCCTGTTCTTGAAAAGCTTGGAGATGTACACATTGATAAAGATATTAAAGAAAATATCGTCCAACATCCATTAAAACCAAAAATGTGGATTGATCAAACAGATGAACAAGTGTCCGTCCATGTGGAATTTCATTATGGTGATACGATTATCCAGCCTTTTGCAGAACAAGAAAAAAAGGATGGACCTATTTTACTTCGAGACGGGGAAAAAGAACGAGAAATTATGAATATAATCGAACAATCGCCATTAAAGTTTAATGGGCATTCGTTATTTTTAGATTCAGAAGATGCGATGTATGAATTTTTTTATCATGTCATTCCACAATTAGAAAAAGTCGTTGATATTTATACAACGGAACATATTAATCAATGGATGGATGATGAATTAGTTAGTATGAAAACGGAAGTAGCACTTTCTAGTGAACATGACTGGTTAGAAGTGTCGTTTGAGCTAGAAGGAATTGAAGAAACGCAAATTCAAGAGATTTTAGCCTCGATTCAAGAAAAGAAAAAATATTATCGTTTACCAAGCGGTGTTTTTGTATCATTAGAAAATGAATCGATGCAACAAGTGGGTCGTCTGATGGAAGAAGTAGGTGTGAAGCCTAGTGACTTTGATGAAAGATGGCACATTCCAATGTACCGGGCGCATCAAGTAGAACAAGCACTCGGAGAAGTCGAAAATCTTCGATACAGTCGAGATTTTCGTGAATTTCTATATGCATTAAAAAATAGCGAACAGCTTGATTTTCTGTATCCAAAAACATTGCAAGCGGATTTGCGCGATTATCAAAAAGAAGGCTTTCAATGGTTAAAAATGCTTGGGTATTACCGGCTAGGCGGGATTCTAGCAGATGACATGGGTCTTGGGAAAACGTTACAAAGTATTTCTTATTTATTGTCTGAAAAAGAAGAAGGCCATTTAACCAATCCTGCTCTCGTTGTTTGTCCAGCTTCTCTTATTTATAACTGGTACGAAGAATTGAAAAAATTTGCCCCATCATTACGTGTGTATGTCATTTTTGGTACACCGACTGAACGAAAACAGATGATGGAGGATGCAAAAGAAGTAGATGTATGGATTACTTCTTATCCAACGTTACGACAAGATGAGGAAATGTATCAGTCCTACGAATTTTCTAATCTTATATTAGATGAAGCGCAAGCAATCAAAAACAGTCGTTCTAAAACAGCAAAAACCATTTATACGGTGAAAGCAGCGCGACGTTTCGCTTTAAGTGGTACACCGATTGAAAATACACTTGACGAATTATGGTCTATTTTCCGGGCAATATTACCTGGATTTTTCCCTGATTTATCGACATTTCGTCAATTAGATCATGAAAAAATAGCGCGGATGATTCGACCATTTTTATTAAGAAGATTAAAACAAGACGTATTAAAAGAGCTTCCAGAAAAAATTGAAACGATTTATTATTCGGAATTAACGAAAGAACAAAAGAAAATCTATATGGCATATTTAGAAAAAATTCAAGGTGAAACAAAAGCCTCTTTACAAGCACAAGGATTTCAAAAAAGTCGAATGCAAATTTTAGCTGGGTTAACGAGACTACGTCAATTATGTTGTCATCCATCGTTGTTCGTTGAAAATTTTGAGGGCGAGTCTGGTAAGCTTGAACAATTAATGGAACTTAGTAAACAAGCGATAGAAAATGGAAAAAGATTGCTTGTTTTTTCTCAGTTTACGAGCATGCTTCAAGTTATTCGAGAAACGTTAGAGAAAGAAAATATCTCGTATTTTTATTTAGATGGTCAAACGAAATCAAGAGAGAGAGTGGAAATGGCGACTCGTTTTAATGCGGGAGAAAAAGAAATCTTTTTAATTTCGTTAAAAGCAGGTGGAACGGGACTGAATTTAACCGGTGCTGATACGGTTATTTTATATGATTTATGGTGGAATCCAGCATCCGAAGAGCAAGCAGCCGGACGTGCGCATCGAATGGGACAAAAAAATGTCGTTCAAGTCATTCGATTAATTGCTTCTGGTACGATTGAAGAAAAAATTTATGAATTACAGCAAAGTAAAAAAGCATTGATTGAAAAAGTGATTGCACCAGGGGAAGAAATGGTCACATCATTAACAGAAAAAGAAATGCTTGAACTGTTAGATTTAACATTATAATAATAAAAAAGTTCCTATATTATTTGATGATATAGGAACTTTTTTATGTACACAGAAGGTTGATTTTTTAAAAAGTAAAAGCAAGAAGAAATAGAGGAATAAAAATAAGTATAAAGAAATAGTTAAAATACTTTTAGTTCCTTATTTTCCTAATAAAATACACAAAAGTGATACAAAAGAAATAGATAATATCCAATAAAAACCTATTTATTCATGTTAAATCCTAGTATTTTAAAGTGCATTACTTGTTTTTTTGATTTAGTCACGATAGAGTAATAGAGTAGGGACTTCATGTGTATAGTTATCGTAATAAAATAATGGTTGGAAATTACTCTTTAAAGGTAAGATAAATAAACGTATCGAGAAAATTGGGAAGGTACCAAACATGTAAAGGTTAATCCCATTTTTGAAGATGAATGATGTGAACAAACTATACCTCCATTCCGCTACTGTTACAACCAACCGTGTTAACCTTTCAAATGAACTTCTATTTTACTCTCATTGATCGATCATGATCACCTATCTATTTTCTGCTAACAGGTACAACTTTTCCATTTAAAAATACGTTTGTTTATGAGATATTTCCACACCTGTAAAAAATGGCGGATAAACGTCCCGCTTATTTGTTATGCAAAAAAGGTATACAACCAATTTAAAGGAGGAGCTTTTTCGATGAACAAGTGGAGAAAAAGTGTCATCGTTTTGTTTGCTCTAGTCTTAACATTTAGTCTAGCAGCATGTGGTTCAAACGATGCGAAAAAAGGAAAGAAAACAATTGTTTTTGCGGATGCAGGATGGGACAGCTTAAAGTTTCATAATAGTGTTGCACAATTTATTTTAGAAAACGGCTATGGATATAAAACAGATATAATGACTGGTTCTACACCTGCATCTATGCAAGGATTACAAACAGGTGATATGGACGTCCTAATGGAAGTATGGACAGACAATGTGGTTGATTCTTATCAACCTGCATTAGATAGCGGGAAAGTGGTCGAAGTAGGAACTAACTTTGAAGATAATAAACAAGGATTATACGTACCTACTTATGTCATTGAAGGGGATAAAGAACGTGGAATTGAAGCAATGGCCCCTGATTTAAAAACAGTACAAGATTTAGAAAAATATCCTGAACTATTTCAAGACCCAGAAGATGACAAGAAAGGCCGTATTGTTGGTGCGATTCCTGGATGGGCAGTAGAAAGCATTTTAACAGAAAAAATTGAAACGTACGGCTTAGATAAAACATATAATATTTTCCGTCCTGGTTCTGATTCTGCTTTGTCTAGCTCACTCGTTAGTGCGTATGAAAAAGGAGAGCCTTGGGTTGGGTACTACTGGGAGCCAACTTGGATCATGGGAAAATATGATATGACGTTACTAGAAGAACCTGCTTACAATAAAAAAGAGTGGGAAGACGGATACAAAACAGCATTTCCACCGGTAAAAGTAACGATTGCGATGAATAAAGAAACGAAAGAAAACAATCCAGAAGTGACGGCATTTTTGGGAAAATATCATACAACAACAGATATTGCGAATGAAGCGTTAGCATATATGCAAAAAAATGACGCTTCTCCAGATGAAGCAGCCCAATTTTTCTTAAGAGAACAGGAAGATGTATGGACAAAATGGGTTTCAGAAGAGGTTGCAGCGAAAGTGAAAGAAAAATTAGCAAAGTAATAGCTGGACATATGTCCAACTATTACCCCTTCTAAACTAGAATGATAGGAGTGAATGAACAGTTGCAGGTGTAAGCGATGCAACGAGATGCTTATGATGAATTTTCCGGATATACGGTGGGATTTAGGAAAGTATGTCGATCAAATTACACGTTGGTTTACGACAAACTTTCAAAGTGGACTTGATTCTTTTTCAGATAATATTTTGTGGATTATGACAATTATTGAGAATGTATTAATGTGGATTCCTTGGTGGGCTTTTTTGCTACTTATTTTTTTCTTAGGAGCACGTTATAAAAGTGTAACGTCAGGCATTTTATATGCATTTTTATTGTTTATTATTGGTACGTTTGGCTATTGGGACTTAATGATGTACACCTTAACGATTGTCATTGTTTCGGTCGTCATTTCCATTATTATTGGTGTGCCAACGGGTATTTTAATGGCCTACAGTAAACGATTTGAAGCGATTATGCGTCCTATTTTAGATGCGATGCAAACATTACCGAGTTTCGTTTACTTAATTCCTGCAATGATGTTTTTTGGATTAGGGAAAGTGCCAGCTGTGTTTGCAACCATTATTTATGCGATTCCACCTGTTACTCGTTTAACGAACTTAGCTATTCAAGAAGTATCAAAAGACATGGTAGAAGCAGCGCAATCTTTTGGTTCATCGACATGGCAAGTGTTAAAAAATGTACAGTTACCACAAGCTGTGCCAACAATCATGACAGGAATTAACCAAACGACGATGATGGCGTTATCGATGGTAGTAGTGGCTTCGATGGTTGGGGCGAAAGGGCTTGGATACGAAGTGTTGCAATCGATTAACCGGATTGATATCGCAACAGGTTTTGAAGCGGGTATTGCGATTGTCTTTTTAGCCATTATAATGGACCGCATCTCTCAAGGTATTGTAGATAAATCACAATCAAAACGGAAAAATGCGTAACGATAATGGAAAGGAGACACATCACACATTATGACAGTGAAAGTAAAGGTAAACCATTTAACTAAAATATTTGGGAAGCATCCTAAGTCCATCATAAAAAAAGTAGAACAGGGTGTTTCAAAAAAAGAAATTTTGGAGAAAACTGGACATACGGTTGGGATTTACGATGCGAATTTTGATGTAAAAGATGGTGAGATTTTCGTTGTTATGGGGTTATCAGGAAGCGGAAAATCAACGTTAATTCGCTGTTTAAATTTATTAAATAAACCGACTGCTGGTGAAATTATTATGGATGGAGAAGACATTACGAAATACAGTAAAAAAGAATTACAAGCATTTCGCAAAAATAAAATTGCGATGGTGTTCCAACATTTCGGTATTTTTTCTCACCGAACGGTACTGGAAAATGTGGCGTACGGGCTTGAGATTAAAGGAGTACCGAAAGAAGAACGAGAAAAAATTGCGATGGAATATATTGAAACAGTTGGACTAGAAGGATTTGAACAGCAAATGCCTGATCAATTATCGGGTGGAATGAAGCAACGTGTAGGTATTGCTCGCGCACTTGCAAATGACCCTGACATTTTATTGATGGACGAACCGTTTAGCGCACTGGACCCACTTATTCGTCGTGAAATGCACGTAGAATTATTGGAGATTCAATTGAAATTAAAGAAAACGATTATTTTTATTACCCATGACGTCAATGAAGCGTTTAAACTGGGGGATCGTGTTGCTGTGATGAAAGACGGGAAAATTGTTCAAATTGGCACACCAGAAGAGATTTTAGAAAATCCAGTGAATGAATATATCGAAGACTTTGTAAAGGATATTGACCGTTCTAAAGTATTGCAAGCAAAACATATTATGATGAAACCAGACCCTGTCGCATATATGAAAGACGGGTTACGCTTAGTCATCAATAAAATGAGAGACCAAGGTATTTCTAGTATTTATGTCGTCGATTCCGAACGAAAGTTGCATGGAATTTTAACGATTGATGCGGCAATCCAAGCGGTAAAGAGCGGGAAGAAGATACAGGATATTTTACAGCAAGATTTTGAAACAGCAACGCCAGATACGTTTATTCAAGAGTTAATTCCGCAAGCAACGGAAACGAAATATCCGATTGCAATTATAGATGAAAACGAACAACTAGTTGGATTAGTCGTTCGGGTGTCTGTATTATCAGGATTAATCTAATAGGAACCATATTATCTATGGATAATATGGTTTTTTGTTTTTTAATATGACGTTTGTCACTTTTATTGATGACATACGTTTCTATCCATTCTTTTCCTTTCCTTATATAGTTGTAATAACAACAATAAAGGAGAGAAAAACATGGCGATTTTAGAGTTAACTAATATAACAAAGACGTTCGCCCAAAAAACAGTGGTGAACGATGTTTCTTTTTCGATTGGAGAAGGAGAGATTGTGGCATTATTAGGGCCAAATGGTGCGGGAAAAACAACGATGATTTTAATGATACTAGGATTGCTTTCTCCGACAAGCGGGACGATTACCATTTTCGGAGAACGACCTGGTCATAGAAAAGTGCGCCAAAAAACTGGAGTGATGTTACAAGAAGTAACAGTGGTAGATGAATTACAAGTAGAGGAAATCATTCGCATGTTTTGTTCCTACTATGAATACCCTTATTCAGTAGAAGAATTGCTCGTTATTAGTAACCTTGAAAGCGAACGTAAAAAAATAGCAACGACGTTATCTGGAGGACAGATGCGACGGTTAAACTTTGCCTTGGCGCTTGCTGGGAATCCATCATTCGTCTTTTTAGATGAACCGACTGTAGGAATGGACTCCATGTCACGAAAATATTTTTGGCAAGCGATGCAAAAGATTGCGGCAAAAGGAACAACGATAGTATTTACCACTCATTATTTAGAAGAAGCTGATCAATTTGCAGAACGGATTCTTTTAATGAATAAAGGAAAAGTCGTTGCAGATGCTCATCCTAAAAAGTTAAAAGAGATTATGTCTTATCAAACGGTATCCTTTTTTTCTGAACAACGAGAGAAAATAAGGGAATGGAACCGATTACCGTTTGTAAAGAGTGTGACAGTACAAAATGAGCGATTTCATATCCAAACGATGAATGCTGATATGCTTATAAAATATATGTTTGAACGAAATGTACCATTTTATCATTTGCTTATTTCCGATTGTTCGTTAGAAGAAGTATTTGAGACCGTTATGTCGAAGGAGGATGTATAGCAGAATGAAAGCCTTATGGATGCAAACTTATATGGAAACGATTCGAATTATTCGTAGTAAAACATTTTTGTTTGCTGCTTTATTCTTCCCGATTATGTTTTATTATATTTTTACAAATGTAGTATCTACACCTGTAATGAATGATAAAACATGGCATGCGCAATATTTAATGTCGATGACTGTTTTTAGTATTATGGGCTCATCGTTAAACTTTTTAGGCATTCGTTTAGTGCATGAACGAGCACAAGGATGGCCGAAATTAATGAGTACAACACCATTACCGAAAGGTGTGTATGTAGTAGCTAAAATGATAGCACAATCTTTCGTCCATCTTTTATCCATTATTGTTATTTTCTTAGCAGGATATGGGATAAATGAAGTGGAATTATCAGCTGAAATATGGGTTTTATGTGGCTTGTGGGTACTATTTGCAGCTATTCCTTTCTTAATGCTTGGTACGTTAATTGGTAGAATGAAACGAACTGATTCCGCCACTGCTGTTTCGAATATTTTATACTTTGGATTAGCAATTGTTGGTGGTCTATGGGTTCCAATAGAAGCTTTACCAGAGAAGATGCAAAAAATAGGGGAATGGTTGCCATCTTATTGGTACGGAGAAGGTGCTTGGTTATTAACAGTGAATGAATACCCAGATATACGGGTATATATGATATTATTTGGTTACTTTATTATTTTTTTTATTCTTTCTCTTTTTATAGGGAGGAAACAAGGGGTCTTGTAAATGAACCGAAAGTTTAAATTTCAACTTTTTCCTAATGAAGCAGGAATATGGGCGTATATCTATTTGCTTTACTTAGCCATCCCGATTTATTGTTTGAAATTTTATTCTATACCTTATCAAATTATTGGTATTTTTTTATTTGGTATTTTCCTTATTTCTTATCGAGAATTATATTTTGGGAATCGCCATTTTACGTTTTGGTTACTCGTTCAAATAGCCATTACTTTTTTTCTTAGTATACAATATCATCCCTTTTATTTATTTCTCGGTTTTTTTCCAGCAAATTTTATTGGATTATATCCTACGAGTTTGATGTTTTACAGTTTATTAGTAGTATTAATGGTTAGTGAATTAATCCCCTTTATTTTAAAATTTCAATGGCTAATACAAGTATATCCAGCTGAATTAATAATTGTTTTTCCCGTTTTATTTTTAGTCATGTTTATTACTCCATTTGGATTACGAACGATGCGAAAACAACAAGATTTAAAAAAACAATTAAATAATGCGAATGAACAAATTCATGAATTAATTAAACAAGAAGAAAGGGCGCGTATTTCTCGCGATTTACACGATACGTTAGGGCATACATTATCGCTCATTACTTTAAAAGGCCAAGTGGTAGAGCGACTTATTTTTAAAGATCCGGAACGGGTGGAAAAAGAAGCAAAAGAAATTACGCAAACAGCAAGAACTGCTTTAAATCAAGTGAGGGAATTAATTACGACAATGCGCCCTATTTTGCTAGAAGAAGAAATAAATCACGTACAAATTATGCTAGACACTGCAAACATTACCTATGCTGTACAGACAAAAGTATCGATGGAAAATATACCGCAATTTATTCAAAATATTTTGAGTATGTGTTTAAAAGAAGCTGTGACAAATATCGTGAAACATAGCGGAGCAAACCATTGTATCATTACGTTAACAGAAGAAAAAGTAAATTGGTTGTTACAAATAAAAGATAATGGAAGTGGAATCCCACCAGTAATTGAAAATGGATATGGGCTAAAAGGAATGGTCGAACGAACTTCTTTTGTAAATGGAACGGTGGGGTGGAGAAATGAACAAGGAGCTTGTATTACAATCTCTATTCCTAATATTATTACAGGATGAAAGGAAAATAAATGATACGAATAGTAATAGCGGAAGATCAAGGCATGCTTCTAGGAGCGCTTGGAATGTTACTAGATTTAGAGGAAGATATTTCAGTTGTTGGAAAAGCGACGAATGGGGAAGTTGCCTTAGCTCTTATTGAAAAACTACAACCAGATGTCGTGTTGTTAGACATTGAAATGCCATTAAAAAGTGGGCTTGATGTGGCAGAACAAGTAAAACAAAAAAATGTAAAAACCAAAGTAATGATTGTCACCACGTTTGCTCGGCCAGGCTATTTCGAACGAGCCATGAAAGCTGGTGTATCTGGTTATGTACTAAAGGATAGTCCCATTGAAACATTAACAGGCATGATTCGTGACGTCATGAAAGGAAAACAAGCTATTTCCCCAGAGTTAGCGATTGATTTATTTTATCAAAAAAGCCCATTAACAAATCGAGAAAAAGACCTTCTCCTTTTAATTGAACAAGGAAAAACATCAAAGGAAATTGCTGAGGCCTTATTTTTATCAGAAGGAACCGTTAGGAACTACACATCAAGAATCTTAGAAAAACTGTATGCACACAACCGAACAGAGGCAGTAAAAATTGCGAAAGAAAAAGGGTATATTTAAAGAAAACAGCCGGCTCAAGTGACATTGAGCCGGCTGTTAGTGTTTAGAGGGAATAAGTGAAAGAAAGGGTTACGAATTGCTCGCTCCTTTATTTAGTTAGTGAAAATTATCTCATAAATAAATGTATGACTTGATTCATTTGTTCGTTCGTTAAATAGAGGGCCTATCATGAAGATGTTTCATTACATAAAATAAAAAAAATTATTGAGAATAAATATTTAGTAAATATAATTTTTGAAAAAAATATAGGTTGATCGGTAGATTCCTGCTGCTACAATAGATATAGGAAAAAAATGAATAATATAGAAAATGGGGTAAAAGATATGATAGAGAAAAGAGGTTTATTTGAAGAATTAAAAAAAGATAATCATATATATCCAGAAAATCATATAGAAAACTATTTGAATCCTCAAGAATATTTTCAAGTTCTGTTACAAGAAGCCATTAAAGGATTAAATAAAAAATATGAAATGATGTACAAGGAAGATGATTTTGAAGAACTATATTCATACACAAATGAGTTCATTCAAACGTTAGGGCAAGAACAAAATCAGTATTCCTTACCGCTTTCATCGATATTTTATCGGTACGATCAATATGCTATTCCATTATTTGACCAGCAACGATTATCAAAAATCGAATTAATTACGAATGATAAAGAGCACCGAAAAAATTTCTTTAAATATTTAAAGTTTGAAATGTTAACGTCGGACGAAGTATATTTTATGGTTAGTTTTATTAAACATTCTGGTATCCAATTGTTAATTAGAACATTCGAAGAATTAGAGAAAAGAAATGTGCCTATTTATATTTTGACATCCACTTATTTAAATGTCACAGATCCTGTAGCATTAGAAATATTATTATCTTTTCAAAATGTACAGGTAAAAGTGTATGAAACAAATAATGAATCATTTCATACAAAAGCCTATTTATTTCATCGTTTTAGTGGCTTCAATACTGCTATTATCGGTTCTTCAAATTTATCGCATACTGCTTTAAAAGAAGGATATGAATGGAATATTAAGGTGCCAGATGAAGTTCATTTACCAATATATAAACAAGCTAAAAAAATATTTTTTGAAAAATGGCAAAGTAAACGCGCGGTATTAGTAGATAAACTGTACATTGATTCTTATGAAGAATTTAAACAATATTATCAATCGAAGAAACAACATACTATTAGTTTTCAATATATGAAAGTAGCAGAAAATATTCCAGATGAATCCGTTATTACACCAAATGAAATGCAAAAAAGTGCACTAGAAGCATTAATGGAATCAAGAGAATTAGGAAAGAAGAGAGGACTAATCATTGCTGCCACTGGAACAGGGAAAACATATTTAGCAGCACTAGATGCTCTTACGTGTAAACCGAAACGTTTACTCTTTATCGTGCATCGAGAAGAAATTTTGAATAAAGCATTAGAAACATTTCGTAATGTTTTTGGAACAGAAGTTGAAATGGGGAAACTGACTGGTAAAGATAAAGACTATGATGCACCTTTTTTATTTTCGACCATTCAAACTATTTCAAAAGAAGAAACATTAAAGAAATTTATTAATACTAGTTTTGACTACATTATTGTAGATGAATTTCATCATGCTGCAGCGGGTACGTATAAAAAAGTATTGGAATATTTTGAACCAAAATGGTTACTAGGTTTAACTGCTACGCCAGAAAGAACAGATGGAAACGACATTTTAAAATATTGCGAACATAACATTGTGTATGAAATTAGACTTCGCGATGCTTTAGAACATGAACTACTCGTTCCATTTCATTATTTTGGTGTAAGTGATGATACAGTATCTTATGATGAAATTGAACAAAAAAATGGTAAATTCGTAGAGAAATCACTTGTTCGGGCTTTAAAAACAAACGAGCGGGTAGATTATGTGATTTGTCAAATGGAGAAATATAAATTTGATGGACCCCTAATGAAAGGATTAGGTTTTTGTGCTTCTATTGATCATGCAAAATTTATGTGCCATGCTTTTAATGAAAAAGGATATGCAGCAGAGTACTTAACCGGGGAAGATACGATTACGCATCGGGAGGAAATCATCAAACGATTAGAAAGAGATGAGGACCCGCTATCTATTATTTTTGTGGTTGATATTTTTAATGAAGGGATTGACATCCCGAGTGTTAATTTGTTGCTATTTTTACGTCCAACCGAATCATCCACGATATTTATTCAACAATTAGGTCGTGGTTTAAGAAAGGAAAAAAAGAAAGAATTTGTCACGATTTTAGATTTTATCGGAAATTATGATCGATCTTTTATGATTCCGATGGCCTTATCCGGACAGCTGCATATTAATCGATTTGATAAAAAGGCACTCAGTACGGCAATTTTGAATGAATTTGCTGATTTACCAGCCGGATCGTATGTTGATTTAGATATAATTACGCAAAAACAGTTACTAGATAAAATAGAAAATATCCGATTTGATTCGATGCATATGTTGAAACAAATGTATGAACAAATGAAAATAGATTTAGGTCGGTCACCGGAATTACGTGACTTTTTATATATGGATAATGCACCGTCTCTGTATTTATTTTTAAATAAAAAGAAAACATGGTTGAATATGAAAAAAACAATGAAGGATTTAAATGAAACAGAACAAATATGGATAGAAAATGAAGAAAAATATCATATTATCAAAACGATAGAAGGATTATTTCCAATAAAATGGCCGTATGATGTAGCAATTATTGCTTGTGGTGTAACAAAAAATGAGGTAGATGCCAAGGAAGTACTATCTTTTGTGGAAAATTGGTTTTCAATCGATGGACTTCAAGATGAATCGTATATTGATCATTCGATGAAGCAACTGGAGGAAAAGGGGCTAGGGACAGTTTTGAAAGAAACATTTGCGTTTAGTCATTCATTTTGTGAAGCATTAAAGGAAGAAGTATTTGTTCATTATTTGGAAGAACGGATTGAATATGGTTTGATAGAATTTCAACGTACGTACAAACCACATGTGTTTTTCGAAAATACACACAAATTAGTGCTATATCAAAACTATACTAGAAACGACATTATCTATTTATTTCAAACGGGAAATAAGCCTGGAAGTTGGCGGGAAGGTGTCGCTAGATTTGAGAATCATTATTTCCTATTTGTGAATTTACATAAAGATGAAACGGTTTCTGATCATTTGCAATATAAGGACTACTTTATGGATCAACAATTTTTTCATTGGCAAAGTCAAAACCAAACTTCTCCTGCTTCATCACGTGGAGTAGATTATATTAAGCATCGTGAAAAAGATATTCACATTCATTTGTTTGTCCGGAAATATGAAAGTATGAACGGAATGACGCTTCCTTTTATGTATCTTGGTGAAGGAGAGTATGTGAACCATGAAGGAAGCCAACCAATGAGCATTGTTTGGAAACTACATCATTCCATTCCTGAAGGATTATATATCGATTTTATTCGTTAATAATTGAACAGCTGGAATATCAGCGGGTGCCCAGTCTAGTTCAGTTAAATCTTTTTGAGATACCCATTTTAACATTTTATGTTCTTTTGCAATTGGAGTGCCATTCATAATTTTAGATAAGTATGTAGTTAAGTGAACAATCACTTTTTCGTATTCATGTCTTGTCGTTGTTACTTTTTTTAATACTTGAATCTCACAATCTAATTCTTCTTTTATTTCACGAACGAGTGCGTCTTCTGCTCGTTCGTTTTTTTCTATTTTTCCGCCAGGAAACTCCCAATAAAGAGGTAGTGTCATATTTTCAGAGCGCAGTGCACATAAAATTTCATGCTGTTCATTGACAATAACAGCGCCAACAACGTTGACTTCTTTCATAAAAATATCTTCCTTTCTGTCAATCAATATATCTTCATTGTAGCACATATAAGAAAAAATATTTTATTTCTACTTTTGAACAGAATAAAAATAATAGTTAGATATTACTTACTAGTAACCATTTCTACAAATGACCTACAATTATTTTTTCTTTATACTTAGCTTCCCTTCTTTTGATTTCAGCATGTACGTCATTTATGTAGAGATTTTGTATAGCTTTCAAATTTAAAATAAGCATACACCTTCTTGTAGGTATAAATTCATAATTTTTTACTGTATTTCCATTAAAACAAACTAGATTGTCGGTAAAAGATAGTGTATAATCTCATGAAATATGATAGTTCGAAAATACTAATATTTATTTTCATAAATTACTAAACAATCCAAAAGATGTGTAGAAAATTATTATTTTAAAGGAGTAATTACCTAATATTAACTAAAAAACTAATTTTTTAATGGCTTTATTTTTGGTTTCAATATTAAAGTAAATTTAAGATGAAAATAAATATGAAAGTCGTAAATGAAATGCGTGTGGGAAATGGAAAGGGGGTGTTTGGGGATGACTTATGAATTGGAAACATCATTATCAAAAAAGCAACATGTGTTATGGGTAACGAATAGAAAAGTAGTTGCTTCAATTCCGACTTTTATGAAAATGGAATGGAGCGTTTTACAAATGAACGTAGAAGATATAAGAGTGTTTCATGCGTTAAAAACTTCTACGTTTATTTGTTATGAACAAATTTTTTCTTTACATGAAAATGATTCACTTCAGTTACTTATCAAACAAGCGCAAAAATGGTCTATCCCAATTGTTTCCTTTGTTCGTTCCAAAGAGATGGAAAAAGAAGCTCTTTCTTTCGGTGTTTCAACTGTTATCTACATAGACGATGAGGATGATATTATGCAACAAAAGATGAAACAGATGATTACACAATCGGATTTAAAGTTAAAAAATTCTATTTACGATTCCGTTACAACTGCTTATTCTCGATCTCTATTACCATTCATTTTAAAACATTGCTTTTTAGATGAACGACATGTTTCACAGCCATTTTCTTTCGTATTATGTGAAGTCAGTCCTTTGCAACAACAGGGAATAGATTATGAACAGAGTTTTGTTATGTTTATAAAAAAACAATTACGCACGCGTGATTTAGTTATTCGTTGGGGAGATGGACAATTTCTTCTATTTTTATTTGATTTAAAAAAGAAACATTTAAAAGCAGTGCTAACGCGTATTGCTAAAAAATATTACGAACAATCGGAGGATGAATTTCGTGTTTTTATGATGGCATCTCCTCTTATGAGCGCAGTACAAGATGTAGAACAATACGTAAACAAGATGAATATAGCATTGCAAGCTTTTAAAAAGAATAACAAACGTCGTTTTCAAGTTCAATTGTTGATTCCTAAAATAGAAGAAACAGTGAAAGAAACGTTTCGCATTGCGATTATTCAACGGGATGCATTTACAGAAAAGTTATTAGTGAATTATTTAAAACGAATCAATCCGGAACACTCTGACATCGAAATGCGTGCTTTTGAAAATGGTGCCCAATTTTTAAATGATGAATGGAGCAGAAGTGAGCATCCATATTTAGTGTTAATTGATACGAATGCAACGCAAATGAGTGCGGTAGAATTTGTTACGCGTTTACGAAAATCATATCCAAAATCGCAATACGCAGTGTTCGTTCTAACCAATCGTGTGAACGATGCGGAATTAGTTCATTTATTGCAGCAAGGAATTGATGACTATATTGTAAAACCATTTTCTGTAGAAGAATTACTGACAAAATTAAAACAAATTATCATTGGAGACATTACATGAAGCTACAAATACCAATAGATATTTTATTAGAAGGAGTCTTGTTTTTATTTTCATTTTTGCTTCTTTTTTTTATCGTACTTGCCCAAATAAAACGGAAAAGAATGCGAAAAGAACGGAGACAAGAAAGATGGCAGGCGGAACAGGAAGATGCATTCATAGACTTTTTAGATACGGGGAACTGGTTGATTAAGGAAAATGTACAGAAACAGTGGGAGCAAGAAGCAATTGAAAGCTTTTTTTTAAATTCTCTTGCCACAGTAAATGAACCAATTTATTTACAGAGAATAACAGGTTTCGTAGAAGAAAATTTTGCTGCTACGTATAAAAAAAAATTAGCTAGTCGTTCGTTCACCAAAAGAATGAATACGTTATATCGAATAGAAAAATTTCATTGTACCAGTTTTCAAGAGAACTTATATGAACGATGTGTACAAGCAGATGTGGTAGAGGAAGAAAAAATATTAATGCTACAAATTTTAGCTACTTTTCAAGATCATCGAATTTTTGATGTCATCAATGAAAAAGATTTTTATCTTTCTTCTTTTCATTATTTTGATTTGTTCGAACGAATAGAAGATTCGATTATTCAATATTGGATTCAAACACTTTTTGAAGAAATGAAACTAGATTTTCAATATGCTGTGGTAGAGTATATCGGCAATAAAGGGTGGAGTGAGTATGAATCCTTTTTATTCCGTCTAGCACAATCCGAGGAAACGGAATTACGAATTCGTGCTTATAAATCATTATATTCTTTCCATTATATTCAGGAGATTACACCGTTGTTTCCTTATTTTGAAACAGATATATGGCAAGAAAAAATGTGGCTTTCCAAAATTAGTATGATTCATCACCACGATTATTGCGTTTCTTATTTACGAAAGTGGGTAGCAGATGCGTCTTGGTATGTACGGAGGGCAGCAGCAAGTGCATTATATTCTTATCCAAACGGAAAACAAGAATTAGAAAATATTGCGCAATATAGTGAAGATGCCTTTGCACGTGATGTTGCAATGGAGTGTCTAGAAAGAAGAGGTGGTTAATGTGCAGCAAGTATTACATTGGCTTCAGATATTGGTAGAAATATTTGCTAATATTATTTTTTTATATACATTAATCATCATTGCTACTGTACTTATATTGTTTTTTCTTTCTATCCGACAAGTACGTACCAAATATATGATGGATCAAATAGAACCTTATGATGAATACTTACGGTCTGATTCTACGAAACCTATCTCTATTCTTGTTCCCGCTTTTAATGAAGAAACGGGGATTGTCAGTACAATTCGTTCGGTATTAACAGTTGATTATCCAACGTTCGAAGTGATTGTTATTAATGATGGGTCAACGGATCAAACATTACAAAGCTTAATTGATGCATTTGACATGAAAGAGGTTACCTATCATTACCGAAAACGACTTGAAACAAAACAAGTAGAAAAAGTCTACCAGTCTACTATTTATACGCATTTATACTTGCTTGATAAACAAAATGGGGGAAAAGCCGATGCGTTAAATGCTGGCATGAATGCTAGTCAGTATCCATATATTTGCTCGTTAGATGCCGATTCTATTATTGAACGAAATGCGTTTATTAAAGTAATGAAACCGATTATTGATAGTGGGGATGAAATAATTGGTAGTGGTGGTAGTATCCGAATTGCAAACAATTGTGAGATTGAACGTGGGGAATTAAAAAAAGTAGGATTAAGTTCGAAGTTACTTGTCGTTCATCAGGTCATCGAATATTTGCGAGACTTTTTATTTGGTCGAATCGGGTTCGGTTCGAAAAACTTATTATTAATTGTTTCTGGTGCATTTGGTGTGTTTTCCAAAGAATATTGTATGAGAATTGGTGGGTACCGAACCAATACAATTGGGGAAGATATGGACTTAGTCGTTCGGCTGCATCGATATGTGCGAGATGAAAAATTAAAGAAAAAAATTGTCTATATCCCTGAACCTGTTTGTTGGACAGAAGCACCAGAATCGGTGTTTATTTTACGGAAACAAAGAAATCGTTGGCATCGTGGATTAATGGAAAGCCTTTGGTACAATAAAAAAATGTTTTTAAATCCGAAGTATGGGAAAATAGGATTAATTAGTTTTCCTTATTATTTTTTTATTGAGTTACTTGGACCAATTGTTGAAATGATCGGATATATCATTATTATTTTAGGACCATTTTTAGGGGGGGTGTATATTCAATATTCACTGATCCTCTTTATCTTTATTTTATTATTAGGTTCTCTATTATCGATGTTAGCGATTTTACTAGAAGAGTGGAGCTTTCGTCGCTATGAAAATATCGGGGATTTGTATCGATTATTTTTTGCGAGTATGTTTGAGTCCTTTTGGTACCGTCCGTTAACGACGTTTTTTCGGGTAGAAAGTTTCTTTCAATTAGTGTTGAAAAAACGTACGTGGGGTGAAATGAAGCATAAAGGAGTTTCCAGTGGATGAAGCAAAAACAGAATAAAAGGTTAGTGTTAAGTACGTTACTCATTGTTTGTTTATGTGTTGGAGGGATTTTATTTTTGGGACAACACAAAGATAAGGAATCCAATGGAACAGACGTTTTACGATATGCACAAGTAGGGGAAGAGTATTTACAAATATATAGAGACGAACGTTTTGAAAATATACTTGTAAAAGGTGTGAATCTAGGCGTGACGGCGCCAGGGGGATTTCCTCGTGATGGAAATATTACGAAACAACAATATAAACGTTGGCTAGAACAAATAGGAGAGATGAACGCAAATGTGATCCGAATTTATACGCCGCATCCCCCAGCGTTTTATGAAGCGTTACAAGCATATAATGAAACGGCCAAACAACCATTATATATTTTTCAAGGCGTTTGGATTGATGATAGTTTGCTAGAAGAAAAAAAGAATATGCTTCATGAAGAGATAGTAGATTCTTTTCAGTCTTCTGTTAAAGAAGCGGTAGATATTGTACATGGAAACTATCAAAATAACTATTTATTTCGCGGAGAAGCCTATGAAGCAGATGTTTCTAAGTATGTATTAGGATATGTCGTTGGCATTGAGTGGCCAGAAGAAGTAGTAAGAGAAACAAATGAACAAAATAGACAGGTAAAAGAGTATAAAGGGATGTATGTAGAAACAAAAAAGGCACGACCATTTGAAGTGTCTATCGCCCGACAATTAGATAACATAGTTCGCTACGAAGCAGAACAATATAAAATGATGCATCCGGTGAGCTTTATTAATTGGGTACCGACGGATCCTTTTTCGCATAAAGAAAAAAAAGATGCTGCTTCGATAGAGGATATGGCGATTGTGGCAACAGAAAAGTTTTCTGCTGGTATTTTTACGACCTTTCACGTGTATCCGTATTATCCAGACTTTTTAAATGTAGAAAAAAAATATGTGAATTATAGAAATGAAGCAGGGAAAAAAGATAATTTTGCGGGGTATTTACATGAATTAAAAAAAGAAATAAACCGCCCGATTGTGATTGGGGAATTTGGTGTGCCCTCATCCAGGGGAAGGGCTCATGAAAATGTGCATGGCATGCATCAAGGAAAACTATCAGAAGAAAGGCAAGGAAAAATAAATGCGCAAATGTACCAGGATATTGTATCGGAACATTTCGCGGGTGGTGTATTGTTTGCTTGGCAAGATGAATGGTTTAAACATACGTGGAATACGAGAAAAGTAGACGATCCAGATAGAAGACCATTTTGGTCGAATGTGCAATCGAGTGAAGAACATTATGGATTATTAACGTTTGAGCTACAAAAGAATGGAAAACAATTTCGCCCGGATTGGAAAGATTCGTCTGTTGTAACAATTGCGGATACACCCGATGCATTTTTACAAACGGTTAACATGACATCAGATGCTCGTTACTTGTATGTTCAGTTAGTTTATGCTGATGATTTCGATGTTAAAGAAACAACGTTATTTATGAATACGACGAAAAAAAGTGGTAATACAGAATGGGAGCAACTAACGTTTTCAACTGGTATTGATTTTGTGTTAACGATTAAAAATGAACAATCGATGCGGCTTTTCGTGGATGAATATTATGATCCTTTTACGTATCGATATGGAGTGGAAAAACAATATTTCCCCCTTTCTTCTCTTCCAAAAAAAAATAGTGGCACTTTTGTTCCGTTACGGGAAGCGTTAACCGAACCAAATCGGGCTTTGAATTTGGACTTTGAGTATGCGGAAACTGGTCGATTACAAGCAGAACAAGAAAAAAAGATAAACGGTCCTCTGGATATTTTACTGGATGTGATGATTTCGAAAAACCGTAAAACGGTTGAAATTCGTTTGCCTTGGTCGTTATTAAACGTGGCGGACCCAAGTCAAAAAGTAGTGTTAGGAAATTTGTATAAAGAAGGTTTAGAGAGTCGAGAAAAAATCGATGGCATCCAGGTAGCGTATGCTATTACAAAGAAAAATCGCATGATAGAAACATATCCAGAAATGAAAAGGAATCAAATTAATCTAGCAGAAAGCACACCTTTCACATGGAAAACGTGGAATAAAGTGAGCTATACGGAACGGTTAAAACCTTCGTATGACAAAATGAAAGAAATATTTCAAGATGCTGAGATAAAAGAATAAATGAATGAAAGGAGGCATGGTGGATGAAGCGTCTTATTTGGCCATTTTTATTAATACTTTTGTTATTTTCCCCGCATCTTTATTGGCTGTTGAAACCAGTAATACCGATAGAGATTGCAGTTGTCGATAAAACGGTTCCGAAAAAAGATTACCGGGAACATAGCGGGTTGTTTTGGATTTTGAAAAATGAAAAAATCGTGAAATCAGACGGGGAATTATATGATATTGGTCGTGACTATTTTGGATATGATCCGTACGATCAAAAGCCACTTCCTCCCTATCAAGCAAAACAGCCGCTAGATCTTATTTACATTGCCGATACATATGGCGTTTATAGCAATGATTTGCAAGAAAAACCGGACGGGGAACGGTCGAAGCATATTTATGGTGGAATGGACTTATTAGAATGGAATGCGGTCATGGATAGTAAGGAAAAACAAACGACTTTGATTGCTGAGTTTAATTCCTTTGCAACGCCAACAGATAGAATTGCACGAGACGTGATGCAACAAAATTTAAATATTGAATGGAGCGGTTGGACGGGGCGCTATTTTGCAAATTTAAATAGTGACGAAATCCCTCCATGGTTAATACGCAATTACGAATCGCAGTACAAGAAAAAATGGAAGTTTGACGGTTCAGGTATTGCATTTGTCCATATTTCCGATAAAGTCGTTGTGTTAGATGAAAGTGAAAGTGACGGATTTGTCTCATTTGAATTAACAAACGATGGGGAAAAACAATATAAAAACGTGAGCGCTTCTAAGTATATGTATTGGTTTGATGTTGTAAAACCAATCAACGGAAGTGTTGTAGAAGCGGAGTATAAATTACTATTAACGAAAGAAGGAAAAAAAGAGTTAAAGGACGCAAATATTCCAACAACATTCCCGGCTGTCATTCATCATAACGAAAATAACACATATTACTTTGCGGGAGATTACGCTGACTTTCCAAAACAAGCATTTGCTAAATGGCAAGGGTCCCCGTTATTGTTTTGGGTATTTGCTAATGACGATTCCGCCTTTTATTGGCGGTCTTACGTACCGCTTATGAAGGAAATTTTAGATGATATAAAGGAACAGAAAGAGGGGTGACTCGGTTGAAAGAACAAAAAAAAGAGCGTCGCTGGCTAACATTCTTCATGTGGTTTTTCCTTTTAAGTACATTTGGTGTTGGGGGAGGAATCTTTTTTCTTTTACTTGCTGTTGTCCCGATTGAACAATGGTATACAGATCGTCATTGGTCTCAATATCGAATCGATCAAACGATGAAGTATTACGTATTTGGCTGGGTTATTTTCGGATTTTTCGTTTCTTTTTTATATTACAAATTTGTGCTCCAAAAGAGACGCTGGAAGCTCGGAACTGTTTTTTTACTTAGTTCTATTCTTCTTTGTGGTGCCGGTCTTTATTACTTTTTACATACTGGTTCTGGATTAATTCAACAATCGCAAGGAACAGTGGAAGAAGGAGAACGGTTCACATTTGGACCATATCCAGAAAAAGAAGAGTTGGCACGATTAAAAGAAGAAGGATACGACGGGGTGATTACATTATTAAATCCGACGTTGCCAATTGAACAACCCCTTTTAGAAAAAGAAAAAAAGAATGCTAGTGAAGCAGGTATCACCCTTCATTCCTTACCGATGTTACCTTGGGTAGGTGATAACAGTAAGTCGATTGACGAAGTGAAAAAAATGATTAAACAAGATGATAAAAAATATTATGTTCATTGTTATTTAGGTCGTCACCGAGTAGATGTAATCAAACAAGTCATTAACCAAGAATTAGATCAATCATATAAAATCCTTTTCTTACAACCAACGACGTTTGAACGTGGTAATTTATATCACTTTAATAACCAAACAGTTTTAGTCGGCCCATATCCAACCGATGAAGAATGGTTTACTCGTATTAAACGGGCGGAAGTAAAAGAAGTGGTGTCGTTATTACGAGAAGACCATGCTGATTGGATTGAAAAAGAAAAACAAGTGACTGCTGAAATGAATATGACGTTTACTCCAATACCTCTTAGTAAGGAACCAACATTAGAGGAAATCAAACAAGTAGCAGATTATGTCCAATCACTCGATCATAAAGTGTTTATTCATGGATTTTTTAATCCGAAGGAAAACGAATCAATAGAAGCGTACTTAAGTTGGGGAAAAACATTGCAACGTGCAAACTATTTAACGCTTGAAAGTGGAGATTATCGAAAAATAGGCGAAAAGGTGATTATTGGGTATGCACCAACGGAACGAGATAAAGCGACGCTTGCCAATGTGGGAATAGAATCGTATGTAACGATGGAAGATGAGTCCAACCTTTCTTTATATAAGCAAGTACAAGCAGTAAAAGAAGCCAAACAATTAACGTATTTTATTGTCAACAATCCAGAAACAATGAACCGTTTGGCACAAATGACTACTGGGGTTTTTTACGGTTCAATGACACGTGGAACGGAATTTGAAAATATCACTCTTACACAAGGGCCTTTCATTCGAGAAGAACGAAATTTGGTGATTGGTCCGATGTTAACAGCGGAAGAATATAATTCGTTTGCCGTATCCAAAGGGGTAGCGCAAATCATCTATTTATATTCGTCTAGCCTTGCTTCAGATGACAAAATAGAAGAAGTGAAGCGATTAGCGAAGAAACATCATATTCCAATACATGTCATACCGATGCATAAAGGATATGAAGAAAAATTAGTACCTCTCTTAAATAATGAAAATGGATTAAACTATTTGATGACAGATGCAGAACTAATGCCAACTGTAAAAGAGTTTATTAAGCAATTTTAATCAAAAGTCTTTTATTATTAGGGGGCTTACAGCTCGTTAATGAGGGGGAATCGCCAAGGTTAGTTTACCTTGGCGATTACTTCTTTCAGTGATAAGTCTTTCATGCTATTTATCCGTAGATCAACAGGCGGGAATGTTAAATGTTTCGTTGTTTCGTTTGGAACGATGACGCATTTAACACCAGCATTTTTAGCTGCTTTTGCTCCGTTTACGGAATCTTCAAAAGCGATTGCTTCCGTTGGATGTACCCCAAGACGTTTGACAGCTTTTACATACAAATCTGGATGTGGTTTAATGTTGGTCACATTTTCTCTCGTCATCATGACTTCAAAGTAATGATCAATTTGAAACGGTTGTAAAAAGTTCGAAACCCAATCAATCGAAGAGCTTGTAGCTAGTCCAATTTTTAAGCCATCTTCTTTTGCTTCTTGCAAATAATCTAGTACACCATCGCGCAGTGGCTGTGTTTTCATTAATTCTCGGTGCTTTTCATATGCTTCCATTTTGATTCGTTCATCATCAACGAGATGGCCAACTTTTTTGTGTAAATATTGAAAAAAGTGATGTTCATGTGCTCCGATAAATTGTGAAAACTCCGACTCGGTAAAAGGAATATCGTAAGACGATAGTACATCATAAAAAGCACGATACCAAGTCGATTCTGTATCAATAATTAAACCGTCAAAGTCTAAAATCATCGCTTTAATCATTCGTTTCCTCCTATTTAAAACAAATCGATATGTACTTCCCTTTATTATACGAGTAATCGTAACACTTGGAAAGTTTAGTAACTAGGATGGACAAGAGGAAAATATCAACATGTTTTTTACGAGAGAAAAAGTGGAAACGAAATAATAGAGATAGAAACGAAAGGATGAACATAAAGATGTGGAAAGAGTTCAAAGAGTTTATAACCCGCGGAAATGTCATTGATTTGGCGGTCGGGGTCATTATTGGAGCGGCATTTGGAAAAATCGTCAATTCCTTAGTAGAAGACATTATCATGCCGCCAATAGGATTATTACTAGGAAAAGTAGATTTTACAAACTTATTTATTACGTTATCGGGAGAACATTACAATACGCTTGCAGAAGCGAAAAAAGCAGGAGCAGCAACGATTAATTATGGGCAATTTATTAATACGATTGTGAACTTTCTAATTATCGCGCTTTGTATTTTTATTGTAATTAAACAAGTGAACCATTTAAAAAAAGAAGAACCAAAAGCAGCACCGACAACGAAAGAATGTCCGCATTGTTATTCTGAAATCTCCATAAAAGCAACGCGTTGTCCGAACTGTACGTCTATTTTAACGGAAAATTCAAACGAACCTGTAAAAAGATAAAATATGCCCCCTGTTTCAAAAGGGGGCATTCGTTATGCTTTTACGACTTCTTTTAATAGTTTCCCAGGCTTAAAAGCTGGGACTTTACTTGCTTCGATTTGAATAACTTCACCAGTTTTTGGATTACGTCCTTTTCGTGCCGCTCGAGAACGAACTTCAAAACTACCAAACCCGACAAGTTGAATCGTTTCTCCGTTACGTAACGCTTCTGTAATCGTTTGAAGAACTGCATCGACTACTTCTGTCACATCTTTTTTAGATAAGTGAACTTGTTCGGTTACTTGATGAATTAATTCTGTTTTATTCATTTTTTACTCTCCTCCATTGTTATTCTACTTTCTTATTGTTAGTATGAACAAAAAGGGAGAAAAATATACCAAATAATAGAAAGGTGAGCGATAAAATGGAGAATCTATTCGCGATACGAGAAAATGTGTTGGCATGGGTGCGAGAAGCTGGTGTTGTTTTGTTAGAGAAGGTAAATGGACCATTAAAGATAGAAGAAAAATCATCGGATATTGATTTAGTGACAGATATGGATCTTTGGACGGAATCTTTTTTGTTAGAAAAAATTCAATC
The DNA here is from genome assembly GCF_001375675.1 of Massilibacterium senegalense. NCBI lineage: Bacteria > Bacillati > Bacillota > Bacilli > Caryophanales > Bacillaceae > Massilibacterium > Massilibacterium senegalense. Next base: position 105,648 of record NZ_LN831785.1, on the reverse strand, counting down.
GACGTACCCAACGCACACATGTATAACAGAAGAAACAGGTAAAAATCAACAAGTGTCTGATTATGTTTGGATTATCGATCCGATTGATGGAACGACGAACTATGCACACGGTTTTCCGTTTTTTGCAATTTCTATTGCCTTGCAATATAAAGGAGAAACGGTGCTTGGTGTCGTGTATGCACCAAAGTTGAATGAATGTTTTCATTCGATAAAAGGAGAAGGAGCTTACGTTAACGAACAAAAACTTCAAGTATCCGCTCCAAAAGATGTAAAAAAATCATTATTAGCAACAGGTTTTCCTTATGACCGGGCAACCGCAGTGGATAATAACGTGGATCATTTCACTCACATGATGAAGCGAGTACAAGGGATTCGTAGAGCCGGAAGTGCTGCATTAGATTTATGTTATGTGGCAAAAGGAACGTTAGATGGCTATTGGGAAATGAAATTAAAAATATGGGATATTGCAGCAGGTGCATTAATCGTAAAAGAAGCAGGGGGACAGTATCAAGAAAAAGCGTTAGCAACAGGATTTTCTGTGTTAGCAAGTGCTCCTTCTATTTTTCATGATTTGCATGCGGAACTACATTCTATTTTTGAGTAAAGAAAATTCCCTCATTCCTCGCGGGGCAACTGCGAAGAATAAGGGAATTTTTTATTGGACAAATTTTTGTACGGTTTCAATCACTTCTTCATTAGAAAAAGGTTTCATTACAAAATCTTTCACACCAAGTGAAAAACCTTTCATCATTAAATGTTCTTGTCCTTCTTTTTGATACATAATGACGTTTGCATCTGGATCGTACTCTTTGATTAATCGAATGCTTTCAAGATTAGAATGAATCATGACTATGTTTGGATGTGTTTTTTTGTAAACATCGAGTGCATCTGTGCCAGTGTTTGCTTCTCCGACAATATGATATCCCGCTCTCGTTAAGATGTGAGAAAGGGATAAGCGTGAAAACTTGCCTTCATCAACAATTAAAACGCTAGACAAAATGAATTTCACTCCTTGTTTTCTCTATATTCTTTTTAGTAGTATGAGCTTAATACATAATACTATACTATATTTCCCTAAAAAGTCGATATGTTTGTATGAAGAATTCGACAAATTCATACAAAGTTCTTATTTCTTTCATTATACCTATCGAAATATTGTAAATAGTAAAAAGTGCATTCATTATTTCATATTCCATTTAGATACTGTAACAAATTGTATTAAGTTATCAACCTATCTACTATATTTGTTACAATAAGAGATGTACAATGAAGAAAAAATAAAGGAAGAGATCCATGCAACAACGAATTAATTGCATAAAATGTCAATATTATTTCGTTACGTGGGATCGATTTAATCCGAAAGGTTGTCGGGCTTTTGGATTTAAATCACGACAAATCCCGAGCGTAGTAGTAAAACAGAGTTCAGGGCACGATTGCTTTAAATATCTCCCAAAACACAAATAGATTTGTTTGAAGGAGAAGAGAAAAGGGAAATGAGAGAAATACTACAATTTGAATCTTCTATCTCAAGTAAGGTTGTTTACGATGGAATTGGAAGGTATTCAAGGGGGATATGTACGATGACGGATGATATCTTAATGAAACGAGCATTATCAGTAGAAATGTTACGAACTATTTGTGAAGAAAATGAATTTCCATTTGAAACAACAAAAGACTTTACAGAAACACATGAGGAAATTATCGGCCAACAACGAGCGGTAGCAGCGATGGACTTTGGGCTTGCTGTTCGTCAAGAAGGCTATAATTTATTTGTCGTAGGGCCATCTGGAACAGGTAGAACAACATTTACAATGAATAAAATCAATCATTTAGCAAAAACAGAATCGATTCCAAGTGATTGGTGTTATGTATATAATTTTGACAATCCAGACCGTCCTTTAGCGATTCCGTTAAAAGCGGGGGAAGGTCATATTTTTCAAGAAGAAGTAACAAATTTATTGAAAGATATTGAGCGGGAAGTTCGTCGTGTGTTCACTGGGGATGAGTATGAACATAAACGTCGGGAAATTTTAAAACAATATGAAGAAGAATCAGAAGAATTATGGACCAATCTAGAAAACTTTGCCCGTGATAAAAATTTTATGATTGAAAGAACACCTGCTGGGATTAACTCGTATCCATTACAATTAGGAGGACGTCCTTTAAGTCAACAAGAATACCAAGCACTACCAGAAAAAATAAAGGAAACATTAAAGCAACGTGGCAAAGATATCGAAAAAGAAGTGGAAAAAACGATTCGCGAAATACAAAAAATTGAACGCGAAGCGAAAAAAACGTTTGACCAATTCCAAAAAGAGACGGCAGAGTATTCGGTTAATCACTTATTTGAACCACTTCTTTTAAAATATGAATCCGAACAAAAAGTGATTCAATACTTACAAGATTACAAAAAAGACGTCATTTTACATTATGATTTGTTTCTTAAAAAAGAAGAGGATGCGCCGAATTTATTAGCACTTCTTGCGACAAAATCGACCGATGATTTAAAACGGTATGAAGTAAACGTATTAGTCGATCATCGAAAACAAGAAGGAGCACCCGTCATGTATGAAGCGAATCCTATTTATAATAACTTACTAGGAAAAATTGAGTATAAAGGAACGCTAGGTAACTGGGTAACTGATTTTACGCACATTAAGCCAGGTGCTTTTCATCAATCGAATGGCGGTTATTTAATTATTCAAGCAATGGAACTTTTACGAAATCCATATGCATGGGATGTGTTAAAACGTGCATTAAAAACAGGAGTAATTCAAATAGAGAGCATGATAGAAGATCGCAGTGCGATTGCAACGACAGGATTAAAACCAGAACCAATTCCATTTAATACAAAAGTTATTTTAATCGGTCCTCCGCATTTATACAATGCGTTATCGATGTGGGATGAAGATTTCCATAAATTATTTAAAGTAAAAGTAGAATTTGATATCGAAATGGAACGGAATAAAGAACACTATCAGAAAATGGCTTCTTTCGTAAAAAATTATTCCGAACAACAAAATCTTTTACCATTCCATCGCCGTGCGTTAGCCCAAATTGTAGATTATAGTACCCGTCTTGTATCGGATCAACGGAAACTTTCTACAAGATTTCAAGAGATTACGAAAGTATTAGTGGAATCCAGTTATTGGGCGCAAAAGGAAAATGCTCCTTATGTGGATAAAGAGCATATTTCAAAAGCATTGCAAGAACAACGCCATCGCTCGAATCGGATAGACGAAAAAATTCGTGAAATGATTGCGGACGGTAGTATTATGGTGGATACAATTGGTGAAAGAGTGGGGCAAATTAACGGCTTAGCAGTCGTTGGTGGATTTGATTATGCCTTTGGTGTCCCAAGTAGAATTACGGCTCAAACATATGTTGGTCCACGCGGGATTATTAATATTGAGCGGGAAACAGCATTGAGTGGAGAAATTCATTCCAAAGGGCTAATGATTTTAAGTGGTTATTTATCGGGAACATTTGCACAAAACAAACCATTGCCTTTATCTGCAAGTATTACATTTGAACAAACATATAACATGGTAGATGGTGACAGTGCTTCAAGTACGGAATTGTATGTCTTATTATCTTCCCTTGCAAAAGCGCCAATTCGTCAAGGAATTGCAGTTACCGGGAGTGTTAACCAATGGGGTGAAATTCAACCAATTGGCGGAGTAAATGAAAAAATCGAAGGCTATTTTTATGTTTGTAAACAAAAAGGATTAACGGGAGAACAAGGTGTTATTATTCCGCATCAAAATATCCGTAATTTAATGTTAAATGATGACGTCATAGAAGCAGTAAAACAAGGACTTTTTCACATTTATTCTGTGAAAAATGTATCGGAAGGTATTGAAATTTTAACAGGTTTAAAAGCAGGTGCGGAAAAAGTCCAAGAAGGTATTTTTGAAAAAGATACGATTTATGGACGCGTGGCTGAACGGTTAAATAAAATGTACAAATCTGCGATTATTAGTGAATCAGATAAACAAAAAAATATTAAAAAAGAAGCGGAAAAAGTCGATACAAATGACTTACCGACAATCGATAAAAAATAAGCAAGGGGGGTATTCCCCTTGCTTATTTTATTTCACTTTTTGTTGGCACAATCGCTACACCAAGCACATATGCTAGTAAAATAGGGAGAAAGCCAGTAGCAAACATCAAAGCAACTAAGGCAATTCGAAGAATCGTAGGGTCGATATTTAAATAATCACCTAATCCACCACAAATCCCTGCTAACATTCGATTTTCTTCTGAACGATATAATTTTTTCATAAAAAATCCCTCCTACTAACCTATACCCGAATATACGGATGATAACAAAAAAAGGTGTCAATGATTCATAGGAATGGAAGAATAATGTCTTATTTTTGACTATTTTCTTTAGTCCGTAAGCCAGTGATTACTTTCCAGTTTTGATTCGTTGTTGCTTGGACATCTGGGTGTTTTTCAAAATAATTTGCAATTAATTCCGTCATGTCGATTGGGATATCTCGAATAGGTGTTGCATAATGGAACATAAAATAACTTCCACCACCGACTGCTCGGTAATTATTCATAACGACTTTATAGTGTTGATTCATTTCCACTGGTTTTCCTTTATACATAAGAGACGTAATTCGTTGCCCTACTGGTTTCGTCACGTCAATGACATAATCAACCCCTTCCCACATGTCATAGTTGTAGTGTTGCGGTTTAGGATATAAAAATTCATTGCTTACTTTTATTTGCCCATTTTTATCCGTAAAATAAGAAGCGCTCCGTTCTAAGGCTGCTCTCATAATGGAACCACTGATTGATACTACTTTTAATGAGTTTGGATAAATATAATTGGATACAATTTCACGCATTGTCACGTGATTAGAGAGTCCTTTTGCTTCATTATCAAATAGGGCGGTACAGGAAATGTCGACCTCTGCTACTTCCATTTGCACACGGTTAATAAATTCAATGAATGGGTGTTCTTTTAAACGAGTTTGAAATGGGTGGTCAATCCGCATCGAACCTTGTACGTTGCCAATTGGCGTATCAAGCCATTTTTGTGTATCATTTTCTTCTTTTTGTACAAGCGATAAAAGGGATGCAGAAGCTTGGACATTTTCGACACTAAGAAGTTCACTTTGTTTATTCGTAATAATCCATTGATTTTGTTGTTTTGTGAGTTCAATCGTTACTTTTCCTAATTGCTCTCCTTTACTTCCAGGTTGCACAACGATGACCCCATTCACTATTTTCCCGGCAATTTTTCGATGTTGATGTCCCGTTAACAATACGTCAATTCCGAAAATAGAACGGCAAATTTCTATTCCTTGATTTTCTCCGTTACATTCTTCTTCTGGTTCATAATCATCTAAGGAAGCTTCAAATCCGCCATGATAAGAAACAATCATCACGTCTGGCTGTTCATGATGGTGAATGAAGTCCACCCATTCTTCTAATGCTTTTTTTGCATTTTTAAAAGATAATGCTTCAATATGCTTTGGGTTTTCCCAGTTCGGAATAAAATGGGTAGTTGCTCCTAAAATACACACTTTTATGTCTGCTATTTGTTTGATTATATAAGGTTTTCCGAAATAAGGTTCACTTGTTTCTTTGTTTAAAATATTACAAGAAAGAAAAGGAAAATGAGCTTCATGCTCCATTTCATGAAGAACGTTCATCCCATAATTAAATTCATGATTCCCTAAAATACAAGCATCATAGTTTAATGCATTCATTGTTTTCACAATGGGATGTTGTGAGCATGTTTTTTGTTTGACATGATGGTACATTAACGGAGTTCCTTGCGAAACATCCCCGTTATCAATTAATAACACATGCTCATGATTACGCCGTTGTTGTTCGATAAGCGTTGCAATTTTTCCTAAACCCCAATCCCGTTCTGTTAAATCAGCATAATGATATGGAAAAATAACACCATGAATATCACTTGTTTGTAAAATAACAATTTCTTTTTTTGTCAATGGGAGCCACTCGCTTTCCAGAAGTCTTTGTTTGCAATATAGCAATTTTATCCGTTTTTCGCAATAAGGTAAAATTCAAAAAATTTACTGTACCTTTATATTATCTTAACAAATGCGACAAAATACCTTATTATAGTAAAAAGTAAGACATATGTAATAGAATTTCAATCTTGCGTAGCAAACAAAAAGATGAAGAGACGTAACGTGTATTTTCGGAGATGCATGCATAGCGTAAAGGAAGAGTCGCAAAGAGCAGAGGTAAAAAAATGATTGTTCTAAAAAATGTGACGCAACAAGAAAAGAATGGCGTCTGTCTTTTTGAAAATATGTACGGAACTCCGATAAGTGGAAAATCATTGTTTCTTCAAGTTTTAGCAGGCCTTGCTTCTTTATGAGAAGGAGATATTATGATGGATGGAAAGTCCATCGTTTGCAATAAAAAAATAAATGGTATATAAAAATAAAAAAAATATTTGAAGGTCCACCATTTGTAAAAGAATACATAGAGCAACAACCGTCAAAATTTGTTTCACCTGTTTATATGAAAGTTGATGAATTGGTACGAAAACAAAAACGAATGGAGCTTTCTATTGCTTTAACCGCAGGAACAAACGTGGTATTAATGGATAATCCTACCTGTTTTTTTGATACAAACGGATGGAAAAGTTGCATGGATTATCTGTCAAAAGTAAATAAACAATATAATGTGACGATTATCGTAGATATCGATACGTTTGAGATAGCCAAGAAATATGTGCAGCGAATCATTGCTTTAAAAAATGGGGAAGTTGTATTAGATGAAGAGGTAGAAGAGATACCAGTAGAAATGGTGGATGCAATAAACTCAAAGCAATCACTCGTAGTCTATGAATAAAGGAAAGATTATTTCCAAAATAGTCTGAATAATGACTAGATTTGTGATAAAATCATAAAAGGGGTGATACATAATGTCAAAACAAGTAGTCAAAACAACAAATGCACCAGGTGCGATTGGTCCATATTCACAAGGATTAGTAGTAGGACCTTTTGTGTATACGTCTGGTCAAATTCCATTACACCCAGAAACGGGAGAAATGGCAAGTACAATTGAAGAACAAACAAAACAATCGTTAAACAACGTAAAAGCTATTTTAGAACAAGCAGGTGCAACGATGGACCAAGTCGTAAAGACTGTTGTTTTTTTACAAGATTTAGCGGATTTTGATAAAATGAACGAAGTATATGCGACTTATTTCGGGGAAATTGCACCAACGCGTAGTTGTGTTCAAGTAGCACGCTTACCGAAAGATGCAAAAGTAGAAATAGAAGCAATTGCTTATTTAGGCTAAAAAGAATCTTGTTTTTTAACAAGATTCTTTTTTTATTCAAACTGCGAATATGAAAAAATGAAAGATTGGAGTGTTTGACATGTTTCTGTCTAAAGTAGATGATGATTTGTCCCTAAAACTAATAGAATTAAGAGATGCAGAAAGGATATTTGAATTAACGAATCAATCAAGAGCTTATTTAACTTCCCTGCGAAAGAAGTCTCCCACTTCTAAACGTGAAGGTGCGGCAACACCAGTGAAAGTGGGAGATGAACTTCGGTTAGGCGCAGCCTAAAGTTGTTTCCTTTTTTTGTACTATGATATAATCAGTCTTAGATAATAGAAAGGATGTTTTATTAATGAAATTAGACAATAATAATCACTCAGTATTCCTATTGTATTATCATCTTGTTCTGGTCGTAAAATATCGTAGAAAAGTGATAGACGTTGCCATATCTGACTATGCGAAAGATATGTTTGTTCGATTGGGCGAAAATTACAATATTTCCTTAGTCGAATGGAATCACGATATGGATTATGTGCATATTTTGTTCAAAGCACATCCGAATACTGAAATGTCAAAGTTCATCAACGCTTATAAAAGCGCAAGTTCACGACTTATCAAAAAGCATTTTCCACAGGTGAAAAAGAAACTGTGGAAAGAGTATTTTTGGTCAAGGAGTTTTTGCTTACTTACAACTGGTGATGCATCCATTGAAGTGATAAAGAAATATATAGAAAGTCAAGGTGTAAAGTGAGGTGATTCGATATGGCAAACAAAGCATATAAGTTTCGTCTACAACAAAATGTTAGCTGAACGAAAGGAAGCGTATGAACAATTCAAGGACGACAAAGAAGCGAAAGTTCCCTACTCCTGCTAAGTACAAGGAGGAGTTTTCATGGCTCAAAGAAGTAGATAGTCTTGCATTGGCGAACGCCCAACTAAATTTGCAGAAGGCGTACAAAAACTTCTTCTCTGGTCGCACTGAATTTCTGAAGTTCAAAAACCGTAAGGCAAGACAATTCTACACAATCAACGTGGTAAATGGAAACATTATGCTTTTGGATGGCTATATTAAATTACCAAAATGGAAACTTGTGAAAATGAAGCAACATCGGGAAATTCCATCGCATCATATCATCAAGTCTTGTACGATTTCTCGAACAAAAACAGGAAAATACTATGTTTCTATTCTCATCGAATACGAACATCAACCTGTACAAAAAGAAGTAAAAGCTGTTGTGGGCTTAGATTTTTCCATGAATGGCTTATTTGTTGATAGTGAAAAAGGGAAGACAGCCAATTACCCACGTTTCTATCATCAAGCTTTGGAAAAGTTAGCGAAGGAACAGCGTATTCTATCACTCAGAAAGAAAGGCTCTAATCGTTGGCACAAACAACGTCTAAAAGTAGCGAAGCTACATGAAAAAATTGCGAACCAACGAAAGGACTTTCTACATAAGGAATCGTACAAATTAGTGAAACTGTATGACTGTGTGGTTATCGAAGACCTCAACATGAAAGGAATGTCACAAGCACTCCATTTCGGTAAAAGTGTTACGAATCATGCATGGGACATGTTCACGACATTTCTCCAATACAAGTTAGAAGAGCAAGGGAAAAAACTGATCAAAATAGATAAGTGGTTTCCATCATCAAAATGTTGTAGGCAGATAAAGAAGTCTCTATCTCTTTTTGAGCGTACATTCCACTGTGATTGTGGTTTTGTAGCAGACAGAGACTGGAATGCTTCTATCAACATCAAACATGAAGGATTATGTTTATTAGCGTTATCATAGAAAAAAGAACTCTTGGAACGAGAGGGATAGCTCGGTCAGTTTTCGTTGGCTACTAAAAAGCAACGATAAGTCGAGAAGCCCCCACTTTAAGTGACCCGTAAGGGTGATAAGTGGTGGGAGTAGTTCCCGAGAATGGCTTCCTTGGTTGGATACGACGACAAAAGTGGAAGACACGAAGGAATTTATTGCGTTCGCCTTAACAGGTTATATTGAAAAGAAAAGCATGAATACCGCTATTCTATATAAAGGAGAAATTGTTGGAGTAGCTGGATATAATGAAATAAAATAGTCGAATAAAACGGCTTATGTTGGTTATTGGTTAGGAGAAGAATACCAGAGGAACGGGATTATGACGAAGGTTGCTAAAGCATTGACGGATTACACTTTCACAGTATTAAACGTACATAAAGTAGAGATTCAAGTTGCAGTAGAGAATACAAAAAGTAGAAGTATTCTGGAAAGATTGCATTTTGTAAAGGAAGGCTTTATTAGACAGGTAGAATGGCTGTACAATCATTATGTAGATCATGTTGTTTATGGTGTACTAGCACATAAATGGTTTGCAGTTAAAGAAGGGGATACTTCACATTATGGCGGAAAGCAGAAAAAAGGACATGACATCTTTTGTGCTTTAACATGTCATGCCCATTTTCTTCTCATCAACAGTTAGCAAAGTTCTCTTGATAGAATACTTCTTTAGGATGCAACTTTAGTTGCTTTTTTCATTGCTTTTTCTTTTTCATATTGTTTTAAAAATATTTTCGTTTCATATACGACTACACCTGAAAGTCCGAGTAATGCAATTAAGTTCGGGATAGCCATTAAACCATTCATAATATCTGCAACGCCCCAGACAACATTTAAATCTTTTACGATAGCTCCGATAAAAACGGCTGCTACAAAGGCGATACGATACGGAATAACAGCCCAACGTTTAAATAAATACGTCACACATTTTTCTCCGTAATAACTCCAACCGATAACAGTAGAGTAAGCAAAGAAGATTAATCCTAGCGTGACGATTAGGGAGCCGGTTTTTCCTAAAAACATTTCAAAAGTTTGACTCGTTAACGCCCCGGCATTAGCACCCTTTTCTGTATACATATCCCCAATAATTAAGGTTAATCCTGTAATGGTACAAACAACAATCGTATCTAAAAAAACAGAAGTCATCGATACGAGACCTTGTCTACTTGGATAATCCGTTTTTGCTGCTGCTGCGGCAATCGGTGCCGAACCGAGCCCTGCTTCATTGGAAAACAATCCACGAGCAACCCCGTATTTAATTACAGCTCCGATTGCTCCACCAGCTACTGCATTTCCAGTAAAGGCATCTTGAAAAATAAGGGCAAATGCAGAAGGTACTAATTCAAGGTTCATTGCGATAATAATACAGCCACCTAATACATAAAAGATAGCCATGATAGGAACGAAAATAGCAGATACTTTTCCGATATTACGAATCCCACCTAAAATAACGAGAGCAGTAAAAATCGTTAACACGAGTCCAGTAATGACAGGTGAAATGCCGAATGTTTGTTTTACATTATTCGCTACCGCATTTGTTTGTACGGTATTTCCGATACCAAATGCAGCAATTGCTCCAAAGAAAGCAAAAAGCATACCTAGCCATTTCATACCTAGCCCTTTTTCGATATAATACATCGGTCCACCGCTCATTTCACCGTTTTTCGGATCTTGGACGCGGTATTTTACTGCTAATACCGCTTCTGCATATTTTGTCGCCATTCCAACGAGAGCAGTCATCCACATCCAAAAGATAGCACCTGGACCTCCTAAAATGACAGCTGTTGCAACGCCAACGATGTTACCCGTACCGATTGTAGCTGCAAGAGCGGTCATTAGAGCTTGAAAATGGGAAATATCCCCTTTTCCTTTCTCGTTTTTATTTGGTGTAAAAGCTAATTTTAACGCATATGGAAGCATGCGAAATTGTAAGAGCCCTAATCGAATCGTTAAATAGATCCCTGTCCCAACGAGTAACACCAATAATGGGGTACCCCAAATCCATCCACTAATATGGTTAATAACTTTCAATACGTTGTTACTGTCCAAAATACCCACTCCTTTCTTTTTTGGTTCAGTAGATTGGTTGTTTCATTGTTAATGAAAAAGAAAAGGTGTAGTTTTATAAAATAGCAATAGTACTATTATACACAACTATGTGCAGTTGTTCTATAACAAAAAAATAGTGAAACAAAAAATACAACAGGGTCGTTGTTTGATTAATATTAATGGTGTCAAAAATAGTAAGGTATGCTACATTTGATGTATAGTTTGTTGAAGGAGTGATTGGGTACGATGGTTTCTGTACTATTTGTTTGTTTAGGAAATATTTGTCGTTCTCCAATGGCGGAAGCAGTTTTTCGTCAAATGGTGAAAGAAAACGGGTTAGAAGAAAAAATTCAAGTGGATTCTGCAGGAACGGGACATTGGCATGTCGGAGAGACGCCACACCGCGGAACACAATCTATTTTAAAGAAACATAATATTGATTTTACTGGAATAAAAGCACGACAAATCAAGTCACATGACTTTAGGAAATTTCAATATATTGTAGTAATGGATGGAAGCAATTTTCATAATGTCAAACAATGGAACGAGCAAGACAATGTGATGATTAAGCGACTACTTGATTATACGAATGAATATGATGAAAAGGATGTTCCAGACCCGTATTATACCGGCAATTTTCAAGAGGTATATGAGATGGTGCAAAAAGGTTGTCAAGGACTTTTAGAAGATATTCGTATGCGGGAAAAGCTATAAAGGAAGGATGAAGCAACATGAGACGTTTAGTTAAAGGAATGATGGTCGGAAGTATCATTGGTGGATTGATAAGTTTATGTAATCGCCAAACAAGGAATGAAGTAAAGGAAACGTGGGATAAAGCGAAAGTATTTGTGGAAAATCCATCTATCATAAAAGAAAAAGCAATGGAATGGAAAGAGACAGCGGAAAATGTCGTAGAAGACGTAACAGAAGTCATTGGATTGGTTGAAAATGTGAAAATGAAGACGCAATCAACCATGGATAAAATCAAAGAAACGAGAGAAGTATAGCAATTACACCTAGGGTAGGTGATGGATATTTTCAAGAAAGTGTATCAAAATGGGAAAGAATTTATTCAAAAAGTAATGGAAGAAGATATTTTTAGTTTGTCTGCACAGATTTCTTATTATTTAATTTTATCGTTATTTCCATTTTTAATGTTTACCGTTACATTGTTAGGTTTTTTGCCGATTCGAACCGATGATGTGTTGTCATTGTTAGAAGGGGTAGCTCCGGAAGAATCACTGAAAATTATTGAACCTAATTTACACTCTGTCTTTGAAACAAAGCGTAGTGGGCTCTTATCCATTACGATTATTGCAACAATTTGGTCTGCTTCGAACGGGATTAATGCGATTATTCGTTCTTTAAATAAAGCGTACGATGTAACAGAAAATCGGACGTTTATTAAAACGCGAGGAAATGCAATCATTTTAACGATTATTATGATTTTTATTATCGTACTTGCGTTAGTGTTACCTGTATTCGGTGACTGGATTGCTCATTTTATTTTCGTTACGTTAAACGTTTCCAGTACGCTTGTACCAATTTGGACGCTCATTCGTTGGTTAGCAAGTTTTTGTGTATTATATTTTGCTTTTTTACTGATTTACGTATGGAGTCCTAATATGAAATTACACTTTCAAGATGTTGGAACTGGTGCTCTCTTTGCAGCATCTGGTTGGTTATTAGTGTCGTATTTATTTTCCTATTTTGTGAATCATTTTGGCAATTATTCTGCTACGTACGGTTCTTTAGCAGGTGTCATCGTTTTAATGTTATGGTTTTATATTTCGGGTATGATTTTAATTGTTGGTGGGATTTTAAATGCATTTCTAATGAAAAAAAGAAAAGAAAAAGAAGCGTTGGAGGAAGCAAAATGAAAGAAGTCATTCAAGACCTAAAAAAACAACTACATATCATCAAGCAAGAAGCAACGACAGAAGAAGAGAAAAAAGCAGCATTTCAAAAAGCAAAAAAATGGGCATATGATTTATACAATACGTTTCCATCGCACCTTTCTTTTCCTGATGAACTCATTCAAAAAAGAGGATACTCACCAGATACGATGGACTTTTTTGATCATCTAGAATCATTAGAAGTATTAATAGAGCAAATAGAAACAAGTGATGGTTGGAACGAAAAAAAAGACCAAACGTTAGGGAAGCAATTTGAATTTCGTGTATTTAGCCATCGTTGGCAACATCGTGATAATTATATTTTGACAAGAAATGAACAAGGATGGAATGTTCGTTCTGTAAGCGGGATTGCAAAACAAGCAGATAAAGGTGCATACCCATTTTTAATGGAATGCTTAGAGCGTGAAGCCATTTCGTATCCGAATGATTTAGTACTTTTTTTACAAGGTGTCTGGGAACGGGCAGCAAACGATGGTTGGACGATGAATCAAGTGCAAGAAGCTTTAACAGAAATTGCGGCATGGATATCTAAAACGGAAGAAATAAAACCGATTGCGTATCGGATAAGGGACCAAAAGTAAAAAACGATAAGTGGTGGAGGTTCACTCCCCATTTATCGAATATTTTTCCATCCTGTCATGCAAGACATTTAGGTAGATAGTTTGTTATAATATAGTTATTAAGACCTGTTTTATCTTTTTTGAAAGTGCTTACAAAGAAAAAAGTGTCGTTAAATTGTGACAATTTCGTGAAGGTAAGTTTTAGGTAAGTAATAGATGTCCTGAGAAAAGACAACATCGATAGAATATCGTAAGGGGGATGGATGAAGGTGACGATAGAAACGATTATGTTAATTATTTTATCTATTATTTTATTAGCAATTATTATGCCTGTGATTGTTTTTGCTTACTTATGGTTTGTAGACCATAATCAACAACAACATGCCATTTTGCGTAATTTCCCTGTGCTAGGGAAAGTGCGTTATTTATTTGAAATTGTTGGCCCAGAGTTTCGCCAATATTTATTTGACACAGATACAGAAAGTAAACCGTATTCACGTGTCGATTATTTAAACGTAGTGTTACCATCCAAATATTTAAATTATGTCATTCCGTTCGGTTCGAAACGAGATTTTGATAAAGAAGGCTACTACATTCGAAATGCAATGTTCCCGAAACAAAAAACAGAACTCGCAGTAGATAATAGTCAATTAGTGAAAACAAGAAAATATGTTATTGATAAGGAAAGTATTGTAACGCGAAAAGAACATTTAGTAGATGCGGAAACAGAACCATGGTTATTAAAAGAAGATGATGCAATCATTATTGGACCGAATCGAAAACATCCTTTTGTTGTGCACGGACAAATTGGCATGAGTGGAATGAGTTACGGGGCACTTGGTGAAAATGCAATTTCTGCTTTGTCAGAAGGATTAGGAATTGCCACTGGTACATGGATGAATACAGGGGAAGGTGGTGTATCTCTGTATCATTTAAAAGGAAACACGGATGTCATTATGCAAATCGGTCCCGGGCTTTTTGGAGTACGCGATACAGCGGGGAATTTTTCATGGGAAAAATTAAAAGAAAAAAGTGAAATGGAACAAATTAAAGCATTTGAGTTAAAACTAGGGCAAGGGGCTAAAATTCGTGGTGGTCATATTGAAGGGGTAAAAGTGTCGGAACATATTGCTGAAATTCGCGGAGTAGAACCGTATAAAACCGTCGATAGTCCGAACCGTTTTAATGAATTTAATGATTTAGCCTCTATGTTTACGTTCATTGCAAAAATGCAACAAGTAGCAGAAAAACCAGTCGGTATTAAAATTGTTGTCGGCAGCTATGATTCTGTTGCAGAATTAGCGCAATACATGAAAGAAACAGGAAAAGGACCAGACTTCATTACGGTAGATGGTGGGGAAGGTGGAACAGGAGCAACCTATCAAGAGTTAGCGGATAGCGTCGGGTTACCGATTAAAAGTGCCTTGTTTATGTTAGATGAAGCACTTCGTCAATATGGGGTACGTGACCGAGTGAAAATTATTGCTTCTGGTAAATTATTTACTCCTGACCGCGTTGCCGTGGCATTAGGAATGGGAGCAGACTTAGTTAATATCGCTCGTGGATTTATGTTTACAGTAGGATGTATTAATGCACAACATTGTCATACGAATAAATGTCCTGTTGGTGTAGCAACGACGGATCCAGAATTACAACGTGCACTTGTGGTGGATGAGAAAAAGTATCGGGTTGCGAACTATGTTATTGCGATGAGAAAAGGATTGTACAATATTGCAGCAGCAGCGGGAATTGATAGCCCAGCGAAATTTTCTAAACAACATATCGTGTTTAAAGATTTATTTGGTCGAGCATTAACATTAAAAGAAATTCGTCAAAAACGAATGGTAGAAGAAAATGATCACTCTCTTTATGCTTAGTAGTAAGAAAAAACGAAGCCTTGTCTAGCGATTACGACAAGGCTTCGTTTTTCGTTTGTTGTCTTAATAAAATCATGAAAATAATAATAAAACTAAATGCCATGAGTGCTAAAAAAGGAATCGTGATAAATCCAAACCAATTAATGTATTGTCCAGAACAAGGAACCCCTTTTGTGCATTTTAAAATAGATGTTTCGAAAAGCGATGTTTTTTGTTGTAAATAATGAACAATGGAAAAAAGAGCGCCAATGATACTTAAAGGTAACGCATAGCGATATATATGAAAATCTCTTTTAAATACTGCTATCATAAATAATAGGACGAGTGGATACATAAAGATTCGTTGGTACCAACAGAGTTCACAAGGAATGAAACCTTGTACTTCGCTAAAGTATAAACTGCTAATCATGGCGACAATTGCAGTAATCCAAGCAGAATAAAGCCACTTCATTATTTCTTCAACTCTTCTTCAATTGTTTGTTTTACTGCTTCGTAATTCATGGATTCTTCCACTTCCATGCCGTTTACAAAAACAGCAGGAGTCCCAGAGATTTCAAGTGTTTGCGCAATATTGGAATCTTTTATGACATTTTCTTTTGCTTCTTCATTTTCAACGGATTTTTTTAATTGTTCCATATTAACTTCTGGCATATTTTTTTCAATTAAGTCATATAAAAAGTCAGTTGTTGCCCAGTTTTTTGCTTCGTTTTGTTGATTTTTAAGGACAAGTTCATTGTACGTCCAATACGCTTCTTTGTTTTGTTTATAAACAGCTTCTCCAACCATCGCAGCAGTTAAAGAATCGGGTGCAAGAAATGCAAGGTTATAACTATAAAATTGAATTTTTCCCGTATCAATGTAGTCTTTTTTTAGCTGGGGGAAAATTTCTTCTGAAAAATATTTACAAGCAGGGCATTTGTAATCTGCAAACTCTGCTACTTTCACCGTTGCAGTGTCACTTCCAAGCATCGGCTGTGCTTCGTATTGAAAAATAGTTGGATCGAGTGGCTTATTCGTATTTTGTTTCGGTGTTTGTTCTTGTGTTGTTTGTTCCTTGTTCGTTTCATCGTTTTTTAATAATTTCATAAAAAAGATGCTACCGATAGCAAGTACTACAATAATAACAATTGTAATAGCTGTCCAATTCGTTTGTTTATTCAAACTATTTCCTCCTTTAGACGTCTTTCTTTTTCTATTGTATAAAAAAAGCATCATTTGAACAACAAAACTAAAAGCTGCACTCGCAGCTTTTAGTTTTGTTCCCGTAATAAACGTAATCCATTTAAAATAACTAAAATCGTACTTCCTTCATGACCGATAACGCCAAGCGGTAAGTTGACAGCTTGTAAAAAGTTTGCAGAGATTAATAACATAATAACGGTTAAGGAAAAAATAATATTTTGTTTTACAATTTTATTCATTTTTCGTGATAATTTAATCGCGTATGCAATTTTAGATAAGTCATTTTTCATTAAGACAATGTCTGCTGTTTCAAGCGCAACGTCTGTCCCTTCTCCCATTGCGACACCAGTCGTAGCGGTAGCAAGTGCAGGAGCATCGTTAATTCCGTCCCCAACCATTGCAACTGTTTCGTATTTTTCTTTTAGCTGTTTAATGATGGTTACTTTATCTTGTGGTAAACATTCTGCAAAATATTCATCTACACCTGCTTCTTTTGCAATTGCTTGCGCTGTTTTTTCGCTATCTCCCGTAATCATGACCGTACGAATGCCGTAATGGCGAAGAAGTGCTAGTGCATCGATGGCTTCTTGACGAATCGTATCTTGTAGTGCCAAAACGCCAGCAATTCCTTTTTCATCTTGTACGAAGACGGTCGTTTTTCCTTCTTCCGCTAGTTGAATAGCGATACCATTTTCAAACGTTTCTGTAGCTTCGTCTCCTACAAATGCCTTTTTCCCGATCTTCCATTCTTTCTTTTCCACTGTTGCTTTTACTCCCCAACCCGAAACGTCTTCCATATGATCAATTTCGATAAAAGACGTATTAGGTTGTTGTTTTGCATAGGTTACGATTGCTTGCGCAAGCGGGTGAGTAGAATGTTTTTCAACAGATGCCACGATAGTTAAAAATGTTTTCTTATCTAAATCAGGACGTACTACGATGTCGGTTACTTCCGGTTTTCCTTTTGTTAATGTTCCTGTTTTATCAAAGGCAATGCAATTTAAATGTCCGAGGGACTCGATGTGTACGCCACCTTTAAATAAAACGCCACGTTTTGCCCCATTCGAGATAGCAGATAACGTTGCAGGCATAATAGAAGCAACGAGTGCACAAGGAGAGGCAACAACTAAAAGTACCATTGCACGATAAATAGTGTCATTCCAACTCCAGCCGAGTAAATAGTGTGGCAAGAACATCATGAGTAAGACAGCAACTAGTACTACTTTTACGTATTTTCCTTCAAAACGTTCAATAAATTGTTGCGATGGAGATTTTTCACTTTGCGCATTTTGAACGAGATCGATAATTTTTTGGAATAATGAGTCGCTACTTTCTTTCGTTACTTCGACCACGATAGAACTTCGTAAGTTTACCGTTCCAGTAAATACTTCATCGCCAACTTGCTTCGATACAGGAATGGATTCTCCGGTAATCGCAGCTTCGTCTAAGTTGGATGTTCCTTTGTTAATTTTTCCGTCTGTTGGGATACGTTCCCCTGGTTTAACCAGTACGAGATCTCCTACTTGCAGTGATTCGACCGGTACTACGCTTTCTCCGTCAGCGGTTATTTTTAATGCCTCTTGCGGTTGTAAATTCATTAACGATGCAATTTCTTTATGGCTTTTATTCATCGTGTATGTTTCTAAAGCGCCGCTGAGAGAGAAGATAAAAATTAAAATTGCACCTTCTGCCCAATAACCAATTAATCCAGAACCGATAGCTGCAAAAATCATTAATAATTCGACGTTTGGTTCTTTATTTTTAATCGTTTCTTCGATTCCTTCTTTTGCTTTAGCAAACCCACCAATGACAAAGGCGCTAATATAAAGCGCAATCGTCACCATTTCCGAAATAGAAAATTGCGATAAAATCCAAGCGATTAATATGAGAAATCCACTCGTTAATGCAGCGACAAGTTCTCCGTATTTCTCCCAAAACGAAGATTTTGTCTGTTCTTTCTCCTTTAATTGTTGATTTGTATTCTCAATTGGACAACTCATTTGATTCATCCTTTCTTTTTTTGGGCTCTTAATTGATAATTATAATCAATGTAAAACTATTGATTTTTCAATACTTTATTGAATTGATAGTGATTATTATTTAGAATTATTTTAATTTAAAAATTAGATTGATTTCATTTTAACATATCCTAATTGAGAATGGAAGGGAGAAAATATAAAGTGTGAAGATAGAGCGAACAGATAAGAGGAAGCTATTCTCATCCATGAATTCATGATAAAATAAACGATGGTTTGTTTTTTAGAAAGAAGGGGAGCTACGATGACTGCCGAACGTTTTTTTACGAGTCGGTTTGGACTAATATTTTCAGCAATACTCGCAACTTTTTTATGGGGTAGTGCTTTTCCGTTTATAAAATTAAGTTATGAAGAATTACACATTACGGCCGACGAAACTGGAAAACAAATTTTGTTTGCTGGTTATCGATTTGTGTTAGCCGCTGTTTTAATCTTTATCTTTTCTTTATTCATGAAACGAAAAATGTCACTGAAACGTACCGATGTAAAAGAGTTATCGATGATAGGATTATTTCAAACTTTTTTACAATATGTATTTTTTTATATTGGACTAGCTTATTCTACAGGTGTACAAGGATCGATTATCGCAGGAACGACGACTTTTTTTCAAATGATTATTGCACATTTTGTATATCGGGACGATCCATTAGATAAGCGAAAAATCATTGGACTAACGATTGGTTTTTCAGGTGTGGTGATGGTGAATTTAACGAAAGGCTCCTTTGAATTATCATTTGGGATTGGAGAAAGTTTTCTTCTTTTAGCGATGCTATTTGCAGGAATTGGAAATGTTCTTGCGAAAGAAGGAAGTAGTAGAATCAATGTTATTACGCTAACAACCGTGCAGATGTTATTTGGTGGTATTGGTTTATTGCTTGTCGGTGCGACGTTTGCAGGATGGATGCCGTTTGTAATAACGGTAAAAGGAATGTGTATGTTTCTTTATTTAGCGTTTTTATCGGCTACTGGTTTTGTGTTATGGAATTTTGTCATGAAGTATAACAAAGTAGGAAAAGTTTCTATGTTTTTATTTTTAATTCCTATTTTCGGTGTTTTTTTATCTGCAGTATTATTAAAAGAAGCCTTATCTTTTTACGTCTTTTTAGGGTTGGCATTGGTCGTGTTTGGAATCATTGTTGTTAATTTTGAGAAAGAAAGAGTGAACGATTAAAATGGCAAACATGAAAGTAACGACGGTTTCTCGTTTGAAAATAAAACGATTTCTTTTTTTAATGTTTGCAATGTATCTTGTGTTTTTGTTTTATGTCACGTTATTTACTCACAATTATTATGAGTATGGTCGGTCGTTTAATCTTGTATTATTTGATAGCATTCATTTAATGTTAAATAGCGGAAATAGTTGGTTAATGATAAAAAATATTTTAGGAAATATTTTGTTATTTTTTCCTCTCGGTTTTTTGGTTCCTTGCTTTGTGCCGACCTTTCGTTCTTTTTTTAAAATGGTAGGGACGGGTATGTTGATTAGCGCTAGCATCGAATTTCTTCAATATATGTACGCTAATCGGATTTTTGATATTGATGACATTTTACTAAACAGTCTTGGCACAATGGTTGGCTATTTTGTATTTTTGTTTTTTTATGGAATCGTTCGATTATGGAACTGGTTTCGTCGTTAAAACACCACCACTCTTTTTACGAAGTAGAAGAGTGGTGGTGTTTTGTTGATTTCGTACATGTAATCAGAAGTGCGACGATGAAAAGCATCGTACTTAATACGATAAATAAACTACCTTTCCCGAGAAAATCAATGGATGTCCCACTAATAAGTGGTCCAGACATACTTCCGATTCCAAAAGCCATTCCTGCTAAAATATTTCCAGCAGGAAGTAAATATTTCGGTAATAAATCGACCATATACGAAATTCCGAGAGAAAATAAAGAACCAACCAGCATACCAGTAACTAGAAAACAAAGTCCTAATAAAATAGGGGACGTGACAAAAATGGATGCAAAAAAGGAAGCAGTACCACCGAATAAAAGAATGGATAAAATTTGTTTTCGTCCGAATCTATCGCTTAACATACCAAGTGGAACTTGTGAAATTAAACTTCCTGCCACAAACGTTGGTAAAAGGAAAGAAACATGTTGAATATTTAATCCATTACGCAACGCATAGATAGGAAAACTACCATTTAAACTAGATTCTAAAAATCCATATGTAAATCCAGGTAAAAGAGCAATTCCACCAATTTGGATCGTTCGTTTAAAACGTTGTAAGGAATTGTTTTCTACTTCAGGAATGGTCGTTTCTTCCGGGAATTCATTTTTAATTCGAATCATAAAAATTCCTGCCAAAATGGTTAACAGACCGGAAAGGAAAAACGGAAGTGCTTCATGAATAGGCGTTAAATTTAACGTAAGTGGTCCGAGTGCAAACCCAGCACCAAACGACAATCCATATAACGATAACGTTCTTCCCATTTTTCCACGCGGAGCGGTAGATGTAATCCATGTTTGGGTAGAAAAATGTAACATATGATCCCCGACACCAACGATAAAGCGAAGAACAAACCAAACCCAAAAGGCTTGCCAGAATGGCATAATCGTAACAGCGAGTAGAACACTAGCTAATCCAACGATAATTAATGGCTTATATCCGAATTTTCGCAACGGTTTTTCCATAAAAGGAGAAGCGAGTAATAGCCCTAAATATAAACTAGAAGCGTTCAATCCATTTAAAGAAGGAGAAACCCCATTTTTCTCAAGCATAATGGATGAAAGGGTTAAAAGCATTCCTTGAGAAAAACCAGAAATAGACACAATGAATGTTAAGATAGCAAACCGATATTTTTCCACAATAATTTCTCCTTTCAAAATCCTAGTATGCCATGAAAACATCTGCTTTGAAAAGGGGAATGTTATAATAAAAAAAATGGTCATTAGTGAAGGTGTTATTAAAGAAAAGAAGAATAGGAGTTGCATGTGAAATGGAATTTAAATGGAAAGAGGATCATTTTGTTGGAGAGTTTTCTTTTGGAGCGTTGCCTGTTTCTGGACAACCTACATTAGGATATTCTCCTTTTGAACTGATGGTTTCCAGTATTTCTGTTTGTAGTGGTAGTGTGTTGAAAAAGATTTTAGAAAAACGTCGCATATCGGTTGAAGATATTACGGTTCAAGCGAACCCTGTTTTTAAGGAAGAAGAAAATCGGATTGTATCCATCCACCTTCATTTCATGATTGAAGCGAATGTATCTGAAACGATTGCGCAAAAATCTGTTGCATTAGCATTTAAAAATTGCCCGATGGTACGTAGCGTCGAAGAAGCCATTCAAATAACGGAATCGTTTGAGGTTAAATAAGTGGCTGCTTTGTTTGAACTTCGTCATGTTGTGTATAAACAGATTTTACATATTGATGCGCTTGACATAGAAGAAGGGAAAGTAACGGTTATTGTAGGAGAGAGTGGAAGTGGGAAATCAACATTACTTCGTCTGTTGAATCATTTAATTTGTTGTGACAAGGGAACGATTTTATATAAAGGAATACCGTTGGAGCAATGGAACCCTATTGCGTTACGTCGCGAAGTCGTCATGTTGCCACAACAACCAGTTATTTTTCCAGGGACAATCGAAGAAAACGTACAAATGGGACGATTATTTGCTGGACAAACGAAAGCACCAATAGAAGAAATAAAAGTGATGTTAGCGATGATGAAGCTCACATATTCTTTAGATAAGCAAGCAGAAGAATTATCTGGCGGTGAAAAGCAACGATTAGCATGGGCGCGGGTAATGGCAATGGACGGGGTCGGTTGTTATGTATTAGATGAACCGACTTCTGCCTTAGATGAAGAAAATGCACTGGAAATTATGGGTGCGTTTATTAAATGGGCAAAAAACAACGAGAAAACAATCGTTATGGTGACCCATTCTAAACAGATTGCTCAAACATTTGCGGATTACACGTTTGTAGTAGAAAAACGGAAAGGAGATCACGCATATGAATGAACTTGTTGAAATTCCTATTTGGCGCCTCCTAACCGCATATTTATTTATCGTCTTGTTATATATTATTGTAAAAATAAAGGGAATTAATCGGGAAAAAGAAATTTTAATTGGCACCATTCGAATGTCGATTCAATTGTTATTGGTCGGTTATGTATTAATGTACCTTTTTAAGCACCCCCATCCGTTATGGACGTTACTCATTATTTTTATGATGGAAGGATTTGCGATTCGTAATATATATAAACGTTCGAAGTATCCACTGCTTTCTAGTACGAAAAAGATGATTGCTATTTCCATGTTAGCAGGCACAATTTTAAGTATTGTTTATTTTAATACGATTGTCGTGCACTTTAGCCCGTGGTATGACCCACGTTATTTTATTCCAATTGGAGGAATGATTATCGGGAATTCTATGACCGGTATCGCATTAGGAGTTAATACGTTAGTGGAAGGCATGCAAAGTAAACGCCACATGATAGAAGGAGCATTAATGCTTGGTGCAACACCGAAGCAAGCAACAAAACCATTAGTAAATCAAGCATTTGATGCAGCGATTTTACCAACTATTAACTCAATGGTCGGCATGGGGATCATTTTTTTACCAGGGATGATGACGGGACAAATTTTAGCTGGTGTCGATCCGCTCGTTTCGATTGAATACCAAATCGCCATCATGCTTGGCATTTCTGGAAGTGTCGCTCTAACGGTATTGTTATTTACAATTCTAGGATATCGAACATTTTTTAATGAACGATGTCAGCTGATAGAAAGAGAAAAATAAGAAATATGTATGCTACTTTTGAAGTAGCATTTTTTGTTTAATCCAGCTGTGATAGGCAAGCGTCTGCCGTAATAAGTCACTCGATTTCAGAGGCGCCTCATTACGCCGTCCATTTTATACTTGTCGCCCCAAATCGAGCCCATCTCCACTTTTTGAATAATCTAGTTCCGATGGGCTAACGCCTTCCGCTATAAGACAAAGCCCTCCAGAGGCAAAGAGACGCCTCTTCCAGTCTTCGCCTTATAGCTCCGTCGTTAAACGAGCCCATCTCCACTTTTTGGATAATCTAGTTCCGATGGGCTAACGCCTTTCGCTATGAGACAAAGCCCTCCAGAGGCAAAGAGACGTCTCTTCCAGTCTTCGCCTTATAGCTCCGTCGTTAAACGAGCCCATCTCCACTTTTTATTTTTCCTACATACTTTTTTTGTGAAAGGAAAAGCTATTGGTATGGATGATGAAGGAAAGGATGTGTTGATGATTAATAAGTCTGTACTAATAGGATTGATTTTTTTTCTTTTTGTATTTCCGTTGGCGGAGGTTGCGGCGAAGGGTAAGGGTGTGGAGATTCCTAATTCGGTTGTTTCTATTGCAAAAGAAAATACGTACCCAAATCCTTCTGAGGAAGCACAACGGCTTGAGCCTAGTGCCTTGTCGAAAGAGTTGATGGAATCGGCTACTATTCCGATTGAGAATCCGCGCTTAATTAAAATGTTAAATGAATCCGTGTTAAAAACAACGCCATTAGCAGTAGGATACCGAGCACAAATTTTTTTAGGAGAATGGCCACTTTCGTATCAATCGCAAGATACAACGGTGAACTGGAATTATTATGTGGTGAATGAAAATGTGCTTGATAATCGTGGACAGGAATTAGAACAAATTTTAACGTACAAACAAATGAAGCAACAGCGGGTCGAAGGGGGATTAACGTCGAAAGTAGCAGATAGTGAAGCAGTGAAACAAATGATGTTGCAAAAAGGGATTGAGAAAACGAAGTTACCGTTAGCAAGTGAAACTGTCATTGGATTAGGAACGAAGAAAGAACAAATTTATCACGTAGCTCCAGGAAAATACGGACAGTTAATTAGCTATATTCCAGCTGTTAGTGAAAAAGGAACGGTCATTTACGGGGAAGTCTTTTTAGTGTTAAAAGGAAGCAAAAAAATGATTGAAGTAAAAAATGTCACGAAAAAAGGAATTAGCGCACAATTCCCGGTTCAAGATCACTTATCTTTTCAATATCAAGCAAAATGAAAAAAACAGTAGGCGCATTTCTCCTACTGTTTTTTTTAATAAAGGTTGATTATTAAAATTTTGCTTTTTTCGCTAAAAAGTTTTCGTTTTCATAATACGTGTTTTTGACTAGCACGTTTGGACCAAGACATTGGACGCTTTCGCAATGACAACTTAATTGTTTGGCCACATCAGATTGCATCCAAGTGCGATATGCTTCTTCGAATGAAGTGGTGTGAATGTTTCCGAGCGGTTCGATATCGCCAAAGTCAGTGACGATAATATTTCCATCAAAGATATTACAGTTTAACCGCGAACGTCCGTCTGGATCATTTCGTACGGTTACATTTTTTGCTGTATATAAACGTTTTAATAACGCAAGGTCTTCTTCTTTCGTGCTACATGCATAAAAAGGCAATGTACCGAAGAGCATCCAAGTATGTTTGTCGCGAATGTCTAGTAAATGATGAATCGCTTGACGTATTTCTTCTAAAGAAAGAACTTCCAATGCACTTGCAAAATCACTTGGATACATCGGATGCACTTCATGACGACGACATCCCATGTCTTTTACTGCTTGATGAATCTTTTCTAAATGAGGAAATGTTCGTTTATTTAACATCGTTTCGGCACTAACGAAAACTCCTCGTTTGGATAATGCTTGGGCATTTTCAATCATCCGTGTATATAACGCTTCTTGTTGTGCAAAACTTGGTTTTGTTTCCATCATTGCAAAGCCAATTTCCGAAAAATCATCGACACTTTCATAATTATAGGAAATATGAAGAACATCTAAGTACGGGATAATCGCTTCATATCGTTCTAAATCTAATGTTAAGTTAGAATTAATTTGTGTGGAAGCACCACGTTTTTTTGCATATTGTAATAACGGTACAACGTAGTTTTGCACCATTTTTTTCGAAAGCATCGGCTCGCCACCCGTAATACTGAAAGCACGAAGGTGTTCTACTTCATCTAAACGTTTGATTAATAATTCTAGCGGGAGCGGATCTGGGTCTTTTGACTGTAACGTGTACCCGACAGCGCAATGTTCGCAGCGCATGTTACAAAGCGAAGTCGTCGTTACTTCAATATTAGATAGTGTCATGTTTCCAAATGAACGAACATCTTCATACGCCTCCCATGGATCAAAAGAAGGCGTCATTTGTGGATGTTCTGTTTGTTTTAACATAATGAAAAACTCCTTTAAACAATTGTAGTCTAAAAATAATGATACCGCATTCGTTCGGAAAGAAAAAGTGACGAAATGATTGCGTTTTATAAAAGCTTTCGTGTAAGATACAAATACATTAGTTATAGAAGGGAGCGCTCTTCTTGGGAAAAGCGACATCAGAAAAAGAAAAACAAATTCACTATTTACAAGAAAGACTAGCAATGATTGATACGATGCTTGAAGGAATGAACCCAGATTTAGCGGGCCTTGATGAAATTGAACGTTTGATTGCGGTAGTAGAAGATGTAGAAATAAAATTAAGACGGTTTCAAAAAGACTGGGAATCTTCGAAATAAACGAGGATTCTCTTTTTTTATGGAATTTTACTTTAATCTTCCTAGAAGAAAGCGTTATAATAGTATAGTGGGATTTTTGACTATTTTGAAAAAAGGGGTTATGAAACATGAATCTAAATCAATTACGTGATAGCATGTATCAACTGATCGTTGAAACATCTACAAAACTACCAAAAGATGTTCGCCGTGCTATTCGTGAAGCAAAAATTCGCGAAAATATCGGTACTCGTGCAGCAATGAGTTTAGACACTATTACAGAAAATATTATTATGGCAGATGAAAATGTATCACCAATTTGTCAGGATACAGGTTTACCAACATTTAAGATTAAAACACCGGTTGGCACAAACCAAATCGAAATGAAAAAAGTAATTCGTGAAGCGATCGTTCAAGCGACAAAAGATGGAAAACTTCGTCCGAACGCTGTAGATTCTTTAACAGGTGAAAATAGCGGAGATAACCTAGGTGAAGGTGTACCAGTTATTAAGTTTGAACAATGGGAAAACGATTACATAGAAGTTCGTTTAATCCTAAAAGGTGGTGGCTGTGAAAACAAAAACATTCAATACAGCTTACCATGTGAAATTGAAGGATTAGGTCGTGCTGGTCGTGACTTAGACGGAATTCGTAAATGTATTATGCACTCAGTTTACCAAGCACAAGGCCAAGGTTGTTCTGCAGGTTTCATCGGTGTTGGAATTGGTGGAGATCGTACATCTGGCTATGATTTAGCAAAAGCACAATTATTCCGTCCATTAGACGATGTCAATCCAAACGAAGACCTTCATAAATTAGAAGAGTACGTAATGGAAAATGCCAACAAATTAGGTATAGGAACAATGGGATTTGGTGGAGAAACAACATTATTAGGCTGTAAAATCGGCGTCGGCCACCGTATTCCAGCAAGTTTCTACGTATCTGTTGCGTACAACTGTTGGGCATACCGTCGTCAAGGTGTAGTGATTGATCCTGAAACAGGTGAAATCAAAGAATGGTACTACCAAGAAGGGGAAGACGTTGACTTCAATAAATTATTAGAAGAAGCACAACAACAAGCTACAGAAGGTAAAAAAGTAGTAGAATTACGCGCTCCTGTTACAGAAGAACAAATTCGTTCTTTAAAAATGGGGGATGTTGTAAAAATTTCAGGTGCTATGCATACAGGGCGTGACGCAATCCATAAATACTTAATGGATAACGATGCACCAATCGATTTAAATGGCCAAATCATTTACCACTGTGGTCCCGTAATGTTAAAAGACGAAAATGGCAAATGGCACGTAAAAGCTGCAGGACCAACAACATCTATTCGTGAAGAACCTTATCAAGGCGATATCATGAAAAAATTTGGTATCCGCGCTGTTATCGGTAAAGGTGGTATGGGACCAAAAACTTTAAAAGCATTACAAGAGCATGGCGGTGTATACTTAAATGCAATCGGTGGTGCAGCACAATATTATGCAGATTGTATTAAAGAAGTAGAAGGCGTAGACTTAATGGAATTCGGTATTCCTGAAGCAATGTGGCATTTACGTGTAGAAGGCTTTACAGCAGTTGTAACAATGGATTCTCACGGAAATAGCTTACATGAAGATGTAGAAAAATCGTCATTAGAAAAACTAGCTCAATTTGCAGATAAAGTATTTTAATAAAACGGCGGAGGACTAGGTCCTTCGCTTTCTTTCTTTAGGCACGGTTCTCTTTTTAAAAAATAGGGTAAACCTTTTATATCATAGAAAAAAGGAGAGGGTATGCAGATGAAAAAAAGATGGATGCTGTTCGTTTCCATTTTATTGCTCTTGTCATTTACAGCAATTGTAAGTGGGTGTTCGAAAGATAACGAAGAAGAAAAGAAAAATACAGAACAAAAAACGGAAAACGTAAAAAATGAAGACGTTGAAAAAGAAGAAAAAACGGAAGAACCGGAAGCACCAGTAGAAAAAGAAGCAGAGCGGAAGGAAGAAGCACAAAAGTCAGCGGTAATGTTATCGGTTACTTCTAGTTCAGTAGCAGAAAATGATGTAACGTTCCATATGCCTTGGGAAGCATCAAAGGATGGAAAATATGAAGCGACAATAGATGGAAAAGGAGAAAATGGAATCGAAGAAGGTCAAGGAACGCTCGTTGTGAAAGAAAAAGCAACAGGAAAATTAACGAAATATGAATTAAACAAAGACTCGATTCCAAGTGATTTATATAATACCGATTCTCATAATATTACGTTAAAAGAAGTAGAGTGGGGTAATAATGATACACTTTATGTCGTAGTTGGCCAAGCATACGGAACCGTTACAAAAGGTGGAAATATTTTTAGCATAGAAGTTGGCGACAATACGTTAAAAATGATGCATGAAAAACTTCCAGTTGGTCAAGAAATGACGGAATTAAGTGTGTCTGGTAACACGTTATCGTATAAAAAACATATTTACGACGATGAAGCAATGATGAATGGTCATTTTGAAGAAGGATCTATGGCGATTCAATGAGGAGAAACTTCGTATCGAAAAGATACGAAGTTTTTTTTTATGATCCTAAAAAAGTGTTGATAAAACTTTGTCATATTTAGATGATTATCAATATTATTCATAAAAAGGAGTCGCTATGAAAAAATCGTACAATTATTCGCAGTATTCATTTATGGTTATCGTTAGTAGTAGGGGCTTTTATTTGTTTATTAAGGATTTCAGGAAGTGTGTTAGTGTTTGAAAATGAAATCAATCGTACGCTCCACAGTAAGATGTTTGCGCCAAGTAAAGGGAAGCACTAGCAGTGGAAGAATTAGAACAATTGGTAAAAACAGCTTATCCAAAAGGGAAGATTCATCGCATTTATACACCAGATGAACGAAGTGTAAATGGGATATACAATTTTATCGTATTAAATCAAGATGAGCGCATGAATGTGTATGTTGATCCGAGTACAGGTTCTACTTTAGGAACAAAAGATTCCGGAATATTTTAACAGTTTATTACAGATTTTCATCATACTTTTTTTATTCAATCGGAAACAATAAGAGGAACGGACTTTGTCGGATATACCGGTGTTGCACTGCTTATTATTAGTATTTCAGGTATCATGCTATGGTGGACAAAAGGAAAAATGAAACGATTTTCCTTTCAAAAACAACAAGCAAGCCATCCGTATAAAAAGAATTACGAATGGCATCGTTTAATAGGGATTTACTCTATTCCATTTTTACTTTTGATTGCTATCACAGGGGCGCTATTCCCATTTGGTGAAAAAGTATTTACGCCACTTGGATTAGAAACGAGAAAAGGTCCAACGCTAGAACAACTAATGATAGAGACGAAAAAAGAAACATTTTTACCATTTACACAATTAACAAAAGACTATCCAGAAGCAACCATTACACAAATTCGTATGCCACGAGAAGATAAACAACCGATAGAATTTCGATTATCTTACAAATATGATCTTTCGCAACAAAGTACCGGAAATGTACGTGTTTGGGTGAATCCATATGAAGGAACGGTGATAAAAGTAGTCGATTCTACGAAGGATAAAAGCTTTGCATCCGTTTATCAAACATAGTTATTCCCGCTTCATACTGGAAGATTCGGTGGACTATCTACACAAGTATTATTCTTTATTGGTGGATTTATTCCAACTATTTTAGGTGTGACAGGTGTCATTATGTGGCGTTTACGTACCAAGAAAAAAGCTAGCAAACAAAAACAAACACCATTAATTGCTACATTATAACGTATAAAAAACACGTTTTATGCCACGCTATAAATGGAGGTGTGGTAATGAAACGTGCACTTATTATGTTTCTTATGTTTTGCATGTTATGTTTAATTGGGATTACATTAGAAGCAAAAGCAGCAAGTAATCAATCGTACAACTGGTATTTTAAACGAGAAGAAGGAAAAGTCACGACAGAACCAGAGTACGAAGCATTATTAAAAAAATATAATGGATATTACATCGGGGACCGGAAAAAGAAAGTCGTCTATTTAACTTTTGATAATGGATATGAAAATGGTTATACGAAAGACATTTTACATGTATTAAAAAAAGAAAAAGTACCAGCTGCCTTTTTTATTACCGGTCATTATTTAAAAGAAGAGCCTGAATTAGTGAAACAAATGCTAAAAGAAGGACACATTGTCGGCAGTCATTCGTACAAGCACCCAGACTATCCAACATTATCGGATGCAGCAATCAAAGAAGATTTAGAACAATTAGAACAAGCATTTACAGCGTTAACGGGAAAAGAAAAATTCACTTATTTACGAGCACCTAGGGGTGTGTTTTCAGAACGAACGTTAGCCATTACGAATGAAGCAGGATATACGAATGTATTTTGGTCGCTTGCTTATAAAGATTGGGAAACACATGTCCAACGGGGACCAGATTATGCGTATGATAAAATAATGAAACAAATTCATCCAGGCGCAGTATTGCTTTTACACAGTGTTTCAAAAGATAATGCTGAAGCATTGCAAAGTGTTATTCAATCATTAAAAAAACAAGGATATACATTTGGTGATTTAGATCAATTAACAAAAAGGAAAAAGCTACCATAATGATGGTAGCTTTTTTTGTGAAAAGTTTTGTATACTGAACATAGAAACTACGAGTAAAAGGTGGATATGATGAAACAACAACAAAGTAAAAAAACCGTATTAGTAACAATTAAACGATTAGGAATCAACGGGGAAGGCGTCGGATTTTATAAAAAGAAAATTATTTTTATTCCGGGAGCTTTACCAAATGAAGAAGTATTTGTTCGGATTACAAAAGAGCACCCAAAGTTTTTAGAAGGAGAATTAGTTCGAGTTAAAACGAAATCAAACGAACGAATAAAACCAGCGTGTGCTATTTATGAAAAATGTGGTGGCTGTCAATTGCAACATATGACGTACGCTGCGCAATTAAAAGCAAAAAAAGATATTGTAAAGCAAGCGTTTGAGCGATATACATCGATTAAAAATCTTCCTATTCACGATACAATCGGCATGGACGAACCATGGAATTATCGAAATAAAAGCCAATTGCAAATCGGGGAAAAAAAGGGCAACTATATGGCAGGATTATATGCAGCAAAATCGCATCAATTAATTGAATTAACGAATTGTCCAGTGCAACACCCTGATACGAATAAAGTAACGGAAAAAGTAAAACGGATTTTACAACAGTTACGAATTCCAGTATACAAAGAACGCACTCATTCAGGTATCGTTCGCACGGTAGTTGTTCGAACAAGCTTTTATACAAAAGAAGTACAAGTCGTCATCGTAACAGCAACTAAAATATTACCGAAAAAAGAACAAATCATCACAGAAATAACACGACAATTACCGAACGTGACATCGATTGTTCAAAATATAAATACGGAAAAAACAAGTGTGATTTTTGGGAATGAAACGATTGTCTTGGCGGGAAATGAAACCATTACTGAAAAATTAGGATCTTTTTCATTTGATTTATCTGCACGCGCCTTCTTTCAATTAAATCCAGTCCAAACGGTGACATTATATAATGAAGCAAAAAAAGCAGCGCAACTCACAGGAAACGAAAAAGTCGTCGATGCCTATTGCGGCGTTGGAACAATCGGATTATGGTTAGCAGATGGTGCAAAAGAAGTTCGCGGCATGGATGTGATCAAAGAAAGCGTCATGGACGCACAGGAAAATATGAAAAAACACGGCGTTGCGCACGCTACATATGTTGTTGGAAAAGCAGAAACATGGTTACCAAAGTGGAAAAAAGAAGGCTTTGATCCAGACGTTATCGTTGTTGACCCACCACGAACAGGATGTGATAAAACTTTTTTACAAACTGTTATCGACATGAACCCAAAACGATTTGTGTATGTTTCGTGTAACCCATCTACATTGGCAAAAGACGTCGATTATTTGGTGGAACGCGGATTTGAATTGAAATCCGTACAACCTGTGGATATGTTTCCACAAACAGCGCATTGCGAGGTTGTATGTCTGTTGCAGAGGCTACAAGACTGATATATCAGGGCTTTGAGAGATTAGAATTGAATACAATACTCATTAGCAATAACTATTGAAAATTTGACACAAGCCCAAAATTTATACGGAAATTTAAAAGAGACGAAAGTCTCCAGTACAACCAGTACGGTTAACTGTGAACATTAGTAGGAGGAGGCACTTTTTGATAATAGATTATATAATTAATAATCAGTTGAATATTGATAAGGAAACCTATATAACGACAGTAGTAGGACAAATAGCAATATACGGTATTTTATTGACTTTTTATCAGTTTGTAGCCTCGTTTCAAGGCAACTCGGATTCCGTAACAAAGTATTTGGGAGTCAATTTAACAGAATATTTTATGAAAAAGAAAGTGTCAACGTTTAATTTAATTGTTTCCAAACCTTATTTTTATATTTTATTTATATTGGAAGCTTTATACAAACCAATACTCAATATATATGGCAATTACTTTCCAGAGAATCTTATACGTATTTTGAATTTTTTATGGTATTCATTTGTGATTTTTTATTTTGTAATATTTATAATTTTATTTTGGCAATGTACACAAAACATTCTAATATTGAAAAGAATGTCTGACCCAAAAAGAAATGGAACAGTAATTCGTGATATTAATAAAAATTTTATGAAAAAATCAATAAGAGAACGCATGATGATTAGAAGTATAGATTTGTTGATTTTTGACATAAAATGCTTAAGACAAGCGATTATAGATGATAATAATCCAAGATTGCAAAGTAAATATAATGATTTAATAATTGAGATCTTTGATTCGTATATTAGTAACAAAAAGAAAGAGATAAATATAATAATTGAAAAGAAGAAAATTGTAAAAAATCAAGTAGGATGGGTTTACAATACCCAAATGGAATGTGCTTTATTAAAAGAAATTTTTAATGGGAACTATTTTATTATTGATGAAGAATTTAAAAAATATATATGCGTATTACATCTAAACTTAATAAAATTACTTATGATAAGAGCCAGTGTAGAAGGACGTGAATATATTAACCAAGAACTTTATCCTCAGGAACTATTTGTGTTTGGTGAAAAAAATAGTTTATTAGATTGTAAAGATTGGAAAGAACTTACTATCAACATTTTTAAAAATTCAGATGTAGAGATCAAAAAACGGCTAATAAATAGTTTACATAAGGGATATTGTAGTGCTGAAATTATGTTCCAAGAGTATTGCAATCAGTGTATTTTTGATCTAATTCGTATGAACATAGATGAGATATTTTCTAAAAATAAGTCGCAGAATGAATTTGCCCAGATATTTGGTGAATTGATAAGAACAAAGGAATTCAATGATTATTATGCAAACATAATACGCGATGAGCTAATTTCATATAATGACAGAGATGCAGTAGAAATGGTTAAATTACTTAATAAAGAAAATTGTACATATGTATTTTTGTATATAATAATTTGCTATTCAATATATAAATTCAGGTTTGATTGGGAGTATATCAATATAGCCGTAATGAAAGCATTATGGGATAACCATGGAAATATGAATGAAAATTCAGAGAAAGTAATAAAAGAATTTAAGGAATCTAATATAGGACATCGATTTTCAGAGATCATGTATTATAAACTTATCGAATATATTCAAAAACCATTGACTGGTTCATTGTTGAATTCTATATATGAAGAAGATATTGTTAATATGTTTTATGTTACAATCATAAAACTATGTGTTCTTGAACAAAGCTACAATGATTATGAGAATAAGGCTAATGATTATAAACAAATTTACTTTATCAATGAACTTTCAAATCATAATGAATTAATAAAGTATGATAAGGTGAAAGAAATGGTTCTGAATATGCAGTATAGATATTTTACAAAATTAGAACAGATTCCTCAGAAATTAAATATTTCTCTTAAAAATTTATTGCTTACAAATATAAGTATAACACTGGAATTTTTATCAGTAGAGCCTCGATACGCTTACTATAATAGTATTGGCGAGTATGCGTTAATTAAATTACCAGAAACAAAACAGGAAAATATTATTTTAAAAGAATTGATTAGAAAAGCATATATAGCAAGAAATATATCTATTAATGAATACATAGATTTTTTAAGTAAAGAATGTCATTTATGCGGATGTGACTTAAACTATGTACATAAAGAAAAAATGAAAGAATACTTGCTAAATATAATCTGATGAAAGTGTTAAAAGAGTGTACCAATTGGTTTATTAATATATAACACAGTTAAATATTTAACAGATTTTCGCTGCCATTTGCTCCTGAACATTGCTTTTCCACCAAGGAACCGCCAGTTAACGACGACATCATTTTTGTCTACTCAAGGCACGTTGAGACCGTTGTGTTGATGTCGAGGATGTAGGTCTTAAATTTGCTGGGTTTGACGAATTACATCTAAATTGGCTACTCAGCCTAAAGTGTAAGTGTGTTTTGCGTTTGAAGAAACATATTGAGTGGTAAAAAATGCACATAGGGTTAGGTAGACAGCATAGATAGTATTAACAGAGTTGTGAAGATAGGAAGGATGTTTTTAAACAGTGCTTTGGAGTACCCAAAGCGGTAGAGAACTAATTATTCGAGGTGAAAAATGATGATTCATATCAGATATCCTTGTTAATTTGCGATTAATGCGAAGGCACGAAGTCCTCCAGTTTTATTTGATTTAATAATAAAATCAAAAATTTGGAGGAGATTAAATGCAAATTATAAATATGACTCAAGTAAATAAAACACAGATAATACAAGCAGCACAAATATTAACTGATAGTCTTCCGATTGGTTGGCCAACAATACAAGACGCTATGGATGAAATAAAGGAGCGCTTGATTCCAGAAAACACCTTGCTCGTTGCTGTTGAAAATGATATTGTGATCGGTTGGGGGGGCATACTTGCTCCAGTGTATAATGGAAATGTCTTCGAATTACATCCCTTGGTTGTTCAAAGCAATAAGCGAAATCAAGGTATTGGTAGAGCAATCGTAACAGCGCTTGAGGATGAAGCAAGAAAGCAAGGCGGCTTGACAATATATTTGGGTGCTGATGATGAAATAGACGACGGCGAAACATCCTTTGCAAATGTTGATTTATTTGATGATTTACCAAGAAAAATAGACAATTTTACTGCTGGTACTCATCAATCTAGTTTTTATTTAAAGCTCGGATATAAGATTATCGGGGTCATGCCTAATGCAAACGGAATAGGAAAACCAGATATTTATTTCGGAAAAGGACTATGATAAAGAAATGGTGCGGCATTGCCGTTCCATTCCTTACCTTTCATATGATTTTATAGGCTATACTCATGAAGGCTCCTATCGGTATGTCTTACTTACTGCCAAAATGCTGCGGATATGTTTCCTACAACCATCGATTCGAATCACATTCGTTCTGTCCTCTCGAGCCAGGTGGAGGCAGTGTGTTTGCTAGAGCAAAATCTATTGTGAAAATTTAGGTAATTGTGATTATCATTCCAATGGTTAGGCGTGTTTAAAATAAAGAATATCGCAGATTATCTGCTTCTTTTATTAAAATCTGGTAAGTGAGATCTTAAATTCTCAATTGATAAAACGGTGTGAAGAGGATGAAAAAGAAAGCGACGGTCTGATTAATATTGGTCATCCTAGTATTAAGCGCATGTAATGCGTAGGATTATGCTTATGAGTAAGGTGAATTCAACTTCTTATAAAGTCGCTTCTATCGATGGGTCAAGTGCTTTGGGGTTCATGAAAGCGTTGGAGCCAGTAAGATTGAGGGATTCAGTTTAATACAAGTTTAAAGAAGACGAAGATGCTCTTTATGTTCGTTTGTTGGATGTGGCTGTTGTTCCGACAGAATGGCAGCAAGACTTTATAACGATGGCGCTGTTTATCAGCTTGTGGCAGTCAATACAGAAGCATACCTTTATATAGTTGCTAATGATGAAACGATTACTAGCTTTTTCAACTTGAAAGGTGAGGTTGTTCACGTTGTTGGAAAAAATTTAGCTACTGACATTATATTTAGATATTTATTGATACAAAATGGTATGGATCAAGACAAGGACTTAATACTGCAATATATTGAAAACTTTGAAGAACAATCGCACCATTATTTGGATAGTATAAGTGCTATCATGGTATTGTCTGATCCTTTTGCTTCAACCATTTTAAAGGAAAATAAAAATTTCAGAATGGTGATAGATATACAGGACGAGTGGGGATGTATTAATGGGAAGACATGCTTGACTTTAAAGAAGGAGGGAGAGCATGATGAAGGTATTTCCAGAAGTCCCTCTGGGGAAATGGGCAGTAGGAATGACATTAGTATGTTTATTGTTACTGATGACTTTTTTTCTGTTTATGGCTTTGAGTTTAGTAGATTTTGATACAGGGCATTGGTGGGACATAACGATAGGAATCGCTGTTTCTGTAGAGTTGGTAGCCTTTGTTTTAAGTATTTTGGCAGTTAGGAAAGAGCGAACAGTCCTTACTCATTTCTCCTTAATCCTTGGTTTGGTGGCCATTTTATTTTTGGTAACTCACAGCCTTTACATTCAGGACTGATACAGTTATTTCAGATACTCACTATTTATTTTTATCTGAGTAGCATGGATTTTATTTAATATCCAAATCCATGTTGTTCAGATTTTTTGTATTTTTACTACGCTCATGAAGAAATTGTTGGTTACTAGTTTGATTACTAAAATAAATTCAAAACTAAGTATGACTCCAAAATTATTGGTACAAACATCCCCAAATCATTTAATGAAAGGTCAAATGACTCTTGTCATTGTGCATAGATTGTCTACAATTAATCGTGTAGATTAGGGCAGCAACAGAAATATGTACATATAAAGACTTGGGTAAAATAGTTCTATTTATTGGTGAAATTCATTATTTGAGAATGGAAAAGAAGGAGGAACGCATTTTTATGAGAAGGAAACTATTTATTTTTTTATTAATCATGGCTATGATGATGGGGGTAATTGGTTGTAGTGACATAACAGAAAAGCAAAAAAGCATCTATAATAACGATGAAAAAATAATACAACAAGCAGATTCTTATACTTACACGAAAAGAATTTCAACTACAAGAAACAATGAAACGAAGATGCGTTTTCAGTCGTTTGCAGGTATGGAAACTATTTATCGAGAAAAGGACGCAAAAAGTGTTATTTTTGAGTATGATGTAACGATTCAGAAGGGTGACTTTAAAATCGTATTAGTTACACCTGAGAAAAAAGTTGTAACGTTAGTCGAAGGTTCAGAAAAAGGTAGTGAAACAATCAAATTAAAAAACGGAGAAAATAAAATCAAAATCGTAGGAAAAGATGCGAAAGGAACGATTAACTATAGTGTTAAATAAGTAATGAAAAAAGAGTTAGGAGGCTATATATGTGTGTGAATATAAGGTTTGACAACTCAATAGTGTGGGGGTTACTACCTGTTAATGAGTCATCCATGCTATCCTCTATTATAAATATATATTGTAATAATAATATCAATTGTAAATGAATGGATTATAAAGATGGAATATTGATTATTATATCTTTAATGGTAAATAAGGAATGCAAAAAAGAGTATCTTTTCGCTATCAATATAAAGATAAGAGAAAAGATGCTTTTTAATTTCTTAATAAAAGCACAATTCATGCTAAACAGATGAATCTGTCTATTCCTATCAAAACGTTGTTTCATATTATGTATTACACAAAATTATAAGGAGGATTTTGTATGCAAAAACAAAATGGATTGATTTGGGGGAACGCAGCTTCTTGTTGTGATCCAACATTACCAGTGGATCTAGTTGCTTGTACACAAAACATAACGGCAGAAGTATGTTCGCAAGCAAATGTAACAATCACTCCGTATGTAACCAACCGCACTCCTATTGTTTCTTGCGTAAATGGCCCCGCTATTAATACGGAATGTGATACGTTATCTGGTTTTACTCCACTTCCGAATAATGGAGCTTGTTCGTTGTTGCTTAAGTTCTTTGTGCTACTATCCACTTGAATTTGCGATGGATGTTTCTGCTATTTCCTCCGGGGAGCATGTGGTTCAGGAGGTTCTTCTTCTTTTAAGAATTTGAGTCAGAATTAGATAAAATCACTTTCTTGGATGTGATAGATGCATCTGCACTAAAAAATGGTATTTTAAGTAAAAATCTAGTGTCACGACAAAACTAAATGAATCTTCATCATGTTGAAGAAACTATTTTTTATAAAGTTATGAATAATTGGAATAGATTTCATGAATTGAGGATTTCTTTTCATGGTTTCAAAATTTATATTTTTCGATTGAATGATCACTTCTTTTCCTAGAGAAACATGAAGTTTAATGGTGATAATAGCTTCAATCCTAACGTTTTGATGGACAAAAGAAATGTTTGTAGTAGCATCTTGAATAATTTCAACATTCGTTTCTTTATCGGTAAGCGTTTTTTTTGGTTGATCTTGATCTGACATGTTGACCAACATCCTTTCTTTTCATGGTGAGTGGTTCTTATACATAGTAAATGCGGGAAATAAAGGAATATGACGAGAACAGATGTATGGTATGGCTTCTATCGGAGAAAAGAGTGTTTTTGTTTTGAATAGGTGGATAGAATCATCACTTTACGTAAATAAAAATATAAAAATAGGGAAGATAACTATTGTTAATATTTATATTTTAATAAAAATTAAAGATAATACTTAGAAAAATGGTAAGTGTACATTATATGTCCATCTAAGTTTGTATGATAGAAATAAAGATACTTTTCCATAATTGTAAAAATAAATGGAGATGATGTTGTGAAATTCGGTATGAGAAAACCAAGCTTAAAGAAAAGAATAAGTGCTAGCACAAGTCTTAAACGGCAAATCATTCATCGAGCTGGATGGAAGATGCCGCGGGGATATGGTTGGGTCCGAAATCCGAAGAAGTATGTGTACAACAAAGTGTACCAGAAAACAACGTTTGATATTTTTAAATTGTTGAAGAAGTTGTTGAAATAATTTACATTCTTTTTTCACAATTATAATTTATTTAATGGATATAAAGAGGGTTTCGTGATTTTTGTTTATTCACATGTATGACGTGTAAGAACTAAAGAATATCAATAATTATTTTAGTAATCTACTGTATTTAAAGAGATAAAGAAACATATGAAATTTGTATTAATAAAGAATTCAATTTTTGAGGAGGGGGATTATGTTAATTGCTCATATTCGTCAAGGTGATTTTGAAAGGCAGTATGTACAAGATCACTTAGATGAAGTTGCAGTATTGGCTAGGAAGTATGGGACTTTTGTTGGTTTCGGAGCACATGCAGAGTTAGCTGGATTTTTACATGATATGGGTAAATTTACCAAAGAGTTTACAAGATATATAGAAAATGCAGTTTTACATAATCAAATTGATACGAAAAAAATTGACCATTCGACTGCTGGGGCTAAATATTTATATGAAAGGTACTATGGTAAAAATCAATTGCAAAATTTCGTTGTGGAAACAATTGGTATGGCAATTTTATCACATCATGCTGGCATGCAAGATTTTATCCAACTTGATCTAACCCCCTCTGACTATTTTCGTCGTGTAAGTAATGAAGAACTTCCTTATTATGATGAGGTGGTAAAAAATTTTGAAAGAATTGAAGGGAATGCACAGCGTGTTGCAGAGTTAATACAAGAGGCCAATCAAGAAATGAATGCTTTTTTTAAAAAAATAAAGAGAAAAAAGCATCCTATTACATATTTTAGTTATATGCAAAAGCTAGTTTTTAGCTGTTTAATTGATGCAGATCGTACAAATACACGATGTTTTGAAGAAAAAGAGTCTCTTCCTTTTGATGATTATTCATCTGTGTTTGAACAAGGTTATATCTATTTAATGGAGCAAATAAATAGATGGAAAGGAAATGAAAAAAAAATCAATCAACTACGAACAAGAATGTCTGAAAATTGCGATACTATAGCAGAAAAGCAATCGTCAATTTACACATTATCTATCCCGACAGGTGGTGGTAAGACGTACGCTAGTTTACGGTATGCGTTGAAACATGCAAAATTATATAACAAGTCGCGTATATTTTATGTTGTGCCCTACACGACAATTTTAGAACAAAATGCACAAGCGGTACGCAAAATTATTCAGCAACCAGATGGTGTGTTAGAGCATCATGCAAATATAATTGATGATACGTCACTAGATGCCGAGCAAGATTATTACCGTATAAAGCACCATAAACAATTACAATTAGGACGTGATAATTGGGATTATCCCATTATTTTCACAACAATGGTACAGTTTTTAGATACCTTTTTTCAGAAAGGTACTCGTAAAAGTCGTCGACTTCATAATTTAGCAAATTCTGTTATTGTGTTTGACGAAGTTCAATCCGTTCCTTATAAACATTTTGCATTATTCAATACTGCTGTGAATTTTTTAAATACGATTGGAAATAGTAGTATTTTACTTTGTACCGCAACCCAACCTGCCGTAGCTGAGATGGACTATCCAATTGAATTAACAGAGTGTTCGGAAATAGTACCTGAACTAGAACATGTAGTGAAGGCTTTTGAAAGAGTTCAAATTCATAATCATGTGATTCCTCAAGGATATGATTCTGAAGAAATTGCAAAATTTGTTAATGAATTAATGATAACGCGTCAGTCTGTATTAATTATATTAAATACAAAAAAAGCTGTAAAAAAAGTATATGAAGCTTTAGAAAGATATAATCACTCAAATATTTATCATTTGAGTACTGCTATGTGTCCAGCTCACCGTACAAAAAAGTTAGATGACATTAAAGAGAAATTAGGTAAGGTGCCAGTCGTTTGTATTAGTACTCAACTTATTGAAGCAGGGGTAGATATTAGTTTCGAAGTCGTGATTCGTTCGTTAGCAGGACTTGATTCAATTGCACAAGCAGCAGGACGTTGTAATCGTAATAGCGAGAGAGAAAAGGGTGATGTTTATGTGATTCGTGCTGTTGATGAAAAATTAACAAAAATTCCTGAAATTCGTATTGGTGCTGAGGTGACTTCAAATTATATTTTACGAGAAGAATTATATAAAAATGCGATGCTTTGTCCCGAAGCTATTAATACATATTTTCAGCATTTTGATCAGCAAGCAAAACGTGAAATTAATCGTGT
Organism: Massilibacterium senegalense; assembly: GCF_001375675.1. NCBI lineage: Bacteria > Bacillati > Bacillota > Bacilli > Caryophanales > Bacillaceae > Massilibacterium > Massilibacterium senegalense. The sequence continues at coordinate 64,292 of NZ_LN831785.1, read as the reverse complement.
CCCAAAAGGATTAACATATGAATTAATCCATTTTATTGATGGCTTTTTTGATCAAAAAATAAAAAAGCAAAACCAGTCTAATTCAATGTTTAAAACACTGGAACAACATTTTGAAGCTATCGATAATAAAACAACAGCTGTTCTTGTTCCGTATGGAAAAGGAAAGGAGATTATTGCATCTTTAAATGAGGAATTACATGATCTAAAAGAATTTAATACTTTATTAAAACATGCTCAACAATATAGCGTAAATTTGTACGAGAATGAGTTGCGTGAATTAAATAACGCTGGACTATTAGCACCACTTTATAATAACACACTATATTACATACAAGAATCTGCCTATAGTGATAGTTTTGGTGTCTCATTTGATGGTAATCAAACTCAGAGTTTTTACTCATATTAAGGAGGTGAGAGTGAGAGTATGAGAAATCAGATTGAATTCATGGTATATGGAAAATATGCTTTATTTACAGATCCTGTAACGCGTATTGGTGGTGAAAAATTCACATATCAAATTCCTACTTATCAAGCATTAAAAGGAATTGCTGAGTCCATTTATTGGAAACCTACTATTTTATGGTATATCGATGAAGTGCGTGTCATGAAGTCAATTCAAACTGAAGTCAAAGGTATACGCCCTATAAAATATCAAAATAGCTCAAATGACTTAGCGTACTACACATATTTACGTGAGCCAGTTTATCAAGTACGTGCTCATTTTGAATTTAATGAACATCGTCCAGATTTAGCATTTGATCGAAACGAGAATAAACACCATAATATTGCCAAACGTTCTGTTGAGCGTGGTGGACGCCGGGATATTTATTTAGGTACGCGAGAATGTCAAGGTTATGTAGAAGCGTGTACATTTGGTGAAGGTAAGGGTTTTTATGACGATTATGGTGAAGTTAGTTTTGGTCCGATGTTTCACGGGTTTTCGTATCCTGATGAAAATGAAAATGGTGAATTACAAGCAAGAATCTGGGTGCCAACGATGAAGGATGGAGTGATTAAATTTATTCGCCCTGAACTTTGCGATGTTATCCGTACAATTAAAAAAGGAAAATTAAAGTCTTTTAAACAAGATGTTAATTTCACAGATGTTGATAAAGAATACGAGGTGATATTTAAGGAGGTAAAACGGTGAGTTGGATGCAACAATTAGGTAAAGTTTATGATAATAACATCATGCAAGTCGGTGAGTTTGAGCAAAGACATAATCAGCGTATTACTCTATTGCCTGTATCACATGTTATGCAAAGTGCCCAAATTGAAATCTTAGTAAGTAGAAATGGAGATTTTGTGAGTGCAAAGGTAGTAGATAAAGAAAATGCCCGTACGATTGTTCCTGTAACTTTAGCTTCTGCTAATCGCACAAGTACAAGTGTTCCTCATTATGTCCATGATAAATTATGTTATGTTGCAGGTGACTATGTAAAATATGGAGGAGCTACGAACAGACAAGGGTACTTTAACGATTATCTCCAACAAATGAGAAGTTGGGTACAAGATGAAGAAATACCAGATCGTATTATATCTATTTATAAGTATATTAAAAAGGGTACTATTATAGAAGATTTAATAAAATACCAAATTTTACCTACGGATGGGACTGGTATGGTTGTTCAAAAATGGACAACTTCCCACGGTAAAACAAAACCTGATATTTATAATGTAATTACCGGAGAAGTGCTTGATGCTTTTGTACGTTTTGATGTAGTCCATAAAACTACTAAAGAACCTGTTGTATGGGAAGATAAGCAATTATTTGATGCATTTATTCAATACCTTCAAAAGACGTACGATGGTAAAGAAGGATATTGTTATGTAACAGGTGAAAAAACAATTTTAACAACTAAACATGGTTCAAGAGTTCGGAATGCAGGTGATATGTCTAAACTTATTTCTTCAAACGATAATAGTGGATACACTTATCGAGGGCGCTTTTCTAAATCAACTGAAGCGGTGCAAATAGGGTATGGAATTTCTCAGAAATCTCACCATGCGTTACGATGGTTATTTCAGCGTCAAGGCATGAATGTTGATTCTCGTTATTTTGTGACATTTGGAGTTGAAAAACCTAAAGTAGTAGATCCATTTGGAAGTTCTTTTGACTTTTTAAAAGAAAGTGCTCCAGATAAGGAGACAGAAATTTTTACAGAAGAGTTTATTGCTGAAGCATTAAATCGAGCAATACAAGGATATAAAATTGAAATTGCAAAAGAAGATGTTGAAAATATTATTGTGATGGCGGTAGATGCTGCTACATCAGGGCGTTTAGCTATTGTATATTATCAACATTTACATACTGATTCGTTTTTACAAGGAATTAAGCATTGGCATCAGACTTGTCGATGGTTACAAGTGGTTAAAGAAAAAGACACAAAAAAAATTAGACGTTTTGTTGGAACGCCTTCAACCTATCACATTGTGGAAGCAGTTTATGGAAGTAAAGCAGATTCTCGAATTAAAAAAGAACTGTATACACGTTTACTTCCATGTATTGTGGAAAGAAAAGAGATACCAAAAGATATTGTGCGTTTAATTTATAGTCGTGTTAAAAATCCAGCGAGTTTTAAAGGTTTGAAGGAGTCATGGGAAGCAACTTTAAATATTGCTTGTGCACTTATTAATAAACAATATGAAGGTGAGGGATATTCATTGGCACTACAAGAAGACAATTTATCACGTGATTATTTATTTGGTCGCCTCCTAGGAGTAGCAGAGGTGATGGAACGTAGAATTTTAAAAAATCGTGATGAAAAACGTGCAACGAATGCAACTCGTTATTTTAATGCTTTCTCTCAGCATCCAGCACGAACTTGGATGGTCATTCGTCGACAATTAACGCCATATTTTGAGCGTCTAGGTGCTGATGCAACATCTTACAATAAGCTTATTCAATCTATTGAAGATCATTTAACAATAGAAAATATGACAAATAAGCCGTTAGGACCAGTATTTTTACTCGGATATAGTAGTCAAGTACAAGATATGTATAAAAAGAAGGAGGAAAAATAAAATGACAACGCTACAACATAAAATTGATTTTGCAGTGGTATTTACAGTAAATAAAGCAAATCCCAATGGTGATCCATTAAACGGGAACCGTCCGCGTCAAGATTTTAATGGACATGGTGAAATGTCTGATGTTGCAATCAAACGAAAGATTCGTAATCGATTACAAGACCTAGGTGAAGAAATTTTAGTACAGTCTGATGAACTTCGTGTAGATGAGTATCGGAGTATTAAAGATCGTGTGGATTCTGTTAAGGATTTGGCAAAAATATTGAAAGATAATAAGGGTGATGCACAAGTTGCTGAAAAAATTGCTTGTGATACTTGGTATGATGTTCGTGCCTTTGGTCAAGTATTTGCCTTTAAAAATGATAAGTTATCGCTTGGTGTACGTGGTCCTGTATCCATTCATACAGCAACAAGTGTGGAGCCGATTGATATTACGAGTATGCAAATAACAAAAAGTGTTAACTCAGTAACAAATACTAAAGATCCAAGTCAAAAAACATCTGATACTATGGGTATGAAGCACCGTGTAGATTTTGGTGTGTACGTTTTTTTTGGGAGTATTAACCCGCAACTTGCAGAACGTACAGGTTTTACATATGAAGATGCCGAAAAATTAAAAGACGCATTAAAAACATTATTTGCAAATGATGCTTCATCTGCTCGACCTGATGGTAGTATGGAAGTGAATAAGCTTTTTTGGTGGGAACATAATTCGAAGTTAGGACAATATTCTTCAGCAAAAGTTCATCGTACGGTAAAAGTAAAGAGAATAAAAGAAGATTTTCCAAATTCTATTGTTAATTATAGCATCACGGTAGAACCTTTAGAAAATTTAGAGGTCGAGGAATATGACGGATTATAAGGAAGAAGACTTTCTGCAGTTAGCTGGTATCCAGCATTTTGTTTTTTGTCGTAGACAATGGTCGCTTATCCATATTGAAAAAGAATGGGAAGAAAATATTTTAACAGTTGAGGGTAATGCATTACATGAAAAAGTAGACAATACTTTTATTCGGGAAAAACGTGGCAAGTTGCTTTATGTACGAGCATTGCCAGTTCATTCTACTGTACTAGGGATTAGTGGTATTTGTGATATGGTGGAGTTTATGCAAGATGAAGATGGAATTTCATTACATGGTGAAAATGGACTTTATAAAGTAAGACCAATTGAATATAAGAGGGGTAAACCTAAAACACATGAAGCTGATATATTGCAACTGATAGCACAAGTTATGTGTTTGGAAGAAATGTTAGGTACAATAATTGAGGAAGCAGCGATTTTTTATCACGAGATAAAGCGAAGACATATTGTACCTATTACAGAAAACTTGAAAGAAAAAGTAAAATCTATATTAAAAGAAATGCATCATTATTATGCTAGGAGATATACTCCACGTGTAAAAACAGGAAAGCATTGTAAAAGTTGTTCTTTACAGCATATTTGTTTACCTGAGTTAATGCAACGGGAAAAAGTGTCGATTTATATGAATAGGATGTTAGTAGAATGAAACGTTTATTAAATGTTGTCTATATATCACAACCAGATATGTATTTGTCTCTTAAAGGACAAAACTTAAATTTATTAAAAGATGGTGAATCAATTGCGCGCGTACCACTGCATAATTTAGAAGGTATTTGTACGTTTGGTTATCAAGGAGCAAGTCCTGCATTAATGGCTGCGTGCATGAATCAAAATATTAGTATGACATTTTTTACAAGTAGCGGACGTTTACGTGGACGAGTTATTGGTATGACAAACGGTAATGTAATATTAAGAAGAACTCAATATCGTATGTCGGATTGCGAACAACAAAGTACAGATGTAGCTAAACATATGATTATTGGAAAAATTTATAATAGTGAACAATTACTTAAACGTACTATACGTGATCATGCACTTCGTGTAGATGTTAATAAATTAGAGAATGTTATTGGACAATTAAAAGTAGCACGCCAATCTGCATTAGATAGCACAGGTTTGGAGGAATTAAGAGGAATAGAAGGTAATGCGGCAAGTGCGTATTTTAGCGTATTTAATGAATGTATTTTACAACAAAAAGAAGTGTTTTCATTTCAAACACGTAGCCGTAGGCCACCAAAAGATTATGTTAATGCGTTGTTATCATTTTCTTATTCTCTATTAGCCTCAGAAGTAGCCGCAGCTTTAGAAGGTGTTGGTTTAGATGCTTATGTCGGATTTTTACATCGTGATCGTCCAGGAAGAATATCTCTAGCATTAGATATAATGGAAGAACTACGTCCTGTAATTGCCGAGCGTTTTGTATTAAAGCTCATTAATCGTAAGCAAGTTCAAGCTAATGACTTTATTGTAAAAGAGAATAATGCTGTTTTATTAAAAGAAGATGCACGGCGTAACTTTTTGAAATTATGGCAAGAAGCAAAAGTAGAAAATATTACTCATCCGTATTTAAAAGAAAAAATACAGTGGGGACTTATACCACATGTACAAGCTTTATTACTCGCACGTTTTTTACGTGGTGATTTAGATGGCTATCCACCACTACTCATAAGGTAGGTGTAAAATATATATGTTAATGCTTGTCACATATGATGTACAAACGACAACATTAAGTGGCACTAAACGTTTACGCAAAGTTGCTAAAAAATGTGAACAATATGGGGTACGTGTCCAAAATTCTGTTTTTGAATGTATTGTAGACAGTGCGCAAATGAGACAACTTGAACTAGAACTAGAGAAGCTTATTGATCCAAAAGTAGATAGTCTTCGTTTTTATCGTCTTGGAAACAATCATGATAATAAAGTAAAACATATTGGTGCTAAGCACTCATTAGAGGTTGATAAACCCCTTATTTTTTAATGTGCGAACCCCAAGTGGTCATAAAATATTTGGGAGGTTCGCGCAAAAAAAGCACTGTATTTAAATTTTTTTGATAGATTAGATTTTAAATAAATCTACAGATTATATTACACTACAATATCTAGTCGAGATAACATTATTTTAACTATATCTCGCGGTCGCACTCTTCATGAGTGCGTGGATTGAAATAAGTAAGTACTCTTTAAAATCCGCTACTGTTTTTAGGTCGCACTCTTCATGAGTGCGTGGATTGAAATTATAGGAGTGACAACACTTTAATTTTTAGACCAGAGTCGCACTCTTCATGAGTGCGTGGATTGAAATGCAATAATAACCATAATAAACATAGCTACTTTTTGTCGCACTCTTCATGAGTGCGTGGATTGAAATTGCTAAGCGGCATGATGGCACGAAGGCGAGGACGTCGTCGCACTCTTCATGAGTGCGTGGATTGAAATGTGCATTTGCACGATTTATACGTAACTAGTGTAATGTCGCACTCTTCATGAGTGCGTGGATTGAAATGAAAGAATGGAGATGATTAAGTGAAAAAGGTTTTAGTCGCACTCTTCATGAGTGCGTGGATTGAAATACTTTAGATCAAATCGAACAAGCCTACTTTGATGTCGCACTCTTCATGAGTGCGTGGATTGAAATTTAATCCGGGGGTTATGTTACCGTCTACATTTCCCTGTCGCACTCTTCATGAGTGCGTGGATTGAAATCGACCGCTAACACGTACAGTTGCCTACTCGTTCGTGTCGCACTCTTCATGAGTGCGTGGATTGAAATATTGTCTGTGCTTAACAAATGTAATTCTAGTTTAGGTCGCACTCTTCATGAGTGCGTGGATTGAAATGCATACGGAGCAAAGTTAATTGCAATACGTCCATACATGTCGCACTCTTCATGAGTGCGTGGATTGAAATCCTCTCCGACTGTGCGTCTAAATTTACTGCAATTGTCGCACTCTTCATGAGTGCGTGGATTGAAATCATGTATAGGAGCGGGAATAAAAGTGCCGAAAAGGTCGCACTCTTCATGAGTGCGTGGATTGAAATCGTTCGAATTGTTTACGTGGCAAAAATTTTTGAAGTCGCACTCTTCATGAGTGCGTGGATTGAAATTGCGGGTGATTTATTTTACCGATATGTGATGATAAAAGGTCGCACTCTTCATGAGTGCGTGAGTTGGAATTTTTCATAATGGTGCATGTTTTGATTGTTTCATGGTAACGGGTTGCTATAATGATTAGTGTTATGATAATTCATTAAATGTTTATACCATTTCGATTATTACAATAATCTAAAATATAATCTTTATAACGATTACTATAACGATTTATATTCTGAAGACTTATATAGTGAATATTATGAGAAAAGGATAACGAAAAAGCCGCTGTACCTATTTAGTAGACACAACGGTTTTTTTCATATTATTGAATTAATGTGGGGAATTGTTCTAATGTGGTGGAATGATGAATACGCACCCTTTGTATTAATAATTTTTCATCCCGTATACCTGTTTCTTGAAACTTTCCATTCTTCGTTGTTACAGCAAATTTATAATATTTTTTCGTTTCTTCTACTACTTGATCATTAAAACGACCGATTGGATAGGCGAGTGAAATAACAGGCTTTCCTGTAGTTTGTTCAATCTTTTCTTTAGATGCTTGTAATTCATATGTATAGTCTGTAATTTGAGGTAATTCATTATGAGAAGACGTGTGAGATTGAATGGAAATCATTCCAGAATCACTCATTTGTTTTAACTCTTCTTCCGATAAAAAACCTTCTTTGTTAATAGCGTCTGCAATCATGTAAATCGTTGCTTTTGGTGTAAATTGCTCGTCTTTTAGTTTTTGAAAAATGGAAAGGACGTTATGGTTATTTTTCATTCCATCGTCTAACGTAATCATAATTGGGTTGTTCACTTGATTGATTTTATCCCAATCTTCAAACGTTAATAAAGTGTAACCATTTGTTTTTAAATAATTTATTTGTGCTTCAAAATTACTAGGTGTGACAAATAAATCTTGTAAGCCGACTCCTTGATAGTCATCAATTGCATGATACATTAAAATCGGCACTGTTTGTGGAAAAGTCATCGTTGTGTGATTTAAATGTACTTTTTTATTGTTATCATGAATCCCAAACGCTTGAATTTGATATTCTCCACGTTTTTGCTCAAAAGAAGCAAGATTAAAGGTAACTGAAAAGTTTGTTTCTGGGTTTTCGACAATGAAAGATTGAGAAGTTTGTTTTCCATCTGCTGTTCGGAAAATTTGATATTCTATTTTTGTAAAAGTATCCCTTAGATTATTGATTTGAATCGTTGTCCCAGTAGCATTTGGATGAATCTCGCCAACGAGTATCGTTCCTTGAGGGAGTATTTTTTCTTTTGCTTGAACAGGCTTTATTTTTTTCGTTTCTTCTTTTGCTTGTTTCTGGCATCCAATGGTTAAGATGAGTAAAAAAATAACAAACGCAACAACTAATTTTCTCATTATGCTGTTCTTCTCCATTCTTTTTATGTATTTTTCAACCATATTATCTTCCTATTAAAAAAAATAATCATATCAAAAATATCTATTTTTTGGATATATTTGAAAAAGATTATAACATAATGGAATGATAAGATTGAAGGGATTAAGAAAAAATTAATATTTATCTATCATTAACAGGTAGGACGATACTCGCGGATGGAAGGCGTTTTTAGATAAAAAAAGGCTGCATGATAGTCTAGATGCAGCCAAAGTTGCGGAAAAAATTAAGAGGATTTTTTTTGTTTCATATAGTAATGTAAGGTAAAAGAACTAGCGAATGCAATAGGGAAAATTAACGGTGCGGATAATATGAGTGCTACAAATAATAATTCAAACATCCCAATTTCTTTTGCAATAGCTTCTCCGAATAAAGCATACGCAATGAGAATGTAGAAATACGAAAAAAATACATTCACAAATCCGTAATAAACGGGAGAATGACGCGTTTTTCTCTCTTGCCATTTAAAAATTTCATACATCGAAAAAAAAGAAAGAATGTAAATAATTAAATAGGAAAGAACAAAAATATTCATAAAAAAACTCCCTTAAATTCCTTTTCTTCATTTTAGCATGTTTTATCAAAAGTTGGCCCTTTTATGTTTTTTGAAACAAATAAGCGTTTTTCTTGTGCATAATTTACTATACGTGGTATTTTATTAACAACGATGGATATAAAAAATGATGGAGTGATTGAGATGAGCGTATATCAATTTCAAGCAAAATTAATTAATGGAGTAGATATTTCATTAGAAGCATTTAAAGGGAAAGTATTATTAATTGTCAATACAGCTAGTAAATGTGGATTTACTCCACAATATGAGGATTTACAAAAGTTATATGAAAGATATAAAGATAAAGGTTTAGAGATTTTAGGATTTCCTTGTAACCAGTTCGACGAACAAGAACCAGGTGGGAATAGCGACGTTCAAACATTTTGTCAAAAAAATTACGGGGTAACATTTCCACTTTTTGAAAAAGTGAACGTACGTGACGAAGAAATTCATCCATTATTTCAATATTTAACCGAAAATACGCATTTTAAAGGCTTCGATACATCGAATATTCAAGCGAAATTAATCAAAACATATTTAGAAGAAAATCATCCGGAATTTTTAATAGATGACTCGATTAAATGGAACTTTACGAAGTTTTTAATTGACCGTAACGGAAATATTGTAGAGCGCTTTGAGCCACCTGTAGAACCGATGGATATCGAAAAAGATATTGAAAAATTATTATAAAGAACATACCCTCACTACTATTAGTGGGGGTATTTTTTGAGTATGTTACGTTAGAAACGAAAGGAAAATTGTTATAATAATATCATGACAAGGGGGAGTGGAATCATGAAATTAAGTGTATTAGATCAATCACCAGTATCCGAAGGGAGTACCCCGAGAGAAGCGATTTTGCAAACGACGGAGTTAGCGAAAGAAGTGGAACGCCTTGGATATAAAAGATTTTGGGTATCAGAGCATCATTTTACGAAAAAGTTAGCAGGTTCCAGCCCAGAAGTGTTAATGGCTCATTTAGCTTCACATACTTCGCATATGCGGATTGGTTCTGGTGGTGTCATGTTACCGCATTATAGTCCGTATAAAGTAGCAGAAAATTTTCGCTTATTAGAAACACTTTATCCAGGAAGAATTGATGCAGGAATGGGGAGAGCACCGGGTGGAATGCCTATTTCAACGTATGCACTTCAAGAAGGGAGATTATCTAATTATCAAGACTATCCACGTAAATTAGATGAACTCATTGCGTATTTACACGATGCTTTACCAGAGACACACCGGTATAAAGGATTGAAAGCAACACCGATTCCAGAACAACCGCCAGAAATTTGGTTGTTAGGTTCTAGCGGAGAAAGTGCACGGTTAGCTGCAGAACGTGGAGCAGCATTTGCTTTTGCTCAATTTATTAATGGAGAAGGTGGCGAAGAAGTAGTTCAACAGTACAAGCGTTCTTTTGTACCTTCTATTGTAGGAGAAACACCGAGCGTGCTTGTTAGCATTTTTGTTATCTGTGCGGATACAACAGAAGAAGCAGAAAAAATTGCATCTAGTTTAGATTTATCGCTTTTAATACTTGAAAACGGAATGCCTTCTAATGGGATTCCGTCGATTGAAACAGCACAAGCGTACAATTATTCTTATTTTGAAGCGCTTCGTGTCAAAGAAAATCGTAAACGAATGATTGTCGGAAATCCACAACAAGTAAAAGAACAAATGATGGCGTTAAGTAAGGCGTACGAAACAGATGAATTCATGGTCGTGACGATTACACATGACTTTGCACATAAACTTCGCTCGTATCAATTACTAGCCGAAGTTTTCCAATTATAAAGAAATCCCCTTTCAAATGTGAAAGGGGATTTCTTTATGGTAAATCGATTAACATGAATGTCGCTTGTTCATTTGCTGTTAATATGAGAGAGGTTGTTTCTGTTATTCGAGCGGAATCACGATTTTCTAATGTTTCGGTATGATTAATCGTAAGTGTTCCATCCATGACGAATAAAAATACTCTTCTTCCTGGGGCTTGTTTAAAAGTGATCTCTTTTTTAGCTTCAAAGGTAGATAAATAAATCGTTAAGTCTTGGTTAATGTGTGCAATACCATCTTCCTTTGGATGTTTCGTAACGACTGGTAGTAATTGATTTTTCATGTTTTCGATAGAATACGTTGTTTTTTCATAGGATGGAGTTAATCCAGCTTGATCAGGTAAGAACCATAATTGCAAAAAGTTCACTTCTTCTGTTTGCGATGGGTTCATTTCAGAATGATACACTCCGGTACCAGCTGACATTCGTTGAATTTCTCCAAACGTAGTCTTTGAACGATGTCCTGCCGTATCTTCGTGTTGTAAATATCCTTTTAATACGATTGAGACAATCTCCATTTCCCGATGTGGATGCATCCCAAACCCATACGTAGGTTGGACGATATCATCATTTAACACACACATCGGTCCAAATTGGAGATTAGTTGGATCGTAATATTCCGCAAATGAAAAACTAAATTTAGAACGTAACCATCCGTGGTTTGCCTCATAACGATCTTCTGCTTTATACACTTTTATCATATCAATCACTCTCCTTGTAGTCCTATTTTTTTACATAATGTAATCATTGTTTGTTGTTCTTCATGGGATAGAGCAGAAAATAAGTCGTCCACGAACCGTTCATGCTTTGGAAAAATTTCTTCTAGAAAATGCTTCCCTTTTTCAGTAATAACGGCATAGATGACACGACGATCTGTCGGACAAGATTTACGCATTAACAATTGTTTGTTTTCTAGTTTGTCGACGACATACGTAATACTGCCACTTGATAACAAAATCTTCTTTCCGATTTGTTGGATAGGTTGTTCCCCTTTATGATATAAAAGCTCTAACACACCAAATTCCGTTAGATTTAATCCATAATAAGCGATATCCTCCTTGATTTTTTCTGTCGTATAGTGTGAAGCCCTTGAAAAAACAACTAATAGTTTTAGAGATAAGTTACTAGGCATTTTATCCCGCCTTTATCTTGAAATTAATTATCTTGAATTCAAGATAATTATACGAGATGAAAATAAAAATGTCGATCAGAGAATCTTCATGGACAAACAATAGACGTATAACAAGAACTACTTTATGATAGAAGATATAATATTTCCATTTTTTAAATACAACGCGTACTTTTTTCGTTAAAAAATAGAAGATTTCCGAAAGATAAATAGTCCATTATAACTATGTGAAGGAGAGAAGGGAAACGGGATGGATATTATTTCGTTAGAGCAACAAATCAAACAAAAAATTGTAAGCCCAACAGAACTTGTTCATTTTTTCTTAAAAGAAATTGAAAAGAAAAACGGGGAATTAAATGCTTTTATAACGGTTTGTGAAAAAGAGGCATTACAATCTGCTGAACAAGCGACTATTGATATCATGAAAGGAAACATTCGTGGACCACTGCATGGTATCCCAATCGCGATAAAAGATATGATTCTTACAAAAAATATACGAACAACATTAGGTTCGAAAGTGTATGAACATTATATTCCAAACGAAGATGCGACAGTTGTTCGAAAGTTAAAAGATGCGGGTGCCATTATTATTGGGAAAACAAATACGCATGAATTTGCTTACGGACCTGTCGGTGATCAATCTTATTTTGGACCTGCTCATAATCCATATGATACGACAAAAATAACAGGGGGTTCTAGTGCTGGTTCTGGTGCGGCAGTAGCTAGTAATTTATGTGCAGCAGCACTCGGGACGGATACGGGGGGTTCGGTTCGAATTCCAGCAAGTGCTTGCGGGATTGTAGGGATGAAACCGACGTACGGGCGAGTAAGCAAGCATGGTGCCTTTCCATTAAGTTATACGTTAGATCATGTCGGTCCTATGACAAAAACAGTTCGGGATAACGCCGTTCTTCTTAACATTTTAGCTGGATATGATCCGTTAGATGATGCATCGGTTGCATTTACTGAAGAAGATTTTACTAGATGCATGGGAAAATCCATTCGCCACAAAAAAATCGGAGTACCTTCTTTTTATTTTAAAGGAATAGACGAGGAAGTACGTCAACAAGTACATCACGTCATTCAATTATATGAACAATTAGGTGCGGAAGTGGTGCCGATTGAGTTAGATTTTATCGATGACATTATTCGGATGCAAAGCATTATTATTCAAAGTGAAGCGTATGCGATTCATGAAGATAACCTTAAAAAGTATGCAGAAGACATCCAGCGAGAAGTGAGAAAACGTTTAGAAGATAGTAAACAAATAAAAGGATACGAATATGTGTTAGCGAAACGGAATCAGAAAAAATGGATTGAAACATTTAATAAAGTATTCCAAGAAGTAGATGTACTTTTGACACCAACGTTACCGATTGTACCAACGGATATTTTTCAACGCGAAGTAATGATTCAAGGAAAAAGTCAGGCTGTTATTCCAACGTTATTACGTCAGACGTCACCTACTAACTATTTAGGAAATCCTAGTTTATCTGTTCCTTGTGGTTTTTCAAAAGATTCCTTACCGATTGGTTTTCAACTAATTGCCGAGCACGGAGCAGAAACGAAACTTTATCAATTTGCAGCAATGTTTGAACAAGCATTTTCCATTTCCTCGCATGAACAAAACAGCGGAACATGAGTCATGTCATGTTTCGTTGTTTTTTTATCCTTATTTTAAACTAAAATATTCCATTAATTAGATTTTTATCGATAGTAATTGATTGATAAAGAAATCTTCTATCAATGGGGAATTTTACTGCTTGTTAATGAGGAATAAAAGTAAAAATAAAGGAAAAAATGAATACTTTTTCACTGCTCAATCGTCATTGTATAATAGAGATACATGATGAAAGGATGAACAGATAATGAGAAAAAAGTGGGTATTCCGTGCTTTCATAATAAGTTTTTTAGTATATAGTAGTTTTGGTTGTTCGAATCCCGACATATCAGTTAATCCCCTTATAGACATCGGGAAGATTGCAAACCAACCTCCAAGTGTCGTGGAAGGTTACTTAGGAAAAGAAGATGAACAAACTAAATACGGAAAAATGGAAAAGTCTTATCAAGATGAACAATATGTCATTACGTATGTAAATAATAAGGCGCAGATTATTCAGTACGTTCCAAAAGAAGAAGTGAAGATGCCATTATCTACGAAAAAAACATTACAACTATTTTCTTTGAATGAGAAAAAACCTACGAACGAAACGGATACCTATGTAGAATGGAGTAATTACGGAGTATTTCAAAAAATCAAAATAGAACATAAAAAAAGGTATGTGAAGGAAATAGAATTTATTTGTAAAAACAATTCGTAATGGTCGGTGCCTTTACTTTGACTATTTGTTACCACATATGGTACGTTAACGTTTGTGTATAAGCATAGGAAAAAAGACTAGGGAGGATATACATGGAAAGTGCAACAGCAGTAGGCTTTGTTTGGACGGATAAAGAGACATTAGAGGCAGAAGTAGAAATGACCGATCAACTATTTATTATTCAAGAATATGGTAGTTTTTATAAATGGGATGTCATTGCCGTCGTTAGTTCTTGGTCTACGAACGAAGGATATGAAGAATTATTACGCATGATAGATGAAATACCGATAGAAATGCTGATTGTAACAAAGCCTATTCATACGTTTACCTATAGTGAAGCATTACAGAAAAAATTAAAAGAGAAAAATATTTTCGTTACGACAATCAATATAAAAAAGGAAGCAGCTGTTACCTTTATCCCTTCTTCGATATAAGGAAAAACTACTCTATGATGAATAGAGTAGTTTTTATAGTGGAAAAAGAAATTTTTTCCCTTTTGTGTATTGCTAGAGTAAAATACTACTATACCTAACGGAGGTGAAAGAATGAAATGTAAGAAGTGTGCACAACAGACGTCTTTCTTTCGATTACGCTGTAAACATTGTGGTACATCTTTATTTTTACCTATCTTTCTACCAATTTTATTTGTCATATTATTAGTTAGTAGTTTAATGGTAACAACAGTAGTGGATAAAAGTAAGGAACGACAAACAACGAATCCAACGATACAAAAAGAAGAAAATAGATTAAAAGAACCGGAGCGTTCTATTGAGGAAAAAGAAAAGCAAGAAGAACTTCAACAGTCGAAAAGAACGAATGAGAAAGAAAAAAAGATTCATGTAGAAGAGGGAGAGATACATGGTGATTCTTCATCTTTACAAGCATCAGGAATACGTTCCTCTTTTTTAGAGAATAATGAACAAGATGTGGAAATAAACAAGGTAAGTCCTAAAAGGGAACAGCCTAGTAGTAAGATAACTCCTTCGAAACCGTATGTAAAAAGTGAAGGAGAAGAATCAGAAACAAAACCTAAAATGCCAAGTATCGTACCTGATAATAATCCGTCTGACCCATCATCAGAACAAGGAAATATACAGGAACCTTCTCCAAAACCAACAGAACCAGTAAAACCAATACCAACTCCTGTAGATGTCTGGGAAAGTGTGTTTCCGGTATATAGTTTTAACAAAAATGATAGTACCGTATCACAAGGTACTGCATTTTTAGTGAATACATTTGGAGATGTCGTAACGAACGGGCATGTCATCGAACATGTAAACAATGAGTTTTCGATTTTATTAGATCAAAAGCAATTGCTAAAAGGCCAAGGCAAGTTAATCGGTTACGATCATCAGCTTGATGTTGCCTTGATTCGCGTAGAAGCGTTGAAAAATAGAAATCCATTACAATTAAATGTAGAAAAAGAAGCACAACTACATACAGGGATTGAAACATATGGTAGTAAATTCAAAGATAATGTAACACAAGTATTTTTTGATGATAGTATTTATGAAGAGATGGAGTTTCATAAAAAAGAAGGAAAAATTATCGATACCGCTTCTTTTACAATTGATGGAGAGCCGTATGAATATACGAACATGTATGTAATTAATGTTGAATTACAACGTGGTAATAGCGGAGGACCATTGGTGAAAAAAGGTTCCAATGAAGTAATTGGGATTAACTCGGCAGTTGATGTAGCAGGGAATGGATACAGTATTCCGATGACACAAGTAGCTGGGGTAATTGAAAAATGGTCACATGAACCAATGACACCTGAACAACTTGAAGTGGCACAAAAAGAAAAGGATCGAAAAGTAGAAGCGCAAAGTGAGCAAGAAGTAATCGAATCAGAATCGGATATTCAACAATTACCAAACGTGTCTGCAGCATCAGAGCAAAAAGATCAGGTAGAGACAACGGAGTTACAACAAAAAAATAAGACGGACGAAAATACGAAAGAACTTCCTGAATAAAAGGAGTTCTTTTTTTCAGAAAAGGAGAAAACAGATGGTTAGTACTGCACAACTAACAGGGATGTTTGTTCAAATAATGATTGCTTTTCTTTTGCCAATTAGTTTATTGGTATATTTTGTGCTGAAAAAGAAAATGCGATGGCGTTCGTTTGTGATGGGGATGATTGTTTTTATTTTGTTTTCACAAGTATTAGAAAAACTGTTGCACCTTTATATGATAGATGCTTCAGGGATGAGATTAAAATTTACCGATAATCCTTATTTGTTTATGCTATATGGTGGGCTTGCTGCTGGATTATTCGAAGAGTTTGGTCGATTTTTTGCTTTTCGATATGTATTACGAAAACACCGTTCGTATGATGATGGAGTATCATTTGGAATTGGTCATGCTGGTATAGAAATATGGTTAGTTACAATGTTAGTAGGGATTAATACATTCGTTTTCGCCATTTTGATGAATAAAGGAATGTTAGATACCATGATTGGCAATGCAGTTCCGAAAGAAACGATTGATTTCATTCAACAGCAATTAGTTCAAACACCGTGGTGGATGTATTTGATTGCAGTAGTGGAGAGAATAGCAGCCATCTTATTTCATGTGTCCGCCACGTTGCTCGTATTGTACGGTGTCATCCGAAAACAAATGATGTATGTTTGGTTAGCAGTTATCTATCATGCTTTCTTAGATTTTGCACCTGCTTTATACCAAGCGGGAGTACTGACGAATATTTGGATAGTAGAAGGAATTCTCATGATTTTCGCTGTATTTGCCATTTATCTCATAAAACGAATGAAGGAAAATTTTTCTCTCTTATCAAAGTAAAACGGAGCCTCAGAAAGGCTCCGTTCGTTTTACAATGCTCGTTTATAAATAGCTAACACATCTTCTGCTTGCAATGTTTTGAAACGCCCAAATGGGCCATTAGCCATTGCTTTTTCGACAAGCACTGGTAAATCACTTTCTTTAATATGATAATCAGAAAGTTTGCCTGGTGCTCCAATTGAAGTCCAAAAATCACGGATAGCTTGGATTCCTTCTTTTGCAACAGTAAGGTCACTTTTTCCTTCAGGGTTCACTCCAAATACGCGTGTAGCTAATTGCGTAAAGCGTGTCACATTTTCTTCTAGACAATATTCCATCCAAGCTGGGAATAAAATAGCTAGACCAGCACCGTGCGGAATGTCAAACACCGCTGATACAGCATGTTCAATATTATGCGTCGCCCAATCGCCGCGAAGCCCCATCGATAATGTTCCATTTAATGCTAACGTGCCACAATAAAGAACCGTAGATCGATACTCCTTGTTCGTTAAATCATTGAGTAAAAGGGGAGCTGTCTCTTTTACCGTTCTTAAAATGGATTCAGCGAATTGATCTTGTACCGGTGTATTTTTCTCGTGATGAAAATATTGCTCAAAGACATGTGCCATCATATCAATCATCCCGTAGGTAGTATGATCTTTCGGAAGAGAAGCGGTAAACGTTGGATCTAAAATAGAAAACTTCGGAAAAACAAGCGGACTTCCCCAACCATATTTTTCGTTTGTTTCCCAATTCGTAATAACAGAACTACTGTTCATTTCAGAACCAGTTGCCGCAATGGTTAATACAGTTCCAAGTGGTAACGCTTCTTTCGGTTGTGTTTTCTTTGTAATAATGTCCCAAACATCTCCGTCATATTTTGCACCAACTGCAATTGCTTTTGTACAGTCAATGACGCTACCGCCACCGACAGCAAGTAAAAAGTCAATATTATGTTCTTTTACTAAGTCCACTCCACGATGAACGGTGCTAAGTCTTGGGTTAGGTTCTACACCAGAAAGTTCTACTATCTCAACATTTATTTCGTTTAAACGTTTGATGACCTGGTCGTAAATGCCATTTCGTTTAATACTACCTCCACCGTACACGAGTAAGACTTTTGTCCCGTATTTTGGAATTTCTTCTGTTAGCTTTTCTAGCTTCCCTTCTCCAAAATGTAATGTTGTTGGGTTACTATATGTAAATGATTGCATCATTAACCCCTCCTTGTTTTTTTAGAATAAAAAAAATCAACGTATAATACAAGTAGCATGCTTTATTCCTTCTTTACAGGTGTTGCATATAAAATATAACGGTCAGGAGCATCGCCAACATATCGGAATGGATAACAAGTAGAAACGACTAACTCTTCATTAGGATAAGTAGAGCGAATAATGGAAGTATCGTCGGCAGGAACAATTTTGGCATCGGTCATTTCGTAGGTAAATGTCCCATACGGAAGTTCCACGATTAATTGATCGCCTACTTTCACATCCCCCATTTTTCGAAATACAGTGTCACGATGACCAGAAAGTAAAATTTGATCATTACTTCCAGGAAATTTTGTGTCGCTATAATGACCGACGCCTTTTTCTAAATCATTGGGTGATGTGCCTTCTATAATAGGGATTTCTGCATGAATGGATGGGATTCGTAAAATACCAATTGTTTCATTTTCTTTAGGTTGAAAAGATATCAAACTATTAGGAGATGGTTTTTGAACGAGCTGTTTTGCTTCTTGTAAAGACTTTGCTTCTTTTGATGTTACATCGTACCACTTATAAATAGAAAACGAAATAAACAAAAGTCCAATCAACATAAACAGTTTTCCGGCAAAACGCATTTCCTGCTCCTTTCTTTATTTATGCTTTTTTCACTATTATACCATTTTATGTATATATTTGTAACGGGTAACTGGTGATTATTTTATTGGGAATTGGATATGATAACAAAATAAACAAGGTACTGTTTTTTATACATTTGGTTCCTTTGAGTTAGTCCAAAGAAAGTGAAAAATGGCACCTATAATGATTTTTTTATACTGTAAATAGTGAAAAGATAGGAGATGAAGCAGATGAGTCAAGACAACATACGAATAGAAAGGGACTTTTTAGGTCATAAAGAAGTTCCTCTCGAAGCCTATTATGGTGTACAAACATTACGTGCTATCGAAAATTTTCCTATTACAGGTTATCGAATTGATGAACAATTAATAAAAGCAATGGGAATAGTAAAAAAATCAGCTGCCCAAGCAAATATTGAGATTGGGCAATTAAATAAAAAAATTGGAACTGCTATCGTGCAAGCAGCGGATGAAGTGATAGCAGGAAAATGGAACGATCAATTTATCGTAGACCCTATTCAAGGCGGGGCAGGTACATCAATTAATATGAATACGAATGAAGTGATTGCTAACCGAGCTTTAGAAATTATCGGAGAGCAAAAAGGGCGTTACAATATTATTAGTCCGAATACGCATGTAAATATGTCACAATCAACAAATGATGCTTTTCCTACAGCGATTCATTTAGCTTCGTTGATTCGATTAGATATTTTATTGGACGCGATGGAAGCACTCCATCAGACGTTTAAAGATAAGGCGAAGGAATTTGACGATGTCATTAAAATGGGACGCACTCATTTACAAGATGCGGTGCCGATTCTATTAGGACAAGAATTTGAAGCGTATGCACGTGTATTTGCGCGAGATATCGGAAGAATTCGTCAAGCGGATCAACATTTATATGAAGTGAACATGGGGGCGACAGCGGTTGGAACAGGATTAAATGCCGATCCATATTATATTGAATTAGTCACAAAATACTTGGCTGAGAATAGTGGGTATCCGATTAAAAAAGCAGAAATGTTAGTCGATGCCACCCAAAATACAGATTGCTATGCAGAAGTATCTGCAGCACTTAAAGTATGCATGATGAACATGAGTAAGATTGCAAACGATATTCGCTTAATGGCATCAGGTCCTAGATGTGGATTAGGAGAAATTGTTTTACCAGCAAGACAACCAGGTTCTTCGATTATGCCTGGAAAAGTGAATCCAGTGATGGCAGAAGTGGTCAATCAAGTAGCCTTTCAAGTTATTGGGAATGATCATACCATTTGTTTAGCATCAGAAGCTGGGCAATTTGAATTAAATGTTATGGAACCAGTGCTTGTATTTAACTTATTACAATCGATTCAAATTATGTCCAATGTCTTTACTGTTTTTAAAAAATATTGCATGGAAGGAATTGTACCAAATAAAGAACGTATGGCCCAATACGTAGATAATAGTGTCGGCGTTATTACGGCGATTAACCCACATGTTGGCTATGAAACAGCGGCTGCGATTGCTAGGGAGGCAGTGTTAACAGAGCGACCAGTACGGGAAATTATTTTAGAAAAAGGCGTATTAACAGAAGCGGAATTAGATGTTATTTTACATCCTTTAGAAATGACGCGACCTGGAATTGCTGGAAAAGGACTAATGTTTAAAACGTTACAATAGAATATAGAAGGTGGACTTAAAACGGAGGGATAGTTTCCTTCCGTTTTTTTATATGTGCGCCCGGCATGGGCGAAAACTTGGTGATGAAAGTCCACTACAGGGAACTGTTAGCCGATAGCAAGGGTGTCCACCGTGAGGTGGAATCTGAAGGAAGTTGGAGGTAAAATCTCGAACTGACGAACAGAAACTATATAGAAGGCTGAAGTGGGAAGAACGAGTCTGCACACCAAGATAAAGTCCAATACTGCCCGAATCCCATACAGTAAATATAGCAGTTACATGAGACGAAGGTTATCGCTCTTACCCGGGGAGGTCTCACGGACGTGCAAAACTTGCGTGGTTGAAACAAGATTTATCGTGAGAAGTCAGCAGAGGTCATAGTAGTTTCCAATGGAAATGAAGGACTGAACAATCTTAAATCTTGGAAAACAAGGAGGTGTAAGCATCTCGCCTAAGCGCAGAATACATCGTGGTATGAACCAAAAGATACATAGGAGTGCGTAAAGATGCAGACATGGATATGAAAGAACAAGATGGTATCAATGTCAATCTAATCAATAAAGTTATCGCAAACGAGAATCTTTGGAGAGCATAGGAAAAAGTTTATAGTAATAAAGGTGCTCCCGTGCTCCCGGGGTAGATGGAATTATCGTATATCAATTGAAATCACATATGAAAAAGTACTTTCAACCTCTCAGACAGAAACTTATGGAGGGGACTTACGAGCCTCAGCCGGTTAAAAGGGTTGCTATTCCAAAGTCAGATGGTTCCAAAAGGATATCTAGGGATACCATGTTTGTTGGATAGAGTGGTACAGCAAGCCATCCTCCAAGTAATTGAACCAATCATAGACCCATACTTTTCTGAGAATAGCTTTGGTTTTCGCAAAGGAAGGAATGCCCATCAAGCAATTAAACTTGCCGAACAATATTATCAAGAAGGATACCAAGTAGTAGTGTACTGCGATTTGAAAAGCTATTTTGATACAATCCACCACCAAAGAGTAAGGGCATATTTGGAAGAATTCATTTCGGATAAAATTGTCCTTAAACTGATTTGGAAGTTTCTTTGTTCAGGTATTCTTGACAAAGATATCTATATTGAAACCGCAGAAGGAGCACCACAAGGTGGTCCATTATCCCTTATTTTAGCAACTATCTATTTGAACAAACTGGATATAGAACTAAAAAAGAGAGGACACCGTTTTATTAGGTATGCGGATGATTTCGTCATCTATGTAAAAAGTAAACGTGCAGGCGAAAGGGGAATGGATAGCGTCACAAGCTACATCGAAAAACGCCTTGGGCTAATTATCAACCAAAAGAAAAGTAAAGTCTTTGGTGCAACATCGGCTACATTCCTTGGATTCAATTTACAAAACCTCTTGGAAAAGTCGAATGCCGACCATGCACGTCGGCAAAACTACGATTTAAAGATAAATGGAGGAAGTGGACGAGTCGAAAACAACCGGGAACTTTTGAAGAAATCACGAAGAAGATAAACCAGCTAACCACCGGATGGATTAATTATTATGGAATAGCACGAATGAAAAGATTCATCTTAGACACTCAATAATGGTTAAAACACCGACTTAGACAACTAATTTGGAAGAGATGGAAAAAGGTAAGGACTAAATACAGGATGCCCTGTAGTTATGGAATCAACCATGATGATGCAATGAAATTAGCTAGTTTCCGAAAGGGATATTGGAGGATATCGAAAAGTCAAATCATCTATCAAGCGATAACAAAAGAAAAACTCACAAAGTGGGGATTAAAAGACATTTCCCAACTTTATGAGTTACGATACTTAAAAGGTTGAACCGCCGTATACGGAACCGTACGTACGGTGGTGTGAGAAGTCGGGGATTAAAATTCTCCTCCTACTCTATTTTTAAAATAGGGAAAAGAAGAATACGATAATGAGCGTTATATTTTATGATTACGAGATAAATAGTGTGAAATAATGATAAAATATACTGTTTGTAGACGAATAACATACCATGATAGTAGTGTCAAAAAATAAAAGAATGGAGTGAGTGTATGTATCGAGCATCTTTTAAACATCCCATTTTAGATGTCCCTATGTTAATGTATTTTGATGATGAGTTAAAGTTAGTGTCGTTTGTGAAAGATGAAGAGAAACTTCCATATTGGATGACGGATGAATCTTTGCAAGAAGAACGTGAAAAACGATTGAAGAAAATCAAAAATATGGTGAAGTTTAATTACTCTATTCATACATTAGAAGAAGCATATCAATTTCTAGAAGAAATAGGTGTAGATACACGGAAAGTGAAATTTAATAAGATTTTCATTAATTAAATGGATTATATTGTTTTATCCTACTCTCTTATTGGGTAAATAATACTATAAATATAGAAGTAGGAGTCAATCATATGATAAAAAGAGCGCGTATTCTCATTTATTTTCTTATCGCAATTATGATGAGTATTAGTATTATTTTTAATACCATTTTACAACAAAATTACATATTAGAAAGTAAACGTGCTGAAGTACAAGCGGTGGCTCAACTGTTAGATGAAGAACTAACAGGTACCTACGATGATTACATAGAAGATCCAGATTTATCAAAAGAAGAAAAAATAAAAATGTTAAATAAAAAGTTACAGCCATTTGTAGATGAAGTTACTGTTTCTTTTCCAGAAGTCGGTGCAGGATATTACGTGCGGGAGTTAGATTCCATTGTTGCGTTCGGACCTAATTTTCAAGAAGAAGGGCTTAGAGATATTAAAAAAGAATCAAAAGCTCGTGAAGTATATGAAAGAAAAGAAGCAATTTGGTTTGGTTCCGTTTCACAAACGAGAGAAAATCAAGTAATTGCACGGATTCATCCGATTATACGAGAAGGGGAAGTGATTGGGCACGTATGGGGAAATGTAACGATTGATAATCTTCAAATGATTTTTTTAGAACAAGTGAAAAAATCCGTAGAGTTGTTTGTAATTTTAATTATTATCGGTGTGATTGGGGTACAATTTATTGTCTATTATTATCGAAAAGCATTAGAAACCTTTACGAATCAATTGCTCTCTGTCGATTCTAATCGAGCACAGTTTAGAAAGTTTTTTCCTGAGTTTGATATGATTGTAGAAGAATATACAAAAAATAAAGAAAAAATTGAAAATAGTGAACGTCGTTTCCGTGATGTAGTAAATGCTTTTGATGAATATGTATGGGAAATGAATGAAAACCTTGAATATATATTTATCTCCAAACGAATTACAGAAAAAACAGGATATGAACGCGAAGAATTACTGGGAAAAAAAGTTATCGAAATTGTATATGAAGAGGACCAAGAAACAACCAAACAAATGGTTCAACATTCTTTACAAAATAAGGTACCATTACATCAGTTAGAATATAGAATCATCGCTAAAAATGGTAAAATTCGATGGATGGAATCAAGCGCGGTATTAATGTATGACCAAGATAATAATGTAATCGGCTATCGAGGAGCGACGCGTGATATTACGCAAGAAAAATTGGCGCAAGAAAAATTACATAAACTAGCGTACAAAGATACGCTAACTAATTTACCGAATCGTTTCTGGTTAGAAGAAATGATCGATATAAAAATGACTAAAAAAGAATCATTTAATTTAATTTTCATTGATACAGACCAATTTAAATTAATTAACGATTCGCTTGGGTATGAACAAGGGGATAAAGTTTTAAATATTATTGGACAGCGACTACATGCATATGTGAATCATCGAGGAGAAATCGCACGTTTTGGTGGAGACGATTTTGTTATTTTGTTAGATTGTCAAAAAAATATTTCATTGGAACCATTTGTTAAAGGATTGATTCGTGAGTTTCAAAAACCTTTATATATTAACGAAGAAACGAGTATCTTTATTACTATTAGCATAGGAATAAGTTGTTTTCCAGAAGATACATCTGATAGTAAGACATTAATTCGCTACGCAGATTTAGCAATGGCTTGTGCGAAACGGAATGGGAGAAACAATTATTTATATTATCAAACAAAAATGAACGAACACGCTGTATTACGCATGGCGTTAAAAAATGATTTGTATCAAGCATTAGAAAAGAAAGAATTATTTTTAGTATATCAACCACAAGTTCATATTCATCCTGAAAAAGTACATGGAGTAGAAAGTTTAATTCGTTGGAATCACCCAAAAAGAGGATTGATTCGACCTGATCATTTTATATCGATTGCCGAAGAAACTGGTTTAATTGTTCCTATCGGAAAATGGGTGCTAGAAGAGGCTTGTCGTCAAGGAAAAGAATGGATGATGGCCGGATTAGCACCGATGATTATTTCCGTGAATGTATCGATTCATCAGTTAGAGCAGCCGGATTTCGTACAAGTCGTACGTCATGTGTTGCAAGCAACGGGATTCCCACCTTCATTTTTACAATTAGAAATAACGGAAAGCATTGCAATGTACAACTTTGAAAGTATTATTTCGAAATTAGAAGAGCTTCAACGATTTGGTCTTTCTATTTCGGTAGACGATTTTGGAAAAGAGTATTCATCATTATCTTATTTAAAACAACTACCAATCAACCAAATGAAAATAGATCGGTCTTTCCAAATGACATTAGCAGATAGGAGAACACAATCGATTGTCAAATCGATTATCGAACTTGCACACAATTTACAATTAGAAGTGGTGGCGGAAGGGGTAGAACGGAACGAAGAAAAAGAAATTTTAAAACAATATGATTGTGATATCGTACAAGGATATTATTATGCAAAACCATTAAAAGCAACGGAATTGAAAAAATGGCTTCAAGAGTTTAAAGGATCAACTGTATCTTTTTGATACAGTTTATTTTTTTGTTCAAAATAAAATAATATGAATAAAATACTAGTTCTATGCTATGTTTTTGTGCCGTTATCAAAGGAATAATCCTTCATCATTTTTTTTGAATATCGCGCTTATATTTTGTATGTAAGCACTTTTTTTAGAAAGGAGGATTGTTTTTTTATCTGATTATTAGTAAAAATAACAAAGAAGGTGACGGTATGAAACGTACTATTAGTTGGTTCATAGCTTGTTTACTATTGTTAACACAATTAGTCCCTGGACAAGTATATGCTTCTAATGGCGAGGAAAGGGCACTTACAGCTTCAAAGCAGGTCACATCGAATCAGCAATTATGTGCCGAAGAGTTTATAACTGAAATTTCGATTGATAAAAGTAGAATGGATAATCCAGAACGTTCAAAGTACGATATTGAATTTATTATCGATGTTTCAGGGTCTATTGAAAAGCAATGGGGAGAAGTAAGAAAAAATATTGAGACGTTAATCGATTCATTTGATAATAATAAAGACCAAGTTGGAATTACAGTATTCCAATCTGGTAGTGGAAAAAATGTAACAAGAACGATTTATTCCTTGGGAAATAATTTTGAACAAGCAAAGAAAGAATTACAAAAGGCGACTCCATCTGGAGGAACACCAACTGGATTAGGCATTAAAACAGGAACAGAAGATTTAATCAACAAAAAGCGTGATGATGCAGAAAAAGTGGTTATTCTTTTCACAGATGGTGTACCGAATCGTGATTTAAAAAATCAATCTATCAGTGTAAATAAGGCTATTCAATTAGCGAATGAAGAAATTATTCGAACAAAGTCCGCTTCTGATTACATTTTTAGTATTTATTATGATAATGAAGCAAATAAAGATAATCGAGATAGAGCGATTTCTTTTGTGGAAGGTTTAGCAAAGAAAGAGGAGCATTTTTATTATTTAAATAATACAGATCAAATTGCGAAAATTTTTAAAGACATTGAAGAAGAATTAAAAGATCAATCGGTTGAAATCTTCGAAACAATTGCCCCTGAATTTATTATAGATCCAGATTCAATTGAAGGAGCAGATGAAGTCAACATAAAAGGCAATCAAGTATATTTTAAAATTAATCGAATTTTTGAGAAAGAGGACTTGAAGATTCGCTATGTATTAAAACGAGCTTCTAAAGAAACAGAGGAAGGATTGTATCCGACAACGACAAAATCATATATGGAATATCAACAACACAATGAAACGGAACAAGTAACGATTCCTGTGCAAGAGGTTGCACTTTCCGGAAATTGTATGAAAGGCTCCTTAACGATTCATCATAAAACAGAAGATGGGGAAGAAGTAAATCCTACAGTTGTACAAGAACCGTTAGATTTAGGAGAATATACCGAAAAAGCAGTACAAGATCATCCGGATTATCGAGTAATAGGAGATGCAAAAAAAACATTTACTTTAACGAAAGAATCTCCTCATCAATCGTATACATTTTTATATGCCAAAATAAAATATGGGGAAGTGCGTACCCATTATATAGATGAGGAAACAGGTGAAAAAATTGAGCCATCTCACGTACAAACTGGAGAAGTGGGGACAGTGTATGAAGCTCCTGCGAAAGAGATTCCAGATTACCAATTAGTACGAGCAGACGGTGAATCAAAAGGAATGGTTATCGAAGAAGGAACAGATGTGACGTACTATTATCAAAAGATAATCAAAGGTTCGACGACTATTCATTATGTAGATGAAGCAGGAAAAGAATTAGTGAAACCAGTTGTTTCGAATGATTTATCTTTAGGTTCGTACCATTATAAAGCGATTGCGATTCCAGGTTACACTATTATTAGTGAACCAGATGTTTCTTTGACATTAACAAAAGAGAACTCAAATCAAGCACATCATTTTACGTATAAAAAATTAATCACAGACGGTACGGTAACGGCTCATTACTTGAACGCAGCAACAAATGAACCTTTACTACCATCTACTACGTTAACAGGAGAAGTAGGAACGACATACGAAACGGAAAGAAAAGAGATTTCGGGATTTGAGTTTTTCCGTGTTGATGGTAATGTCAAAGGTGTGTATGGGAAAACACATCAAGATGTTTACTATTATTATACGGTAAAAGAAGAGGAACAAGGCACTGGAAATATAACAGTGTACTATAAAGATGAAGCAGGAAATAACATTTTTGAACCAATGGTATACGAAGAACTACCATATGGAGATTATGAACAGGAAGCAGTGTCATTATATGAGTATGAACTACTTAGCGACCGAAAAGTAGCGGTGACATTATCCGAAGAAACACCATCTCAAGTGATTACCTTTATCTATCGAAAATTACAAGGTGAAGTTGCTGTTCATTACGTAGATGTAAATACAGGAGAAACAATTGCAAAATCCGAAAAAATGACAGGTTATGTATCGGACGCTTATCAAACAGTTGCAAAAGAAATCGATGGCTATCGTTACATTTATGCGACTGGTGACGTAGCTGGATGGATTCAAGTAGAGCCAGCAGTCATTACGTATTATTATGAGAAAAAAGAGCCAGTTGTGAATATCTTAGGATCTATTAGTGTTCACTTTTTAGATGAATTTAATCAACCAATTCATAAAACAATCGTACGAGACCAATTAGCGTTACAAACATATACGGAACATGCGCTTGAAATCCCAGGGTATCAATTATTGAGCGAACCACAAGTAACAGTAGAATTAACAAAAGAGTATCCAAATCAAGGGGTTATATTTAAATACAAAAAAATTGGTGAAGAAAAAGGGAAGTTAACGATTCATTATAAGGATGAAGCAACAAATGAATCGATTCTGTCACCAGAAACGCAATTAGACGTGATTGGTAAAGACTATACTGTTTCAGCAAAAACGATTCCAGGATATGAATTTAGCAGATTTGAAGGAAATCAAAACGGAAATTTTACAAAAGAAGAACAACAAATAATTATTTTTTATAAAAAGAAAAATCAAACAGATAAAAACAACATTCCTACGAACCAAAACAATCAACCACCAATGAATAATCATCCACAAACTCCACAATTAAATGATCAAAAAAAGATAAAAAGTACATTTACATCTTCTGTTCAACCTTATTCCAATCGAACATATAGTACAAATGCAGGAACTAGTACAAATGCAGGAACGGATTCAAAAGGAAAAACATTACCGAATACATCTACTTCTATTCCAAATATTTTAATCATCGGAATGATGATTTTACTTGTGGGTAGTTATGTTGTATTCCGCACACAAAAACAAAAAAGGTAAGTTCAAAAAGGATTAAGGGAACCTTAATCCTTTTTGATTTATTTCGTTAATAAGAGGAAAAAGAATAGAGAAGTAGAATAAATACATAACAAAAAACAAACAAAGAATATAAACAATATGAGGGTGATGTTTTGATATGATAATAAATAGACGGCGAAAACAATTTTTACTAGTGTCTTTATTTTGATTGAATGTGTGAATCTGAATGTACAGCAATGAGGCAAAAATATGCAAGGAGATGGTTTTGATGGCAATTAAGTGGTTTGCACGGGATAATCAAAAGGTCTTGCATGAATTTATAAAAGTAGGAAGTGCCTATCCGTGGCCTGATGTTGTCTTTTCAATGTATAAAAATTATTTTAAATACATGAAAAATGAAGTAGGAAAAAAAGAATTAGAAATATGGATGAAACGCTGGAAGTCAAGTTCTGAACATGTGGAATTAATTTTACAACATTTCACGCTTAGTGATTTACTCGCTTTTGAATCAAAATATGAAGAGTGGTACAGGAGCCATAATCGCCATTTTACTCAAACTCAATTAGATTCGGAATTTCCAGCTATTAAGTACTTTCCTGACAATGGAACAACTGTGCAAAAAGTAATGTTCTTTATGTACGAAGATTTATCAACTATTTTAAAACGAATATAGTAGAAGAGGACAACAAAAGCAAAACAACATCATTGAGGTGTGTTTTGCTTTTTGATTTTAGCATAATATACAAGATCGGTGAATATAGTATAAAGAAGTCTTTCATTCGTGGAGGTCTTGCTTTATATATATATAGGAATATATAACATGTATACATTACAGTCATCTATTTTACTTTAAAGAATAGGTGTGGATATTGGTGATAATAGAAAGGCAAAAAAAATTAATGGATTATTTGTCTAGAAAAAAAGGATGGGTGACGACAAAAAAGATAAGTGAGGCATTAGGATGTTCTAATAAAACTGTTCAACAAGACCTTCAGCTTATTCAAAAAATTTTACCCGACACATGGAACCTAGAGCGTTTAAAAGGAAAAGGAGTCCGACTTCTTATCCCAGATAATGAATCTATTTCATCGTTAAAAGTGGTGTCAGATCAAGATGAACTGTTAGTAAAGGTAATAGAAAAATTGATGAATCATTCTTTTTATACTATTTCGTCTTTATCGGAAGCATTATTTCTTTATCCACATTCGTTATATGAGTTATTGCGAAAAATAGAAAAAGATTTATCCGTTTATCAGTTAAAACTAACACGCCGTCCGTTAGCAATTGTGGGAGAAGAAATAAACCTTCGCCTTTATTTACATAACATATACAATCAAGTATATGGGGAATTATGGGGGGAAGAAGTATATCAAGAGGAGTATTTTCAACGTTTTTTTCAAATATTTATTGATACGATGGAAATAAAATTTTACCCGGAATCTTTGATAAGGTTGGGACAGGTTTTTCAAATTGCCATAAAAAGAATGAAGGAAGGGCATTTTGTTTTATTAAAACAAGAAGATATTCACTATGCCCAGCGAACGCCTTTTTATGAAGCGGTGAAAAACATAGAGCAGGATGTTCAAAAAAAATATGATGTGGTAATCACGACTTCAGAAAAGGTGTATTTTTCGTTTGCAATTATGGGTTCATCATTTATTTGGACGAAACCTTTAGATAATGATCTTCAACAATTAAAAACAGAACAGGTAAAGGGTACATATAAAAAAGTGTGGCTTTTTTTACAGTTGTTAGAGGAATCTTTTGACCTTCCATTTCATACAGATGATGAATTTTTGATTGCTCTTCTACAATTTTTTTACAAAACAACGAAGTTCTGTACACGACCGATTTCTGTGCTACCATCCAATGAGCAAACAATTTGTTTTATAGAAGAACAATATCCTCAAACAGTGGAAAAAGTTCAATGGTGTTGTGAGAAGTGGAAAGAATGGAATACTATTTCTTCTGTCAGAAAAGAAGAAATTATGATGTTAGCGATGCATATTGAAGCTACGAGAAAAAGAAAGAAGCAACAGAAGAAAAAAGCGCTTTTTATTACCGTCAGAAATGATGGATGGGGCCGTTATGTAGAATCTATTTTAGTAGAACATTTTGGTCATAAATTAATGATAATGCGCCGCTCATTTTTCGATATAAAAAAAGAACAAATAGCAGACCAAGCAGATTTTATTATTTCTGATTTTCCGATAGAATGTCAGCAGCTCCCAGTTATCCTTATTTCGACATTACCAAATGAACGGGATATTACTAAAATTCAACCATATATAGAATAGAAAAACTCTCTCCAATAATAGGACATTAAAGGAGAGAGTTTTTCATGAGTTGCTTCATTGATTCACCTGGTATTGGACGATGGAAGTGGTATCCTTGCATAATATGACATCCTTCGTTTAAAAGGAAATTTTTTTGTTCTTCTGTTTCAACACCTTCTGCTATTACTGATAAGTTGAGTGCTTGAGATAATTGAATAATGGCGCGAATAATATTTTTATTTTTCGGATTAGATGGTAGTTCATTTACGAAAGATTGATCAATTTTTAAAATATCGACAGGTAACGTACGTAAATAATTTAGCGAAGAATAGCCTGTGCCAAAGTCATCAATAGCTATCAAAATTCCCATTTCTTTTAATTCATATAATCTTTTTGTTGCTTCTTGTTCGTTTTCCATCAACATATGTTCTGTAATCTCTACTTGTAAAGATTTGGGTGGCATATTATATTTTTTTAAAATGTTCTCAATATCTTTCGTAATGGTTCGCTTTTGAAAATGTTTTGCTGATAAATTAATACTAATTTGCATAGTTTCGATTCCTTCTTGTTGGAATGCTGCGTATTGAGATGCAACTTCTTCGATAATCCACTCACTTAAAGGGATAATTAATCCGGTTTCTTCTGCAATTGGTATAAATGATACTGGTGAAATAAAAGAACCATCTTTTTGTGGCCAACGAATCAGCGCTTCACACGAAGTAATTGTATTCGTTTGCACATCTACTTTCGGTTGATAGTACATCATAAATTGTTTTGATTTTAACGCTTTATATATGTTTTTTTCCAACTGGACTCGTTCTTTCAACTGCGCGCTAAAATGAACATTATATTGAGCAATGGATGAATGAGTTTGCATTTTAGCAATATGTACAGCAATATCCGCATTTCTTAATAATTCAATTTCACTTTTTCCGTCCTTTGGGAATGTACTAATTCCTATATTGGCAGACACTAAGTTGTCTTGATGATCCATCAAAAACGGTTCTTCAAAGACAGAAAGTATTTGATTTGCTGTCTCTAATATAGTGTTTATTTCATTTGTTCGTTTCGTTAATACGATAAAAACAGCATCATTAAAACGGTAAATCTTCGTTCCACTTTTTGCATACTTTTCTAAACGATTCCCGATAGATTTCAACAAAAAGTTACTCGTAATATACCCGTAAGTTTCATTGAAATAACGAAATCGATTAATATTAATAATAAAAACACCAAATTGTTGATTTCTTTCGATACTTTTTATGATTCGTTTTTCAATATCTTTTGAAAATGAACGTTGATTTGGCAACCCTGTTATATCATCTTTATATACTAAATGATGGATTTGTTTTTCGGCAGCTTTACGTTCGGTAATATCTACTGCGGACCCAACTACTTCGATGACTTCTCCATTTTTAATATTGGGGGATAAAGAGCAATAAAAATATTGTTTATCATCTAATCGTACTTCAAATAGAGAAGCTTCTTGTTGAAATGCTTTTGTAAGTTCTTTTCGTATTTTCTTACATGCACGTTCTGGGAAAACCTTCTCAAGTGTTTGATTTTTTGCAAGATTAGTGGATAAGGCATATTTTTGTGCTAAATTTCCTTCGAATAAAGTAAAAATAAATTCGCCCTGTTCGTCCTTTTTTATTATAAAAATTAGATGTTGCAGTTGACGAAATGTTTGCAAAAAGTCATTTTCTAATGAAAGTTTTAATTGATATTCTGCTTCTTTTTGTTTTGTAATGTCATTGCGAATAGCAATAAATTGATATGGTTTTTGATGATGATCTAAAAACGGAATAATCGTTGTGTTTACCCAGTAAAGGGATCCATCTTTTGCTTTGTTGCAAATTTCACCTTGCCATGTTTGTCCTTGTAAAATAGTGCTCCACATTTCTTTAAAAAATTGTGAAGAGTGAACACCAGAATTTAAAATGCGGTGTGTCTGTCCTATTAGTTCGCTTTTATTGTATTTAGATATTTTTTCAAATTTTTTATTAACATACGTAATGACACCTTGGCTATTTGTAATTACTACAATAGTTGATTCATCTAGTGCTTGTTTAATTTCTAGTGATTTTTGCATAATCTCTTGTCTGTCTTTGTTAAGTTGATATTTTTCCAAACTATCAATCATGTATGTATCCTCCCATATTGTTAACCAGCGGTGTGAAATTTTAGGTTATAAGGCCAAAAGGTAGATGTTTCTTTGAAGTAATAGGGACTAAAAGATCGTTTATTTGTCCAGATACATATAGTTTAAATAACCTATGACTATTTATCTACAAAAAAACCAATTCTTCATTGTTTTTTTACAAAACTTTAACATTCATTTTTTTGGAAAATAGTAGTATTATATAAAATGCATATTTTCTTCGTGAAATTTAGGTATATTATGGTGGATTATTCTCCGATTTACTAAAAACAGGTGAAAAAATAAAATTTTTCCACCTGTCTACTCATTTATCCCTCATTAATGGGAAGTAAGACAACACATTTAAAATATTAAGAGAGCACCGAAATTTTTAAGTATGGGGTCAAACTTCCCTAATTTAGTTATGGGTACAAGGGCTTATGTTTGACTCCTCTAGACGAGCGCTCTCCTCTTTTTTGATAAATGTGGGATAAGTGCAAAAATTCCCACTGATGAAAGATTTCTTTATTGTATTTCCCAAGATTCAATATTCCACATGATTCCGTATCCATGGTGACCTAATGTACTATCACTAATTCCTTTCACTGATTTGTTTGCTCCATATAAAGCATCAACGTACATTAAAAAGTTAAATGGGGGATTTACTGTTAGTTGTTCTTGAAACTGTTGATAAAGTTGTTTCCGTTCTTCTTGGTTGCTTAACTGACGTGCTTTTCCTAATGTTTCATCCACAATTGGATCTTTGTAATGGCCAAAGTTTGATAGGCCATCTTTCATTTGAGAGCGATGAAAAATTCGATAGGTATGATCATCCGGATCAAATGGAGACCCCCAACCGATGACAAACGTATCTTCTTTGGAAATATCGAGTGATTTAAAGTCTTTGATTTGTGGTTTTGCTTCTATTCCGTATTCCTTGAAAGTTGTTGCCAACGATTGAGCGATTGCAACACGAATCGGATCTGTAGATGGTGCGACAATGTCGAAAGAGAATGTTTTTCCATCCTTCTCGAGAATCCCATTTTTGTTTTTTATCCATCCTGTTTCTTTTAAAAGTCGTATGGCTTCTTCTTTATTATATGTTTCTTTTTCAATAGAAGGTGCATGTGCCCAAGAACGTTGAAGTGGACCATACGCAATTTCACCGTTTCCTTGTAAAATTCCATCTACTAATTCACCTTTATTCACCATTTTATTTAACGCTTGTCGTACTTTTGCATCTTGAAAAAGGGGATGCTGAAGATTATACATGAAAGCGCGATAATCTGCTGTTGAAATGCGATGAATGGTAATGTCATCTGTTTTTTTGATAGATTTCATTTGATTAGCCTCTAAGTAAGCTAAATCAATTTCGCCTGTTTTTAATTGCATAAGACGAGCGTTTGGATCTGGTACATATTTAAAAATGATTTCCTCAATTTTGGGTTTAGTTCCATAGTAATATGGATTTTTTTCTAATATGATTGTTTTATCCTTTTTCCATTCTTTTATTTTATAAGGACCATTGCCAACCGGCTTTTGATTGAAGGTTGATTTATTCATTTCTTGGCTTTGTAATAAATGTTTTGGAACGATACCAACACGAAGTTTATCTAAAATTGCAGGGTATGGATATTTTAAAAAAATAGTAACAACGTGTTTATTTGTGGCCTCTACGTTTTCAATCGGTTCAAAATCACTAAAAAGCGGCGTATTTGTTTTTAAATCTAAGATTTTATCCAATGTAAATTTTACATCTTGTGCTGTTACTTCTTCTCCATCTGAAAATTTCGCTTGTTCGTGTAAGTAAAAAACATATGTTTTTCCATCTTCAGAAACTGTCCATTTTTTTGCTAAATCACCTACTGGAGAACGGTCTGTAGAAGGTTTTGTTAATCCACGAAATAGAAGACTATCAATTTCTTGTTCTTCATCTAAAATAGGATTAATCTTTTCAATTTCAAATTCTATTCCATAGGTGAGTGTATTATTTTTTTCTGTAGTTTCTTTATTAGCACAACCCGTAAACATGCTAATTGAAACAAAAATAAATACTATAAAAATGAGTGATTTTTGCATAATATATCCTCCTTCATTTATGGTAAAACTGGGATGGCTGAGATAAGTCGTTTCGAATAAGGATGTGTCGTATTGCAAATTTCGTGTCCTTTTATTTCTTCGACGAACGTTCCTTTTTCCATAAAGAAAATGCGATGGCAAAGATGACTAGCCACCCGAATATCGTGAGAAATAAATAAAAATGCAGTGTGGTATCTGTCATGAATCGAACGTATCAATGCAATCATTTCCCGTTGAAACGATAAGTCTAGACTAGCAAAAGGTTCATCTAATACGATTAATTTTGGTTTTAAAATAATCGCACGGGCAATGGCAATTCGTTGCAACATGCCACCTGATAATTGATTGGGATATGCATCGTACCATTGTTCTTGTAATCCAACATGTCGTAATGTTTGTTTAATTAATTGCTCTCTTTCTTTGACAGAAAGACGTTCATTATAATCTAGGCCTTCCCCGACAATATCAGCAATGCGAAAGCGGGGATTAAACGATGCACTAGGGTCTTGTGGGACCCATTGCAAATCTTTTCGTAAAATCGGATGATTATGCCAAATTATTGTTCCTTCATCAGGTTGTTCTAATTGTAAAAGCAATCGAGATAAACTACTTTTACCCGAACCACTCTCTCCTAAAATGCCAACAATTTCCCCTTTGTTTATGGTAAAGGATAGATGGCGAACAGCTGAGACCTTGTATCGGGACCATTTGAACAACGTAGCTGTTTGATACGATTTTGATATGTTTTTTACACTAACAAGTGGTAAGGAAGGTTCATTTTCCTGTTTGGAAACAGTTTTAATATCTAAGTTTTTATATTCCTGTATAAGTAGCTGTGTATAAG
Organism: Massilibacterium senegalense; assembly: GCF_001375675.1. Classification (NCBI taxonomy): domain Bacteria; kingdom Bacillati; phylum Bacillota; class Bacilli; order Caryophanales; family Bacillaceae; genus Massilibacterium; species Massilibacterium senegalense. The sequence goes on along the minus strand of NZ_LN831785.1, from coordinate 28,343 downwards.
GATGAACTGGGTGTTCTAAAATGTTTGCTACTGTATTTTGTTCAATGATTTTTCCGCTTTTCATCACGATGACATAATCCGCTAATTCACTTACAACCCCTAAATCATGTGTAATAAACAACACGCTTTTTTTGTTTGTTGTTTGCCATTCTTTTATTAAGTGAAGAATAACTGCCTGCACATGCACATCAAGTGCAGTGGTAGGTTCATCGGCAATTAATAAATCTGGGTTTAATGCAATGGATAACGCTAATAGTACTCGTTGTCGCATGCCACCTGATAATTCAAAAGGATAGCTATGAAACGTTCTTTCGGGGTCTGGAATTTGCATATTTTTAAACAACAAAAGAACCTGTTCTTCTATTTCCTTTTTATGCAATTTTGTATGTGCTTTATAAAATTCATAAAAATGGTGAGAAATTCGGTAAAGTGGGTCCAATGTTTCATATGTTTCTTGAAACATGAGACTTATTTTCGTACCGCGCATTTCATGCCAACGTTTCTTTGTCCATTCGTTTGTCCGTTCATGTTGAAAGAAAATTTCACCCGATTCCATGACTGCCTCCGGTGGAAGTAGGGAAGCGATACTTTGAGCAGTGATACTTTTACCCGAACCACTTTCTCCGATAATGGCGGTAATTTTTCCTTTTGAAAGCTGAAAATCAATATGGTGAATTACTTTTTGTTTCTGAAAGGATACACATACTTCTTTTCCTTCTACAATGTGTTCGTTCATGTTAAAAATACCTCCTTTCGTTTACGATGAGGGAGCGTTAAACGGTCTTCTAAATAATCACCGATAAAGACGAAAGAGAGAACAGTACCGATAATGAATAAGCCTGGAAAAAAAGCAGTCCACCAAACACCAGATAAAATATGGTTTTGTGCACCAATTAACATATTTCCCCATGATGGTTCGTTAGAAGGGATTCCAATACCAAAGAAGCTTAACGTCGCCTCTGATAAAATTGCGTGTCCAATACCATTGGTAGACATGACAATAATAGTTGGAAAACATTGTGGTAATATGTGACGAAAAAAAGTTTGTATCGATGTCGCTCCGACAACATGTGCGCTATAGACATACATTTCATCTTTTAAAGCCATTACTTCTGCTCGAATTAACCTTGCTAATGGCATCCAACTTGTAATCCCGATAACAAAAATGACACTTCGTATACTTGGTGTCCATAAAGCTTGTAACATGACCATGAATAGTAAGGAAGGAATACTTAATAATCCGTCCAATATCCGCATCATTATGCGATCAGTCCAACCGCCAAAGTATCCACTGATTGCCCCGTAAACAACACCAACGATAATTGAAAGCATCATAGCTGATAAGGCAACAAGCAATGAAACTCGTCCACCATATAGTAGTCTTACTAAAATGTCTCGCCCGACTTCATCGGTACCAAACCAATGAGGGAAACTTGGGGAAGATAATGTTTCGGTTAAGTTCACCTCATTGTATGGCTGATGACTAATAAAAGGAGCGAAAAGTGAGAAGAAGAATAACAAAATAAGATACAAACAAGAATAGATAGCTAATTTTTTTGTCATCGAATATTCTCCTTTTGTTCTAACAGATTACGACGAAGGCGAGGATCAAGACAGGCAGACAACAAGTCGCTACAAAACGTGACAACAATTACAATGAACGTACATAACAGAGTGGTCGCGATAATGACAGGATAATCGCGTTCTATTGCAGCATTCATCGTTAAAAGACCAATCCCGGGCCATGAAAAGATAGTTTCCACCACTGCAGAGCCAGCTAGCATAAAAGAAAGAGCAACTCCCATATACGATAAAAAAGGAAGCGAGGCATTGCGCAAAACATGTTTAAAAATAATTGTTCGTTTCGGAATCCCTCTAGCAATCAATGCACGAATGAACGGTTTTTCATTTGCAATTGTCACATGATTTCGCAATAAACGAATCCAGTAGCCAATATGTGCTAGTGCCAAGACAAGTGCAGGTAAGAAGACGTGAGATAAAAAAGAAGTGAATGAACCATTCCCCATACCAGCACTAGGGAACCATTGTAGGTGAACACTAAAAATTAGTAACAGTATTAATGCAAGCCAAAAGCTAGGTAACGACATAAACAATAAGCTTACGATAGTAGTAATGTAATCAAAAGAGCTATATCGTTTTAATCCAGTATAAATGCCAATTGTTATCGATAATAAAATCGTCAAGAGGAAGGAAACGATTGTTAAAGAAATTGTTGGACGAATTGCTTCTAATATAATCGTTTTCACTTCTACTCCAGTTGTATAGGAATGACCAAAGTCGCCATGAAAAATACCTTGTAACCATTTTAAGTATTGGACAACTAATGGATCGTGAAGACCTAGGTTTTCTTCAATACGAAGTTGATCAGTTTTTGTCATTTTTAAAAATTGTTCTCCGTACAATGCTTGAGCTGGCGAACCAGGAAGTAAACGAACAAAGAAAAAAATAAACATACTGACAATCAATAATACAACTGCTGCTTCAAAAAAACGACGAATAGAAAAACGTAACATTTTCTCACACTTTCTATAGAAAAATCGTAGAGGTAAAAAACTACTTGTTGAATCAAATTTGTACCGTTTTAAATAAAACTGCTATCATTCTAACGCTACCCGAAAAAGAAGTAAATAAACCGACAAAATGTTCAAATTTTATTCAAATATGAAGGAGAAACGGGATGAAAATGATGGAGGAAAAACCAGAAAAAACAATGGAATGATTTTTTTGTTTATTATTAGTTGAATGATACAATTTTTTCTACTTTTTTATATCATTTGTCTTTTTTAAAAATAATATAGCGAAAATATGTCTAAGCATAAAGAATAACATCTTTATTCATAAAAAAAGTATCTCTTTTCAAAAGAGATACTTCTAGAGTAGTCAAAACAATGTTAAGAATTCATAGAAAGAAGTTTTGTTTTTAGATCTTCTTCCATTTGCGCAAGTTCTTTTTCTGCTTGCATTCGTTTATTTCGTCCGTCTTGTTGGATTTTAATTGTTTCTTCTAACGTTTCAATTAAGTTTTCTTGTGTTTTCTTTAATGTTTCGATTTCTACAATTCCGCGTTCATTTTCACGAGCTGTTTCAATCGTATTTGTTTTTAATAACTCGGAATTTTTTAATAATAAATCATTTGTTGTTTTGGTTACTTGTTTTTGTGCATCTAATGCTTTTTGTTGTCTAAATAGTGTTAAGGCAATGACCATTTGGTTTTTCCATAATGGGATGGCAGTTAAAATAGAAGATTGAATTTTTTCGATTAGGACTTGGTTCATATTTTGAATCAATCGTATTTGTGGCGCTGTTTGCATTGTAATTTGACGACTTAATTTTAAATCGTGAATTCGTTTTTCTAATCGGTCTGTAAATTGAGCTAGATCATTCACTTCTTGGATTTGCATTTGATTTCCAGAAGCTTTTGCTTGTTGTTCTAAAGTAGGAATTGTTTTTGTTCGTAATTCTTGGATTTTTAATTCCCCAGCTGCAATATAAATATTTAAGACATCAAAATATTCCCGGTTTTTATTAAATAATGTATCTAACATGATAACGTCGCGCAATAAACCTTGACGCATTTGTTCTAGTTTATCGGCTATTTGATCAATTTCTGTTCCTACTTTTTGATATTTAGACGTGATTTGTGAAAGTTGTTTTTGTACAGAACCAAAAATACGAGAAAAAATATTCGGTTTTTGTTGATTGAAATCATCGACATCCACTTCGCGAATTTTAACCATTAAGTCTTTTAAAATATCCCCAACTGGACCAGTATCTTTTGTTTGCACATGTTGTAAAATTGTATGAGAAAAGCGAGAAAGTTCTGATTGTGCTGCAATCCCGTATTGTACAATCGCTTGTTGTGCTTTTGGATCAATTTGGTTTGCGATAGTTTGCGCTTTTTGCTGTTGTTCCGTCGTTAATGTATCCATTAATGCTTTTGGTTGTTGTTCTACCGTTTGTACTTCATTCGGTACTTCTATTGTAGGGATTTGAAAAGGATTGTTTAGTAATTCATCGGTAGACACAGACGGCATGTCTGGTAAAGAGATGTCTTTTTGTTGTTGTGGTTTATTGAATTCACTCATAGCAAGAGCTCCTTTCGTATTTACCGTTTTAATTGTTCACGTGCTTTTACTTCTTGAATCGTTTGTTTAATAACATTCGATTCTGCCTCTAAATACAGAACATCATCATTTAATAAGTCTAAAAGTTCTTGTTCCATAGATGTTGTTAAGTCATTTAATGTCTCTTCGCATGTTTGTAATGCTTCGTTAATTTCCATTGTTTTTACTGGTTGATTAGATAGTGTCACGTATTTGTCGATTAATTCCGCAGCACTGTTTAAATCGGTATTAAAGAAATGATTAGCACCGCGATAACGTCCTGGATTTTCTTCAATTAATTTGACAATTTTCGTTGAAATTTTTGTCATTTTAGAAATGGTTTGTTGCATTCTTAATGTTTTAATGCGAAATCTAGCCATTTGGATTTGTCTAATTTTTTTCTTTGCATTATCTAGTAATTGGGAGATGTAATTTTGTTCTTGTTTAATCATACCTTTAGGAAACCTTTTTTTTGTTAATAAAGAATAGAGTAGCCATGTTCCGCTAATATGGACAAATCCCCCAAGCAATAATGCGAGGAATAGCCCAGTGCCTCCAAATAAAGAAAGAGCAGTTGTAAATAAACCGAACCCTAAGGAAAGAAAAAAGCTAAATAATCCCCATAATATTTTTCGCATGTATCATCGACGCTCCTGTGTTAGTTTTTCTAATACGTTCTTTATGTGAGTAACATGTATCATTCGATTATCTTTCGAATAAAATACTACCTTACATACTTATACGAAAGAAAACTGAAAAAAGTCTCAAAATTTGTTGAATGAAAAAGTAGGTATATCCTTATATTCCCTAAATCACGTGTTTTCATAATTTTGTTTCGCTTTTTGAAGTCTTTTTTGGGCAATTAACATGACATCTTCAAAATTTTGAGCATCTTTTATCAGGGATGCAATTCCAAAAGAAGTGGCGACATATTTTCCGCAAGGAGTAATTGTTTCGTTCATCTTTTTATGAATTTGTTCAGATAACATTTTTGCGTTGTGCTCTTCTTCAGTTTTTAACAAAATGGCAAATTGTTCATCGTGACACCGGAATACTATTCCGTCCTTTTTTACTTCCTGTTGAAGTAGGATAGCGATAAATTTTAATGTTTCAGTACAAACATGTGGACCAAAAGTTTGTTTGAGCTCACTAAAATTATTCATACTAATAATAACGATAGAGAATGGTTGAACCATTGTTTCGTAATATTTACCAATACTTTGACAAGCATTTTCATTCAAAAGACCGGTTGCTCCATCTAAAATGACATTTTTATTTTCAATATATAATTGTTCAGATATTGCCTGAGCGTTATCAAAAAGAGCATTTTTTAATTCTTTTGCTTCGTAATACCAAGCATCAATTTTCGGGAAGGAAAGATTTTTTGTTGGCAATCCTTGCAATTTATTCGCATAATCCGAAAGTTCAGAGAGTGGTCTTGTAATTTTATTTGTTAACCAAAAGACAACGACTAATAAAATAATAATAAAGAAAAACATTCGCACGAACATATCTTTCATAATGATAGAAATAGATTCTAATGCTTGGTTAGTAGGTCGTTGAGAAATAATGCCCCATTCCGCTTTCGGAACGTAAGCATATCCGACAAGCATATTCGTATTATCTGGATTTGTTACTCGAATTGTCCCGTTCTTTTTGGTTAGTAATTCCTCGATAATAATAGGATTTTTAACAGGACCACCAACCATATCTTTGTCTTCATTGTAAATTAAGTTACCATCTCGATCGACAACACAAACAGAAGAACCATCTTTATACGGGTGTTTTCCTAACATAGATTCGAACATATTATCTTTTTCTAAATAGACTGTTCCGCCGAGCATTCCGATATATTCATGATTTAAATTATAAATAGGAACAGAAATCATCACAATCATATTATGGGTAAGCGGGGAAATATACGGCTTAGATACATAGTCTTTCTTTTGTGCCAGTGCTTCCTCTGCATATTCTGAAGTTAATGTTCCGCCAATAATAGGAAGGCTACCAGGATAAACAGATGTAATCATTCCTTGTGCATTCGTTATAAATACACTGTTGAAAATATCCATTTGTTTTTGAAGCCTTGTTACTTCCTCTAGCATACATTTTTCTGTCATACAGTTTTGTAATTTATTAGTGCTATACCGCATTGTTAGCAATGTTTGATCAATTGTTAATTCGACCGTTTCAGCTAATTTAACGGAGTATACCCGATTCGTTTCTAACGTATTTTCAATTAGTGTTTCTTTAGAAACGCGATAACCAGCTAAAATAGCATTCAATAAAGTTAGAAGTAGGACAGTAAAAGTAAGAACTATAATAATAAAACGTAATGATAAATTTAACTTCTTCATAAAATCTCCTATAAAAAGAAACTTTTATTTTTATTCTAGCAAATTTTAGGTAAATATATAAGTAATCTTATTTTTCTTTTCAAGTATAACATTCGAATTTCGTTTATGGTGCATGCTATAATAAGAAAGCATGAAAGCATTCAGTACGGGTATTACGAAAAGGTAAGGGGAGGACATGATGACAAAACAGTATGAACTTGCTACATTTGCAGGTGGTTGTTTTTGGTGCATGGTAAAACCATTTGATCAATTTGATGGAATTGAAAAAGTAGTATCTGGATATACAGGTGGCCATGTGGAAAATCCAACATATGAACAAGTTTGTCAAGATAATACCGGGCATTATGAAGCCGTTCAAATTACATTTAATCCAGCAATTTTTCCATATGAAAAATTGTTAGAAATCTTTTGGCAACAAATTGACCCAACCGATGAAGGTGGGCAATTCCATGACCGGGGTACTTCTTATAAAACAGCGATTTTTTATCATTCAGAAGAACAGCGAGAAAAAGCGGAAGAATCCAAACGTACATTAGCAGAAAGTGGGCGTTTTCAAAAAGAAATCGTAACGTCTATTTTACCAGCAAAACCGTTTTATGAAGCAGAAGAATACCATCAAGGTTATTATAAAAAAAATCCAACTCGTTATATGATGTATCGAAAAGGTTCCGGAAGAGACGACTTTATGAAACAAAATTGGGGTCCAAAAAAGGACGTCGCATTGTTAAAGGAAAAATTAACACCTATTCAATATGAAGTAACACAAAATAATGGGACAGAACCCCCGTTTCGAAATGAATATTGGAATAATAAACGAGAAGGAATTTATGTCGATATTATTTCAGGGAAACCATTGTTTAGTTCTACCAATCAATTTGATGCCGGATGTGGTTGGCCAAGCTTCACAAAACCAATTGATAAAAAAGAAATCGAAGAAAATATCGATACTAGTCATCATATGATTCGTACAGAGGTTAGAAGTAAAACGGCAGATTCTCATTTAGGTCACGTATTTGATGATGGACCACATCCGACAGGATTGCGTTATTGTATTAACTCTGCATCTTTACGGTTTATTCCAAAAGAAGAGTTAGAAAAAGAAGGGTATGGCGAATATCAAGCATTATTTGAATTTTAAAATACTTTTTGAACAGAAGGTTTTCATTTCGTTTTTAAATGGAATGAAAACCTTTTTTATTTTTATGATAAAATAATTAGGAGTAAATGTACGATTTCAGTGTATTTATAATAGAAAGACAGAGGCTTATACTTTTTTTTTAATAGTTTTATTTAATAGTTTTATCCTCCGTTAATGGACAGTAAGGCCCTCACTGAGGGAAGATTTCTTTATACACGCTCTGTTAAGAATAGGAAATGAAATCGAAAGTTTACGATAAGGGGTAAAAAAACGAGGTAGAAAGTTTTTCTTAATGACAAAGGAGGAACAGTGGTGACGGTAATTGAACAGGTTGTTGGAGCAGTAAATAACTTTTTTTGGGGTAAGTTTTATTAATTTTAGTAGGACTTTATTTTTCCTTCCGGACAAAGTTTGTGCAAGTACGATTATTTGGAGATATGGTACGTCTTTTAGGGGAAGGAATAACGGATAAAGAAGCAAAGAAAAAAAGTGTTACTTCCTTCCAAGCTTTTGCGATGAGTACAGCATCTAGAATAGGAACAGGGAACTTAGCTGGGGTAGCGATTGCGATTTCCTTAGGTGGACCTGGGGCTGTTTTTTGGATGTGGATTATTGCTATGATTGGTGCTGGTTCTGCTTTTATTGAAAGTACATTAGCACAAATTTATAAAGTAAAAGATAAGGATGGGTTCCGCGGTGGACCTGCCTATTATATGGAGAAAGCATTAAATGCCCGCTGGATGGGAATCATTTTTGCTATTTTAATTTCCATCAGTTTCGGTCTTGTGTTTAATGCGGTACAAGCGAATACCTTAACATTAGCGTTTGAAGGGGCTTTTAACATTGAACGTAAATGGTTTGGTTTAGTGATTGCTATTTTAGTAGCTATTATCATTTTTGGTGGAGTAAAACGAATTGCCAGAGTAGCAGAAATTCTTGTTCCTGTTATGGCCATTGGATATCTATTAGTCGCTTTATTTATTGTAATAACAAATATTACAGCATTACCTGGAGTAATGGCATTAATCGTTAAATCTGCGTTTGGATTAGAACAAGCTTTCGGTGGCGGCTTAGGTGCTGTCATTATGAACGGGATTAAGCGCGGATTATTTTCCAATGAAGCGGGGATGGGCAGTGCTCCTAATGCAGCTGCAACAGCGGCAGTTAGTCATCCAGTGAAGCAAGGATTAATTCAAACATTAGCCGTTTTTACAGATACTATTCTTGTTTGTTCAGCAACAGCCTTTATTATTTTAATGTCTGGTGTTATTCCAGAAGGGAACGACGGTATTCAAATTACCCAACAAGCACTTGCTACTCAAGTAGGTGGCTGGGCACCAGCTTTCGTCGCAGTTGCTATTTTATTTTTTGCGTTTAGTTCGCTTATTAGTAATTATTATTATGGTGAAACAAATATTGAGTTTATTAATGTTCATCCTATTTTTTTACACATTTATCGTGTATTAGTTGTAGCGATGATTATGTTTGGTTCGGTTGCAAAAATTGGACTTGTTTGGGATTTAGGTGATTTCTTTATGGCATTTATGGGCTTATTTAATTTAATTGCCATTGTTTTATTAGGGAAGATTGCCATCGCAGCTTTAAATGATTATACGAAACAACGAAAAGAAGGAAAAGATCCTGTTTTCCACGTATCGAATATTCCAGGACTTAAAAATGTGGAATGTTGGGGAAGTTATGATGACGTAAAACAGAACGAAAAATAAAGAAAGGAAGCACTCCTATAAATGGCATTAGCAAATGGAGTGCTTCCATTTTTTATAATCTAATAAAGAAACGAGTTCAAGGGAGCAGTTCGTTATACTTGGATGATGAGATAAATATTTTTTTAAAAAAAATGTTACGTTTGGCTCACTATGAGCCGTCAGTTGATAATAAAAAGCGGTGACGATGACTCCTTCTTCTTGTTTGGATACTAAGAAAAATTGCTCCCGACTTCGATACCAATAGTGATCGTAAATAAGTAGCTCGGATAAAATAGTGAGCAAATGATCGAAGAAAGGAAGAAAATCACAATATAAGTGTTTATATGTTGCAAATGGAACTTGCTTTATCTTTTTTTCAAACACGGTTAGTAAAGTTAATTGTGTTTGTTTTCTTTTTGGATAACTAGCAAAGGCGATTAACATTTCATCAAGTAGGTCTTGCAATAGATGACAGGGTGTTTTTTTTATATGTAATGGTATAATATTTTCCTTCATACGCTTTTTCCTTTCTAAATGGAAAATTTAATTGCTTGTTCAATGGAACCCCAAGATCGTTTTGCAAATAAGATAGGTACGTCTTTTGCTTTTGCTTTTTGCTTCATGATTTTAGCTAAGTTATGATTAATAAAATCCGTTAAAATTAAAATAGCATCTACATCTGGTACATCTTTTCGAACCATCTGTACTTTTCTTCCGCTAAAATGGTGAAGTTCTTCAATACCATACTCCTCTAAACGACTAGGGATATTTCCTAAACGATCCGCTCCAACAATAAGTAAAGATTTCATTATGACCACCCCTTATTGAAAATTGTTATCAGTTGATTTATGTATACTATAAATGATAAAGATTATCATTGTCAAGATGGATTCGATTTTTCATAGCAAAAATTTCAAAAAAATCGTACAATATAAAGTAGATTGTACGATTTGAAGGAAAGGTAGTCGATTTATGAATCTATTATTAAAAGAAAAAGCACTTCACTCTTTTCCGATTCCAGCACATTATGAAATGATTATTGAAGATTATAGCGAAAATCGAGCATTCTTTATTTGGGGAAATCCAGAAAATGAGCATGAATGTATTTCCGTTAGTTTTACGACAGAAGGTGTGCTTCAAGAATATACAAATTATTCAACTGAAAAAAATTTCAAAAATGAATCAATAGAAGTATTAGAAAAGATGGCCAAATATTTTATTCAACAATATTATCCAGATTTATTGCACTCATTATCTTTTACAGAAATTAAAGATTTCGGATCATCGATTCGTTTTAAGTTCCGCCAAGATGTAGAAGGAGTCAAAATGAAGGGAACAGGAATTTCCATCACAGTAAGATGCGACGGGAAGATTGTGGAATGTCATTATAAAGGACTCTTTCAAAAACCGATTGCTCCATCAAAGTTTTTAACAAAACAAGAGTTTTTACAACAATTACGTGAACATTGTCACGTATCTCCATGTGTGATTCGAAATAAAGATGGACAATTTCAAACTGCTTATTATGTACGGGATATTTCTTTGTATTATGATGTGACTGAACCGTTATGGGGAAAAGAAGCAGATGAATTATACGTTTCATTCACGACACCTAAAAAAACGTATTATTCCACCTTTGAAGAATGGATTGGAATAGATGAAACGTTTAATAAGGAAGAGATACTAGATAAAAATGAAGTGAAAGCCGTGTATCGAAAAATAGAACTACCGACTAATTATGATACCGTAGAAAACATTTTAGCGAAAAAACAAGAGAGTGTGACGGTCATTCGTAAACAATTAAACATGAATCGAATGATTAACCTATATAGTTATCAAGCATGTCAGAATGAACAACAGTTATCTTTAGATGAATGTTATGACCGAGCAATCGCTTTTTTACATTTTTTATACAAAGATGCAGAGACGTATTTTAAAGAAGTAAGTAACCTTTGTGAATTAAAAAAAGATCAAATTTTATTTACATTTCGTCCGTTTATCGAGGATTTACCAGTATTAAGTGAAACATTAGTCATTGCAATAAATCGTCAAAATGGATTAGTCAATTATTTTTCAAATATTACATGTCCGATTGAACATTTTAGGCGCACATCTGAACAAGTTCAAATGAATCACGAAACAGCGAAAAAAAATTGGTTAAGTGGTACTGATGTCCGTCTAGAATGGGAGAGAATTTATTTCCCTATTGAAAAACGTACGCATCAATTAATGTACCACATCATTACTCCATCATTTTTCATCAGTGCAAAAGATGGTCAGTTTATTGATGCATTTGGTGAAAGTTAAAAACCGCACAATTGTGCGGTTTTATTTTTTCTTTTGAATGAAAGAAATACATAGTAAACCAAAGAGACCACCAGATAAATCGATTAATACATCTTGAACGAGTGGTGTTCGATTTACGGTTAAACTTTGATGAAATTCATCTGTTGCTGCATAAATAATTGTAGCATATAAGGAGATAATAAAAAGATGATTCTTTTTACATAACGTATGCAGAAAAGCTCGGTAAAATAGAATACCTAAAATAAAATAAACAAAAAAATGAGCCGCTTTTCGAATAAAGAATTCTAGAAATCCAGTCTCTCCGAGTGCAGCAACACTAATTTCACTACCTGCATATTGAAAAGAAACGAAAGAAAATAACGAGCTGACCCAACCTAAATTAAATGTACTTGATAAAAAAGGCCGAATATCTTGTTGGTCATATGGTTGAGAAGAAGAATAAAAAATAAGCGCCATCCATACGATTACGGGGAGCCAGTAAACAAGAAATTTCTTCATAATAAAAGCTCCTTTTATAAAAAATAAAGAACATGTCCATCAATTAGGGTACTACCCAGTCATGAGGCATAAACACATTATATAAAAATTGACACAATAGACAAAGCCTTTCTGTCTATAAAAAAAGAAGGAATGTTTTTTTCTTTACTAAAATAATGCCAAGATCAGAGAAAGTTAAGAAAAAAGATTGATGCTTTATATTTAATGTAGTATAGTAACTATAAAAAGTAAAGTAGGTGATAGGATGATGCCAAGTTTATTTTTAGCGCACGGTTCACCAATGATGGCATTAGAAGATACGAGCTATACTCGTTTTTTACAAGGACTATCTAAACATTTCGAACAGCCGAAAGCAGTAATTGTTTTTTCTGCTCATTGGGAAACAGAGGAAATTGAAATTACAACGGTCAATGGTGAAAATTCAATTATATATGATTTTTATGGATTTCCAGAAGAATTATATCACATGACTTATTCTTCTTTTGGTTCTGTTTCGCTAGCAAACAAAATTCATGCCTTATTTCACGCGTCTAATATCAAAAGTCATGTCGGTAGTACACGTGGAATCGATCACGGCGTATGGTGCCTTTTGCATCATCTATATCCGTCCTTACATGTTCCGCTTATTCAAATTTCCGTACAACCGTATCTATCAGCTGTTGATCAATTTAAAATAGGAGAAGCACTTCGTTCATTAAAAGAAGAAAATATTTTAATTATCGGTAGTGGAGGAACGGTGCATAATTTACGAGCACTGGATTTTCAGCATCGTACTCAGGTAGCGGATTGGGCATATGCATTTGACGATTGGCTCATTAAAAAAATCGAACATAACGACCGGGAATCATTAAAAAACTATGAAAAAGAAGCACCATATGTAGAACTAGCCGTACCGAGACCGGAACATTATATCCCTTTATATATTGCAATGGGGGCAAGTGAAGGGAATGGTTCTATTTTGCATCGATCGTATGATTATGGTTCGTTAAGTTATATTGCAGTAGAGTTCCCATAAACAATGATTTTATCTTTCTAGTAAACGAAAAAAGCGAAAGGAATCATCCTTTCGCTTTTTTTCATATAGCTTCAGCGCCTATGACAGAGTGACCCTTGATTTTTATCGTTCTTATGCTTCTTTTAATTGGTGTTCTTCGACTAACTCTATTGTGTCATGAGGCATACGAAGTGTGTGTAGATGATATTGATCTTTTGGAATAGCGTAAAGGTCAAATATTTCACCGTCTTGGTTAACTTGTTCATAAAGTTCAATAGCTGTTTGATTTGCTAATGTGACATAAGGTAATTTTTCTGCTGCTTTTTTAGAACGAATATTTGCCTTTCTAATTTTCATATAGACTGTTTCAATGTTTTTTTCGAAAAATAACTCATCAAAAAATAATGCTTTTGCAGCTTGATTGTAGCCTTTACCAAAGTACGGTTTGCCAATCCATGTACCTAAAAATCCGTAACCATCTTCAATGTCAAACAGATTGATCGTACCAATAGCTTCTCCCCATTCATCCATGATGGTTCTTGAAATGACTTCACCGTGTTCTTCTGCTTCAATCGTCTGTTTTGTTAAAAATAAATATTCTTCTTGAGAGTGTGCTTTTTGACGAACAAAAGGGAAGACTGCTGGATCAGTCATCAGTTCAAATAAACGTTGGCACTCAAGAAGATCACGTTTTTTTAAAAACATGGTTCATCCCTCCATTTCTTGAGGGCAGAATTGGGTCCTTTCACCGATCTACCCCCCCAATATATTCACAAATCTAATCCTACAATTCGTAAACAATTTGGGGTGGGAATCGAACCCACTAGAACCAGTTTAAACTGGTGGCGCACCATTTGCCTTCCCGCATCTCTGCTGTTATACAATTGACTGAAAATTCTTTAAAACAGTTCACCTTCCAATAAGGATTCATTTATTTTGTACTTTTATATTAACTGAAAATAACCGTGTTGAAAATAGTTTTTTTTAAGATTTTTTGTAAATTATTTGTCCATCAATTATTGTTAATACAGGAGACGCTAAATAGTGAAACGGGTGTTCATTCCAAAGGACTAAATCAGCATCTTTTCCAATTTCGATACTTCCTATTTTATGATCTACTCCAAGATTTCGTGCTGGATTTATTGTAATTCCTTCGAGTGCCTGTTCTTCACTTAAACCATCGCGAACTGCTAAAGCAGCACACACATTTAAATATTGAATCGGAACGTATGGATGATCCGTTGTAATAGAAACTTCCACGCCTGCATTAGCTAAAATCGAATATGTTTTCCATGTTTTATTTAACAGCTCTATTTTGGATCGTCTCGTTAAAGTAGGGCCTACTGTTACTTTTAAATTTCTTCCTTTTAATTCTTCTGCTATTAAATGACCTTCTGTACAATGTTCAATTCGCACGTCTAGATTAAACTCATCCGCAAAACGAACAGCAGATAAAATATCATCTGCCCGATGAGCGTGAATACGAACAGGAATGGATTGTTCTAACGCAGCATTAAGTGGGCGAATCCTTGGGTTATCTGGATCTTTACTACATTTTGCTTGATAAAAAGCTTCGCGAAGCATGCCCATAATGCCCATTCGTGTAATGGAATGGTCACTTTCACTATGAATTCGTTTTGGATTTTCACCTAATGCCATTTTTAAGCCAGAAACTCTGCGAACAAACATATAATCAATGTTTTTTCCATGTGTTTTAATTACCGATGTTGTTCCACCAATAATGTTGGCACTACCAGGCATTACATTTACAGCTGTTATACCGAAGCGAATTGCGTCATAAAAACCTAAATCTAATGGATTCACACCATCCATAGCTCGAATATGCGGGGTTAATGGCTCAATCGTTTCATTCGCATCATTTCCGGCCCATCCAGTTCCTTCATCATATAAACCAAGATGCGTATGTGCATCAATAAACCCTGGTAATAAATGATGACCAAAGCCGTCAATCACTTCCATGTCATCCATTGGATCAATAAATGGTTCTATTGCTACTATTTTTCCTTTTTCGATTAATACATCTGCTACATCCATTTTTTTTGATGTAATCGGATATACCGTCGCTCCAGTAATTAATGTTTTCATCGCCGACGTCCTTTCTTGCGTACTCATATTTTAGAAAGTATACATTATCTTTTCTAACTTTTGCTAGAGGTTTTTTAGAAAAATAAAAGAAACAACGTGTGCACGCTGTTTCTTCTTTGGGAATATAGAGTAAGATCATCCTTTACCTTATTACTCTGTCTTTGAGCAAGCTCGCCTCTGCTTTTTATTTTAACTCCCTACGAAAGAAGTCTTCCACTTCTAAACGTGAAGGTACGGCAGCACCAGTGAAAGTGGGAGATGAATTTCGGTTAGGCGTAGCCTAAAGTTGTTTCTTTTTTTTGTACTATGATAAATCAGTATTAGATAATAAAAAAGATGTTGCATCAATGAAATTAGAAAATAATAATTATTCAGTATTAATGTTGTATTATTATCTTGTTCTGGTCGTAAAATATCGTAGAAAAGTGATGGACGTTGCCATATCTGACTATGCGAAAGATATGTTTGTTCGATTGGGTGAAAATGATACTATTTCCTTAGTCGAATGGAGTCACGATATGGATCATGTGCATATGTTGTTCAAAGCACATCCGAATACTGATATGTCAAAGTTCATCAACGCTTATAAAAGCGCAAGTTCACGACTTATCAAAAAGCATTTTCCATAGGTGAAAAAGAAACTGTGGAAAGAGTATTTTTGGTCAAGGAATTTTTGCTTACTTACCACTGGTGGCGCGTCCATTGAAGTGATAAAGAAATAGATAGAAAATCAAGGTGTAAAGTGAGGTGATTCGATATGGCAAACAAAGCATATAAGTTTCGTCTGTATCCAACGCAAGAACAAGAGCAACTTCTTGTCAAAACCTTTGGATGTGTTCGTTTTGTCTACAACAAAATGTTAGCTGAACGAAAGGAAGCGTATGAACAATTCAAGGGCGACAAAGAAGCGCTAAAGAAGCAAAAGTTTCCTACTCCTGCTAAGTACAAGGAGGAGTTTTCATGGCTCAAAGAAGTAGATAGTCTTGCATTGGCGAACACCCAACTAAATTTGCAGAAGGCGTACAAAAACTTCTTTTCTGGTCGTGCTGAATTTCCGAAGTTCAAAAACCGTAAGGCAAGACAATTCTACACAACTAACGTGATAAATGGAAACATTATGCTTTTGGATGGCTATATTAAATTACCGAAATGGAAACTTGTGAAAATGAAGCAACATCGGAAAATTCCGTCGCATCATATCATCAAGTCTTGTACGATTTCTCGAACAAAAACAGGAAAATACTATGTTTCTATTCTCATCGAATACGAACATCAACCTGTACAAAAAGAAGTAAAAGCTGTTGTTGGCTTAGACTTTTCCATGAATGGTTTATTTGTCGATAGTGAAAAAGGGAAGACAGCCAATTACCCACGTTTCTATCATCAAGCTTTGGAAAAGTTAGCGAAGGAACAGCGTATTCTATCACTCAGAAAGAAAGGATCTAATCGTTGGCACAAACAACGTCTAAAAGTAGCGAAGCTACATGAAAAAATTGCGAACCAACGAAAGGACTTTCTACATAAGGAATCGTACAAATTAGTGAAACTGTATGACTGTGTGGTTATCGAAGACCTCAACATGAAAGGAATGTCACAAGCACTCCATTTCGGTAAAAGCGTTACGGATAATGCCTGGGGCATGTTCACGACATTTCTCCAATACAAGTTAGAAGAGCAAGGGAAAAAACTGATCAAAATAGATAAGTGGTTTCCATCATCCAAAACTTGTTCATGTTGTGGTCAGATAAAGAAGTCTCTATTTCTTTCTGAGCGTACATTCCACTGTGATTGTGGTTTTGTAGCAGACAGAGACTGGAATGCTTCTATCAACATCAAACATGAAGGATTACGCTTATTAGCGTTATCATAGAAAAAAGAACTCTTGGAACGAGAGGGATAGCTCGGTCAGTTTTCGTCGGCTACTAAAAGCAATGATAAGTCGAGAAGCCCCACTTCAAGTGACCCGTAAGGGTGATAAGTGGTGGGAGTAGTTCACTATGTTTTCTAATGCTTCTTTTAAGTCAGGGAAGGCGAATGTGTACCCATGTTCTAGGGCGACCGTTGGTTTTACGTGTTGTCCTTCTAAAACAAGCATGCTCATTTCTCCAAGTGCAAGTCGTAAGGCGACTGCCGGTGCTGGCAATAGGTGAGGACGTTTTAGCACGGCTGCTAGTTCTTTACCGAACTCATTCATTCGTTTTGGGATAGGACTTGTGACGTTCATTGGACCGTGAATTTCTTCGTTTTGAATAGCGAAATAAATCATTCGTGTGACATCATCTATATGAACCCATGAAAGCCACTGTTTTCCTGAACCGAGAGGGCCTCCTACGAATAATTTATATGGAAGTATCATTCTCGGTAAAGCACCGTCTTCTTTTCCTAAAATAACGCCAAATCGTGCTAATACTGTACGAACATGAAATAGTTCCGTTTGTTTCGTTGTTTGTTCCCATTTCACAACGGTTTGAGCTAAAAAGTCATCGCCAGGTGTCGTATTTTTTTCATCAAACACATCGTGTAAGGAAGTGCCATAGTAACCAATGGCAGAAGCATTAATAAGAACTTTTGGTTTTGTTTCTAATGCTTCGATAATGTTAATAATCGTTTCCGTCGCATGAAGGCGACTAGTAATAATTTTTTGCTTCATTTCTTTTGTCCATCGAGAATTAATTGTTTGCCCAGCCAAATTTACGATGGCATCTATTCCTTCTAATCGTTGTGTCGGAAGTGGATGAGTGCCGAGCCAAGGGACGAAAGTTATATTTGGATGTTTAGATACTTTTTCATTTCGCGATAAAATAAATACGTGATGTCCCTCGTTTACTAAAAGGTCCGTTAATGCTTTTCCTACAAATCCTGTTCCACCAGCAATGGCAATTTTCATAACAATCCCTCCCATAGGTTTTATGTTAAAATAAATTCGAGGTGTAACAAATGACAATCATAACAAGAATCACCGTTCATCCCAAAAAGAAAGATTGGTACTATGTGTATATCGATTGTGGAGCTGGTGAAGAGTTTGGCTTTACGATTGACAGTGATTTGTTTATTCGATTTCGACTACAAAAAGGCATGGAAATTGATCATACAAAACTTATGGAAATTGTTCGTGAAAAAGAAAAAAAACGCGCGATTGGTCTCGCTTTATCTTATTTATCGTACCGAATGCGCTCAGAACACGAATTAATTGAGTATTTAAAACGAAAAGAGTTAGATTATTCCACTATTGTAGGATGTATCGATACATTAAAATCATATCATTACATAAATGATGAAGAATTCAGTAATCAGTATGTGCAATCGAAAATGAATACACAACTAAAAGGGCCATTATTAATAAAACGAGAGTTAGAAGAAAAAGGAGTTTCTTCCACCATAATTTCTTCAAGTTTATCACGAATGTCCTTTGAGAGCCAAGTAAGTCGTCTTATATCGTATATTGAAAAAAAACAGGAAGTACTAGGAAATACTTCGTTAAAAGAAAAAAAACAAAAAATATACCAGCAGTTATATCGAAAAGGATTTTCTCGCGATGTTATTCAAACAGCCTTTGCACAAGCAAAATGGGAATATTCTGATCAAGCAGAACATTCAGCTTTACAATATCACGGAGAAAAAGCATTATATAAGTATCGGAAATATACAGGTTATGAAAAAAAGATGCGAGTGAAGCAGTATTTAGTTCGAAAAGGCTTCACCTTTGAGCAAATTGACACTTTTCTTCAAAATAACGAAGACGAGTAAAATAAACGTAGTATGAACAGAAGGAGTATAATACGAATGGAACAAATGAAACGTTATAGTGAAATGTCAGAATTTGAACTGCATCGTGAAATTTCTCAACTGAATGAAAAAGCAAAAAAAGCAGAACAAATGGGGATGGTGAATGAATTAGCAGTTTATGAACGGAAAATTGCTATGGCGAAAGCATATTTAATCGACCCAAGTGACTTTCATCCAGAAGAAACATATGAAATTAAAGATGATCCTGGAGAAATATTTAAAATTTCGTACATAAATGGTACATTTGCTTGGGGACATCGTAGTGGGAATCCAAAATTAGAAGCATTACCTGTTTCTATGTTAGGAAATAAAGTAGAGTAATGATATCCTTCCATTCGTTATAGCGAATGGAAGATGAATGATGCTCCTCATCAACAACTGGTGAGGAGTTATTTTATCCTCCTCATATAAACGTAGAAGGGAAAGAAAATCATGAATGCAATTTTTGAACGTTTAACGAATCGATTATTAGAAATGAACGATTATTTATCGTACCATCAAGCGAGGACATGGGTAGAAGTACTATGGGAAGATTTTGAAACGACACGAGCAAAAGGTGGATGGTCATATCGAGGACATGAAATGACAGAACGGATTGTTTTAGAATGGATTAACCGATATGGCCCTACTTTGCATGAATTCATAACCGATAATCCAAAGTATAAGCATTTATTAGAAAATAGTAATGGACTAAAGCAATAAAATGGCCCGTAAAAAAGGACGGACCATTTTCTATTCTGTGATGTAAGATAATTTTTTTTGCAATTTATCTTCACTAAATACCCAGCCTGTGAAAGAGGATTGTGGCATTAAATCTAAATTGAGATGTACGACCGCTACAAAAGGATAATAACTTTTGCTTAAATAGCGTAAATCGGTAAAACGAACTTCGATTTTATTTTGCTCTTTGTGAATTTCCCACGTATAGATTTTCGAAAAAGATAAAAAGGCTGTAATGTTTTCATCTGTTGTAGCAGCTTCCATAATTTCATTTGTTGGCAGTGGTTGTTGTTCAAATGTATCGATAATTTTTAATTTATTTTTTTTAATTTTTATGACATAAAAAAGGTTTGGATCTTTTACGGCGATATGCCAGTCACTCCAACGATAGCTTGGAGAGATGAACATTTGAGTGGCGGAGGGAATTTTTTTTAAGACCCGAGCTTGTACACGATTTCTAGCTTTAAATCTCCATACATAATAAAAAATCAAGATAATATAAAGCGTTAAGATCGTATAACCACCCTCTCCTGTATACCTCCAAATGAACAAAGCAATTAGGTGGCTAAAGAAAATAAATGGATCAAATGTATTGATAACTCCTAGACCAATCCATTTTTTTGAAAAGGGACGGAGCGCTTGGGTACCATATGCGTTAAATACATCGACAAAAACGTGTAAAATAACGGAGAAAAAGGTCCAAAGCCATAAATGAAATAAGTTTACGTCTGGAAAAACAGTAAAAAGAGCACTGGCAATTAAGATAGGCCATAAACAAACAGCGGGAATAGAATGTGTCATTCCACGATGATTTCGTAAATACACCGCATTATTGCGCAATTTTGTAACAGTATCAAAATCAGGAGCTTGAGAGCCAACTAATACCCCAATAATAATAGCTTGATGTGTCAATGGATCTGTAGCAACAACAGGATCTAACGTTGCTAATCCACCAAGTGCAATTCCCATTACAACATGGGTACCTGTATCCATTCAAGCACCGCCTCCTTAAAATAAGGAAAATTAAAACGGCAAGCTTCTTATTACATATACAACAATGATAAAAAGTGCATCTTGATAAATTCATTGTTAAAATGTATAGAAAGACGAAAGTAAAATAAGGAGTTTTGCCAGTGAATAAATTTCAAGTTTTTATTGAGTATAAAATAAAAAAAGAATGTATTCAAGTATATGAATCAAAAATGTTCGCGTGTAAGAAAACACTCGAAACATTATCTATACGTGATTTTCAATGGTATGTCGCATCAGATCAACCTTATTTATATGTGGAAATGTTCACGGTACTATCTTTTGAAGAATATGAAAAAATAAAAAAATTACGTTCTGATGAAAAGCATGAAGTTTTTGGTCCAATTTTACAAGATATTGACGGTGGGGGTAAAAAATTTCATTGCTGGTGTTTTGAAAGGAAGCTACTGGAGGAAGAATAATGGAAATGAAAGAACTTGTAAAACAAATGGATGTCGCAACATTTCAACGAAATTTAGTGGAATGGTTTTTAAAAAATCAACGAAATTTACCGTGGCGACAAAATAAAGATCCATATAAAATATGGGTTTCCGAAATTATGTTACAACAAACGAAAGTAGATACAGTAATTCCGTATTTTGAACGGTTTGTTTCTAAATTTCATACGGTGTATGACTTAGCAAAAGCGGATGAAGAAGAAGTGTTAAAAGCGTGGGAAGGGTTAGGATATTATTCTAGGGCACGCAACTTGCAAACAGCTGTAAGAGAAGTAGTTCAAAAATATGACGGTGTTGTTCCTAATACAGAAGAAGAAATTTCTACTTTAAAAGGAGTAGGACCTTATACAACGGGAGCGATTTTAAGTATCGCATACAATTTACCTGTCCCTGCTGTAGACGGAAATGTAATGAGGGTATTTTCGCGGCTGTTTGCCCTTCATGATGACATCGCGAAGCCGAAAACAAGAAAAAAAATAGAAGAGATTGTCCGAGAAGTAATCGACCAAAACCGTCCTGGTGATTTTAATCAAGCGATTATGGAACTTGGTGCGTTAGTCTGTACGCCAACATCCCCAGCTTGCTTGCTTTGTCCTGTACAGGAACATTGCCAAGCATTTCATCAAGGATTAGAATCTACTTTACCGATTAAAACGAGAAAAAAATCAACGAAAGAAGTGTCTTTGTCAGTAAGCATTATGAAAAATGAACAAAACCAATATATCGTAGAAAAAAGACCTGACACTGGCTTGCTTGCTAAGTTATGGGAGTTTCCAAATGTTTCAACGCTTCGTAAAACGAAAAATGAACAGAAGAATTTTCAAAAGGCATTGGAAAAACTGTATGACGTCGATATTCAAAAAATCAATTACGAATATGAGTTTGAGCATATCTTTTCTCATTTAAAATGGAAAATATCAGTTTACAGTAGTGAATATAAAGGTACTATTATAGAAAGTGAACGAAAAAGATTAGTGACAAAAGAAGAATTACTACAACTACCATTTCCAGTACCGTATCAAAAAATGATTAAAAAGATTATATTGAAATAAAAGTAAAATATTAAATGATACTTATTAATTTGTTATCATTGGTAGAAATATACTAGTGTAATGGATTACAATAATAGAGGTGGAAGGAGGAGATATGATGAAGAAGAAAACACTGATTATTGGTAATGTTTTATTAGTTGTAATTATTGTAGGTGTATTTATCATAGGTAGTGATATCTTTACTGGAAAAAATAAAAGTGATTCAAATATCATAAAAGAATCTAAAAAAGAATTGAAAAAAGAAACATTTACAAGTCCTTATCTAGATATCCCAAATAGTGATGAACGTTTAGATACAATCATGTGGGCAACAGAAAAAGGATTAGTAAAACCAGATGAAAATGGAAACTTTAATCCAGAAGCAACGGTTACAGAGGAACAATTGGCAGAGATGATTGTTCTTTATTATGAAACATTATATAAGGAAATTGGGAAAATAAAAGAAAATAATAGTAGTGAAAAGCAAGAAAAAATCTATACTACATTACTACAATACCAAGTTCCTTTGAAGGGGTATATGGATATCCCAACGCGTGAGAATGAGGTGAATGTTGGTTATTTAGCAGAAATATTAAGTTATATCAATGGGGAAAAATACAATAATTATACAGAATCATATGAATATCTACAAAAAGTTGATTCTTCAAGGTGGAAAGATAAACAACCATCAGAATACATACAAAAGTACGACTTGATAGCAACACTTAAGGAAATTGAAAATGAAAAGATTACAGATATGGCTGATACAATAAAAAAGAAAAAGTTATCACCTGATCAAGCTCTTTTAGCACTACAACAAAAAGATATACAAGAAACGGATGAGAAAGAAAAAACAAAAGATTCTACTAAAAACGAAGAAGAATTGGAAAAATCCCTAACGAAACAAAGCAATCTTTCTAATTCAAAAAACAATACTAAAATGGAAAGAAAAATAGAAAGCAAACAAAATAATAATTATAAAGAATCTCCTTCTAGTCAGAATAAAAGTACCAATACTTCAGTATCGGAAAAACAACAAAGTATAGAGTCAAAGGACGCAACAAACTCTAAAAATGAAAGTGTGGACAGTGAATTCGTACCACCACCTGCTGACCAAGATACGCTAGTGACACCACCTGCTGAACCAAAAGTAACATCACCTGCTGACCAAGATATGTTAGTGACACCACCTGCTGAACCAGAAAATTAATAGTCAATTGATAAGTTTACTGAAGGGAATGGAGAAAACTTGAAAAAAACATCAAAAATGTTCATGATTTTAAACATCATTATTCTAGTTATGATTATAATAGTTGTCATTATCGGGAGTAATAAATTTAAATTAGATGAAACTGGTATTAATGAAGTAAAATCAGACACACAAATTGAAAAACAAGAAGTAGTATACAAAGATATTTCTCAAAGTGATGAAAAGTATAATACTGTGATGTGGGCAACAGAAAAAGAATTAGTACAACCAGATGAAAATGGAAATTTTAATCCAGATCAACTTCTTACAGAAGCAGAATTTGCGCAAATGGTTGTGCATTATTTCCCTTCTTTAAAAGCGAATGTTACGGTTGAAAAAAATGATAATCCAGAAGAACATAATAATATGGTGTACAATGTTTTAAAAGATAACGATGTGTCATTAGACGGAATGGATAATCCTGATGTACAAGCGGAACCTGTTATAAAAGGAGTAGTAGCAAAAACAGTAATGAATTTAGTTTCAGATGAAAATATTCGCTATCAAAGTCATGCCATTGAATTGCTAGTAAATAATAACATTTGGACAGATGTGGAAAACTATATCGAAGCAACGGATGAGGAAATAACGAAATACGAATTAGTGGAAACATTCAAAAAAATGGAAGAAAATAATTTGGTGGAAGTAAAATAAAAGAAATGCCGTATGAATTCATACGGCATTTTAATGCTTCAAATTAGTAGTTTATTTTATATGTAAATTTAGTTCCATTCATGTATGACGCTTCCGATAGGTGTGATTGATTACGACTTTCCATTTCATGAATAATTTTTTGATGAATCGTTACTCCTTCATTGTTGAGATAAGGAGCTAGGTGTGTCATTTGTTCATGATAATAATGTAACTCTTGATCGGACCAAACATTGGTTTGAATCGATGAGAGCTCTAGTAAATCGCGTCCAACATACATAAAATTTCCTCCTTTTTCCCGTTACATAATCATGGTATGATTGTTTTATTCAAGAGATTGGACAAAATGGAAAGAAACATGCTTCCAGCAATGAAGGAAGACAAGGTTCAGTTATGGGGAAAAGTCCACTCGTTTATTTTCCCTGCTTTTACTTTATAGTATGATGAAGAAAGAGTTATTTATACATAGGAGGTAAACGATGAGTAAAAAGGTAGCGTTAGTGACAGGAAGTAGTCGTGGAATTGGAAAAGTAATTGCGAAAGAACTTGCAAAACAAGGATACGATTTAGTGATTAATTACAATAGAAGTAAAAGTGCTGCAGAAGAAACAGCAGAAGAAATACGTGCTTTAGGAAGTGATGTTCTTTTAGTAAAAGCACATTTGGGAAAAAAAGAAAAAATTGAAGAGTTGTTTACAAAAATTGATGAACATTATGGACGTCTCGATGTGTTAGTAAATAACGCTGCTTCAGGTGTACTTCGACCATTGATGGAACTAGAAGAAAACCATTGGGACTGGACAATGGATATTAACAGTAAAGCTGTTTTATTTTGTTCACAAGAAGCTGCGAAACGAATGGACAAAACGGGCGGCGGAAAAATCGTGAATTTAAGCTCAATCGGTGCGATTCGGTATTTAGATAATTATACGGCAGTCGGTGTTTCAAAAGCAGCAGTAGAAGCGTTAACGCGTTATTTAGCTGTTGAGTTAGCATCCAAAAATATTATTGTCAATGCTGTATCAGGTGGAGCGGTGGATACAGATGCGCTAAAGCATTTTCCAAATCGTGAAGAATTATTAGGGGGATCTTCCCAAAAAACGCCAGCGGGACGTTTAGTTGAAAAAGAAGATTTAGCAAATATAGTGATGTTTTTATTGTCTGATCAAGCGAATATGATTTGTGGACAAACCATTATTGTAGATGGTGGAATTTCCCTTTTAACAATGTAGCATATTATTTGTCGTTTTGTACACAATAGGTACTGCGGGGGTGATGAATTTGGCTACTAACAATAACAAAATGCCAAATAAGACTACTGCTGGAACTGATGTGAACCATGTGAAGCAACAAAATGCTCAATCTGCTGGTGCACAACAAGGGCAAAACTCTATGACAGAGTTTGCGTCAGAAACAAATGTTCAGGAAGTTAAAATGCAAAACCAACAATCTGAACAAAACAAAAAAATGTCTTCTTCTAAATAAAGAAGGCGAAAGAAAAGGGCTTTTAACGAATCGTTAAAAGCCCTTTTTCGTTATGACAAGGACTTTATTTTTGTAAGTAACTGTACTATGATTAGAAGGAGAATAGAAAAATGTCGAAAAAAGAAAAGAGTATCATTCGAATTGAAAGTCATAAACATAACGGGGAAATTCATAGAATTTGGGAACAAACATATGTATTACATCAAGAAGATGGAAAAATAATCGGAGCAAACATTGGTACAAAAGTAATCGAACCAGGAAAAAGGGAATTTTTTACGATAGACCCTGCCATTTGTTATTTTGATCAGCAGCATTGGTTTAATGTAATTGGACTAATAAAAGAAGACGGCATTCATTGTTATTGCAATATGACGAATGCGTATGATTTACAAAATCAAGTGTTAATTTATATTGATTACGATTTAGACGTCATTGTTGCACCAGATGGCTCATTTAAAATTGTTGACCAAGATGAATTTGACCTTCATCAAAAAGAAATGGATTATCCAGGGGAGGTCATAAAAAAAGTGGAAGAAGAATTGAAAGAATTATTAGAATGGATTCGTCAGAAAAAAGGGCCGTTTGATCCTAAATTTGTTCCTAAATGGTATAAGGAATTTCAAGGAAAGAAGGAATAACCACTGAATACTATTTTTCGTTATTTACAATTTGTAAAACCTTATAAAAAAGAAATAATAATCACAATTTTTATTGGATTAATCAAGTTTAGTATCCCTTTATTCATGCCGCTTTTATTAAAATATGTGATTGATCAAATTATTTCAGTAGATGGTATGGCGACGGACGAAAAAGTACAGCAGTTAGTATGGATAATGGGAATAGCTTTTATTGTTTTTGTTGTCATTCGTCCACCTGTGGAATATTATCGCCAGTATTTTGCGCAATGGACTGCAAGCAAAATATTGTACGATATACGCGATCAACTATTTAGTCATTTGCAAAAATTGAGCATGCGTTATTATTCGAATCATAAAGTAGGAGAAGTTATTTCGCGTGTTATTCACGATGTAGAACAAACAAAAGCATTTGTTGTGACAGGATTAATGAATATTTGGTTAGATAGCGCTACGATTATTATTGCATTGGCGATTATGTTTTCAATGAACGTAAAATTAACGCTTGCTGCTATTTTGCTCTTTCCTTTTTACGGATTTTCAATTAAATATTTTTATGGTCGATTGCGTAAATTAACGAAAGTTCGTTCGCAAGCATTAGCGGAAGTACAAGGACATTTGCATGAAAGAATCCAAGGGATTTCTGTTATCCGTAGTTTTGCTGTCGAAGATTACGAACAACAACAATTTGAAAAACAAAATAAAAACTTTTTAGAAAAAGCAATCAAACATACAAGATGGAATGCAAAAACATTTGCAGTAGTAAATACGATTACAGATGTTGCTCCATTACTCGTTATTGGATATGCGGCTTATGAAGTAATCCAAGGAACATTATCAATCGGTACGATGGTAGCATTTGTTGCATATATGGAGCGATTGTATAACCCACTTCGCCGTTTAGTTAATTCATCTACCACGTTGACGCAATCGTTAGCATCGATGGACCGGGTATTTGAATTGATAGATGAACCGTATGATATTGAAGATAAAAAACAAGCAAAAGTGTTACAAGAGGTGCAAGGGGAAGTTGTTTTTAGAAATGTATCATTTCGATATGAAGAAGACACAAACGATGTTTTGAAAAAGATTCATTTAACCGTTCAAAAAGGGGAAACAATTGCGTTAGTTGGGATGAGTGGTGGGGGTAAATCTTCGCTTGTTAGTCTCATTCCTCGTTTTTATGATGTAACAGAAGGACAAATTTTATTAGATGGTGTCGATATTCGTGATTATCAAGTACGTTCATTACGCGACCACATTGGCATGGTACTTCAAGATAATATTTTATTTAGTGATTCTGTTCGGATGAATATTTTAATGGGGAATCCTGAAGCGACAGAAGAAGAAATCATGCAAGCAGCGAAAGTAGCAAAAGCGCATGAGTTTATTATGAATTTACCAGAAGGGTATGATACGAAAATCGGAGAACGCGGGGTAAAATTATCTGGAGGACAAAAACAGAGACTCGCGATAGCGCGCGTATTTTTAAAAAATCCCCCTATTTTAATTTTTGATGAAGCAACGAGTGCGCTTGATTTAGAAAGTGAACACGAAATTCAAGGAGCAATGGAACGTTTGGCAAAAGATAAAACGACATTTATCGTTGCGCATCGTTTAGCTACGATTACATATGCTGATCGAATTGTTGTGATGAAGCACGGGGAAATAATAGAAACGGGTACACACGAACAATTAATGGAGAAAAAAGGAGAATACTACAATCTTTATACTGTTCAACAGTTGGACTCAGAAAAATCTTAGCACTTGCTAAGATTTTTCTGAAAAATTTCATATTTTTAACATATTTTTCGGCATTTAAGTATATGATTACACTATTAATACAGTTCTTATATTGAGATAAAAATGTAAGCGCTTACTTGTTTAGGGGGGTGGAAAGAAATGTTGTAATGATTCTGATATAAATCGTAAACACTAATGATTGGTTAAAATATTTGAAAGGAAGATGACTCATGGAAAACAAAGTATATGGATTTTATATTCCTAGTTTGAACTTAATGGGGAGAGGTGCGATTCAAGAAGTTGGCGACCGATTAAAAGGAGTAGGT
>NZ_LN831784.1 GCF_001375675.1 Massilibacterium senegalense | reverse complement strand
CTTTTCTTTCGATGGGTTTATATCGTTCAAATATTAGGAAGTTTTTTTACATTTCTTCTTTAATAAATGTAAGTGCTTGTTCTACATGGTCTTTTACTCGAACTTTTCTCCATTCTTTCATTATGATTCCTTCCTTGTTCATAACGAAAGTAGATCGTTCGATGCCCATGTACTCTTTTCCAAAATTCTTTTTTAATTTCCATACATCATATAGTTCACACACTTTATGATCTTCGTCGGATAATAATAAGAATGGTAACGTATGTTTTTCAATAAACTTTTTATGACGTTCGATTGGGTCTGTGCTTACACCTAAAATAACAACATCTAAACCATTAAATTCTTCGTAGCGATCTCTAAAATCACATGCTTCTGTTGTACACCCTGGCGTCATATCTTTTGGATAAAAATACAAGATAACATTTTTCCCTTTAAAATCTGATAAGGAAACTGTTTCACCGTTACTTGCTAAAGCTGAAAAATCAGGAGCAGTTTTTCCTACTTCTACTGTCATAAACATTCCTCCTAAAGTTATTCTACTACTAGCGTATCGAAATAAACGTCATCTGACAACTATTAACCCTCCATTCTTTACCATACCCAACATTTTTCACTGCCATTCAAAATGTTTTCTATACCTTAATCATCTAGCCATTGGAAAAAAGATTGCCATAGACCCACAGCATTTTTATTTGTTACCATTGTAATACAGAAGTTTCCTACTCATACAATAGACGATTTGTATATTAGAATAAAAAATTTTACAATATAGAAAGTCTTTTTTAGGTAAACGGAAAAGAGGGTTTGTTTCATGGAACATGCACAACATAATTCAGAAAAAGGTGCTTGGATTAGTATAGCTGCCTATTTATTTTTATCCACTTTAAAACTTATCGTTGGGTATATGACGAATTCACAAGCATTAATTGCTGATGGGCTTAATAATACGACGGATATTATCGCTTCCGTCGCTGTATTAATTGGACTAAAAATTGCAAAGCGTCCTCCAGACGAAAACCATCGGTACGGTCATTCTAAAGCAGAGACCATCTCTAGTATGATTGCTTCTTTCGTTATGTTAACCATTTCTTTGCAAGTACTTCTTTCTACTTTACGTGCTCTTTTTAGCAACGAAGTAGAATCACCAAATATTATCGCTGGTTTTATTGCTATTTTCGGGGCAATCGTTATGTTTTTGGTCTATCGATACAATATGGCTTTAGCGAAAAAAACAGAAAGTCACGCTTTAAAAGCAGCAGCAAAAGATAATTTATCCGATGCTCTCGTAAGTATCGGGGCTACAATCGGTATTTTCGGTTCTCAGTTTCAATTGCCATGGCTAGACCCAGTCACTGGATTTATCGTTGGTTTAATTATTGCGAAAACAGGATTCGATATTTTTAAAGAATCTTCCTATATGTTAACGGATGGATTTGATGAAAATAAAATTGAAACGTATAAACATTTTATTGAACAAATTCCTGGTGTATTAGCTGTCCGTGATATTAAGGCTCGTGTGTATGGAAATAAAATTTATTTAGATGTCGTTATTTTTGTAGATGCTCAATTAAGCGTGGCGAAAAGTCATCAAATTACAGATGCCATTGAGCGAGAAATGCTTGTGAAATACAAAGTACCTCACGTTCACATTCATACAGAACCTTTTGAAAAATAAAGAAGAAAAGTGTCACTTTTCTTCTTTAGTCATCAAATAAGTCACCTAACCCTGAAGATGCCCCACGATCGTTATTTCCTGAGGAAGTTCCTGAATATTTTCCAATTCGTCCAGCAAGGTTTGCTAACGGTAATGTTTGTAACCACACTTTCCCTGGTCCTTTTAACGTCGTTAAAAATAATCCTTCTCCACCAAAGATAATATTTTTAAATCCTTTTACCCGCTGGATATCCATCGTTACAGTAGATTCCATCATAGCTACGTGCGAAGTATCCACTTTCACTTCTTCCCCTGGTTGCAACTCCATTTCGATGACTTCCCCGTCTATTTCTACAAATGCCATCCCTTGACCACTTAACTTTTGCATAATAAATCCTTCTCCACCGAAAATACCTGTCATAATTTTCTTTTGAAAATAAATATCTAATTTCACTCCATCTTCTGCTACCATAAAAGAATCTTTTTGACACACATACTCTTTCCCTGGAGATACTTCAAGCGGAATTACTTTTCCTGGTGCAACAGGTGCAAAACCTATTTTCCCATTCTGTTGATGTGCTTGAAAATATGTAAGCGCCATACTTTCTCCCGTCATCGCTCGTTTAATACTTGAAAAAAGACCACCTTTGAAATTCGTGCTCATCTCTACGTTCGATGACATGAAAAACATGGCACCTGATTCTGTATAAATGACTTCATTGGGTTCTAATTCGATTTCTAATGCTTGCATGACACTACCAGTAATTTGATATTTCATCTCCATCCATCCTTTCTTTTTCTTATTCATCTTTACGCTATCATCGACATAAAAGTTCCCAAAAAACTAGATGAATAGCAAGCTACTCATCTAGTTTCCCGCCCCGCGGTATTTTTTAACACCAATATTCCATAAAACTACAGCGATAATAAAAACAAGCAACCCAACAATAGGTGTAAAAAAAGCATACCCGTACCATTCTGTTTTTCCTAAAAAATAAGCAGATGGATAAACACCAACAAATGCAAATGGCAAAATGAACGTTAACATGTAACGTATCACTTTATTGTAAATGTCAACAGGATAACGCCCGTAGTTACCGATGTTATACATCATCGGCATAATATCAGTACGTGCATCAGACCAAAAACCGATGCTTGCTAGTGCAATAAAAATACCAGCATATACGAGCGTACCACCTATTACCATGAACAGTAACACGAATATATCGTACCAATGAAACGTGAGATGTAATTGCATCGAAGCATACATCATTACTAAAAAACCAGTAATAGCTCCGAGTAACGATTCTAGTTCCATTCGTTCTAAAATAATTTGAAATAAACTGTGAACAGGTCTCGTTAACACGCGGTCCATTTCTCCCTTTACGATATACCGATCGTTAAAGTCCCAAATATTAAAAAAAGCATCAAAAATGGCATACGGAATTAAGAAAAAACCATAAATAAAAATAATTTCATCGCGTGTCCAACCACCTAAAAATGCGGTATGACCGAACACAACGATAATAAAAATTAAATTTACTGCTTGAAACATAATATCTGATAAAAAACCAACGATAATATCCGTTCGGTAAGCAAGCTTCGTTTTTAAATATTGAGATGCATACTGTAAAAAAATTCGAAAATATCTCATGCTCACCCTCCTTGCACAATGAGACGACGTTTTGCAATAACCCAAAGAATTTGCATGGGAACTAATAATATACCAACCCAAATTAATTGAAATAAAATTCCTTGCACCGCTTCATTTGTCGTAAACCCATTTGTAAAAATCATACTTGGAATATAACTTATTGCTTGGAATGGGAAAAACTTCATTATCTCTTGTGCCCACAATGGATAAAAACTAATTGGCAATAACAAACCTGAAAATAAATCAATTAATACTCGTTTTGTCCAAATAATGCCGCGATTATTTAAAAAGAAAAACGATAAAATACCAGTAATTAAATTAAGTTGTGTATTCACGATAAAACTAAAAATGGTAGCCATAATAAATAGTAGCACTGTTGTCCCATTTACGTTGATGTCAACCGGAAATAAAAAAGCGACGATAATAAATCCTGGGATGCTAAAGAAAACGAAGCGAAAAATACCTTCTCCTAATCCTTGCATCATCTTCATCCCTAAATAATTGTATGGACGAATAAATTCAACTGCTACTTTTCCTTCACGAATCTCTTCAGAAATTTCACGGTCTAAGTTATTAAAATAAAATGCCCGAGCCATCCAACTAATGGCAACATATGTTGTCATTTGCGAAATGGATAAACCTTGGATGGATTCTTTTCCACCGTAAATTGCACTCCATAAAAAATAGTACGCACCGATATTAATCGTATAAATTAAAATACCACTATAATAATTCGTTCGATAGGCTAGCATCATTAAAAAACGGACGCGAATCATTTCTAAATACTTATCCATGACGAATCCCTTCCTCATAAATTTTCCGAACGATTTCTTCCGTCGATGCTTCTAATATGTTTAAATCAACAATCGGATAAGCAGCTACTATTTTTCCAATTAAATTAGAAATCACTTCGTCGTTATTTTTCACTAATGCCATCCAGTGATTTTCTCCTTCTACCTTTTCCCACGATACCGGTGTTCCTACTGTTAAATCCGATAATTCTTCAATGTGTACTTCTTTTGCAAATTCCACATACATTCGCTTTTTCGTACCCCACTTGCTTTTCAACTCTTTTAATTTTCCATCGTAAATAATATTTCCTTCATCGAGCATAATAACCCGTTCACATAGGGCTTCAATATCTGCAATATCATGTGTCGTTAACAAAATCGTTGTTTGATATCTTTCATTAATTCGTTTTAAAAAATCGCGAATTTTTGCTTTCACCAGTACATCTAATCCAATGGTCGGTTCATCTAAAAATAATAACGGTGGATTATGAATTAATGCAGCGGCTAATTCACAACGCATTCGTTGCCCTAATGATAATTTTCGAACTGGTTTATCTAACAAAGGTCCGATATCTAACGTTTCAATAACATCTTTCATATGTGTATCGTACGCTTCATCGGAAACATTATATATTTTTTTTAATAAACGAAACGATTCTTGAACAGCAATATCCCACCAAAGTTGCGAACGTTGCCCAAAGACAACCCCAATAGTCCGAACAAATTTTTCCCGTTCTTTATGTGGATTCATACCATTAACTCGAACAATTCCAGAAGTAGGTGTCAAAATACCGGTAATCATTTTAATCGTCGTTGATTTTCCAGCCCCATTTTCCCCGATATAACCAACTATCTCGCCTTTATATATATCTAAGTTAATCCCATTAACAGCATGCTTAATCGTATAATTACGTGTAAAAAGATCACGAAAAGCACCTTTTAATCCTTTTCTGCTTGAATATGATTTAAAATCTTTCCGCAAATCTTTTACTTCAATCACTTTCTCCAAGCTACCTCCCCCTCTCTTTCATACCGTAACGAATAGTTTACCGAAAAATAAGTAGAGACTCAACTGTCTAGTCCCTTCCTTTTCATCTGTTCTAATCGTGATACAATAGAAAGTGGACAAAAAATCGCTCTACGGGAAAAAGCATTTGTTAACGAAAAAGTCGTTGTTTCTTTTCGGAATAGAGAGATTTTTACAGGAAAAAATTTTTATTTTGGAGGCTTATGAATGGATCACACTCGTTCAGAACAATTTTATGAAGAAGCGTTAAAACATATCGTTGGAGGTGTGAATAGCCCTTCTCGTTCGTATAAAGCAGTTGGTGGCGGAGCTCCTGTCTTTATGAAATATGGGAAAGGGGCATATTTTTACGACGAGGATGGCAATCGGTACATCGATTATTTAGCTGCATATGGACCAATTATTACCGGTCATGCTCATCCACGCGTTACAAAAGCAATCCAAGCAGCAGCAGCAAACGGTACATTATACGGAACACCAACCGTACTTGAATTTCAATTTGCCAAAGTGTTAAAAGAAGCGATTCCTTCTTTAGATAAAGTACGTTTTACCAACTCTGGAACAGAAGCAGTGATGAGTTGTGTTCGCGTAGCTCGCGCATACACCAATCGAACTAAAATCATGAAATTTGAAGGTTGTTATCACGGCCACTTTGACCAAGTGCTAGTCGCAGCTGGTTCTGGCCCTGCAACGCTCGGTTCTCCTGATTCAGCGGGCGTACCAAAAAGTGTTGCCACAGAAGTAATCACTGTTCCTTTTAATGATGTGACATCTTTTAAATTGGCGCTTGAAAAATGGAAAGATGACATCGCTGCTGTTCTTGTAGAACCGATTGTCGGGAACTTTGGTATCGTTGAACCAGAAGAAGGATTTTTAGAAGAAGTGAAACGATTAACACATGAAAACGGTTCCTTGCTTATTTTTGATGAAGTGATTACAGCTTTCCGATTTATGTATGGTGGTGCCCAAAACTTATTAAACGTAGAACCTGATTTAACTGCATTAGGAAAAATTATCGGCGGTGGTCTTCCAATCGGTGCGTACGGCGGAAAACAAGACATCATGGATACTGTTGCACCACTTGGTCCTGCATATCAAGCGGGAACAATGGCCGGAAACCCAGCTTCTCTTTCTGCTGGCATTGCTTGTTTAGAAGTATTAAAAGAAGACGGTATATATGAAAAGCTAGATAAACTTGGAGCAATGCTTGAACAAGGAATTATAGAAGCGGCGCAAAAGTATAACATCCAAATCACTGTCAACCGTCTAAAAGGTGCGTTAGCCGTTTACTTTACAAATGAAAAAATAAAAGACTATCAACAAGCAGAACGAAGCGACGGAGAAATGTTTGGTAAATTCTTTAAACTAATGTTAGAAGAAGGCATTAACCTTGCTCCTTCTAAATATGAAGCATGGTTTTTAACGACTGAACATACGAAAGAAGACGTCGAAGAAACGATTAAAGCGGTAGAAAAAGCCTTTTCAAACTTAACTGAATAACCAACCTTTTTTCATCATCCTATCGGTAAAACGTTCTTTTGAAACGATAACAAAAGAGCTTTTTACCGATTTTTCTATCATTCTACATTACTTTTACAGACTTATGTTAAAATAACATAAATAGGATAACCCCTCATCAGCAGTGCTTGCTACCGATTGATGAGGAATAAAGGAGTGGAGAAAACTGCAAAAAGATATGTTATTGCAACACAAACTGGATTTATCTATAAAAAGTAAAAATGGGATTGCCTTCTTACTTTCTGGTATCATCGTTTGGCTCATTATTACCGCCATCTTTTTACAACCGATAGAAATAACATCCAAAAATATGTTTATGTTATTTTCTACTGGTATCATGTTTCCTGTAGCGGTCGTTATTTCAAAATTAATTAAAGCAGAATGGAGGTCATCGAATAATCCTTTAAGTAATTTAGGATTAATTTTAAATGTAGCGCAGTTCATGTATTTTCCTCTTATTTTTTGGGTATTTGCCAATAGCCCGAATCAAATGATTGTATTTTTTGCAGTTATTACAGGTGCCCACTTTTTCCCTTATGGTTGGTTTTATCATACAAAGGCGTATTATATAATGGCACCTATCATATCGATCTCGGTAATGATTATTGGTTGGACCTTAGCGCCTCGTCATCTTTGGTTCATTTCTTTCAGTATGGTCTTCTTTTTTATCTTATTAATTATTTGGCTTAATGTCGACTTTAAGAAAAAAATAGCACAATAAAAAGATCTTTCATCAGTGGGGATTTTCACACTTCTTCCACTGATGGTTAGATACACTTATCAAAAAGCGGATAGTGGCTCGTTCAAAATAAGAGTCTTATTGCAAGCTAATGATGGATAAAATTCTTCTTGCTAAAAAACAAAAGTCATTGTATAGTATCGAATTACATAAGGTATACTATGTTATTTTAGAAAGGATTAGATTATATAGATGAAATTGGGTGCTCGTATTATTAAAACTGGTATTGCGATTACTCTTTCCCTTTATATTGCAATGTTCTTCAATCTCGAACCTCCTGTTTATGCGGCAGTTGCGGCAATTTTCGCAGTTCAACCGTCTATACACCGATCGTATCAAACAATTTTTGAACAAATTCAAGGAAACGTTGTCGGTGCTATTGTCGCCATCCTCCTTGTATTAACCATTGGAAATGATCCGATTATTATTGGTGTGGGGGCTGTTATTATTATTGCGCTTCATTTAAAATTACGGCTAACCGATACGATTCCATTATCGGTAGTGACCGCAATTGTGATTATGGAAGCAACAACCCAACATTTTATTGAATTTGCAGTCACACGTTTTTTAATCGTAATGATTGGCGTTATTTCTGCTTTTATTGTGAATCTTATTTTTTTACCACCAAGATATGAAACGAAACTGTATGTAAAATTACAAGAAACGTCCGAAGAAATTATTAAATGGATTCGTCTTACGGCTGTTCATACAGACAATCATATGATGTTAAAAAAAGAACTCGAAAAGCTACGCGAAGATTTAGTGAATATCGATCAACTATATATGTTTTATAAAGAAGAGCGAAGCTATACGCGCAAAGGAAAGTTTGCCAAAAATCGAAAACTCGTATTGTTTCGTCAAATGATTGTAACAGCGAAAAAAAGTCGCTATTTATTAAAAGACTTGCATCGTTATGAAAATGATTTACGATTGTTACCGGAAGAAATTCAACTTCAAATTCGTCAAGAATTAGAAAATTTAACAAGTTTTCATGAGCATATTTTATTAAAAATAAGTGGAAAAGTTCGTTCTTATGAAGTTTCTGACTTTGTGAAACGAGAACATAATAAAGCACCTGTGATTCAGTCATTAATGCAGTTATATAAAGAACAAAAAATTACCGATGATATGTGGCTTCATATTTTCCCAGTAATCGGTTTAATGGTAGATTATTATGACGAGTTAGAACAACTTGACCATTTGGCAAACACATTTCATCATTACCACCGCGATATTAATGAAATAGAACAAAACGAAGAGATGTAAGAAATCCACACCTTATATATGTGCGGATTTCTTTATTTTCACTTCACTTTTCGATGTTC
>NZ_LN831783.1 GCF_001375675.1 Massilibacterium senegalense | reverse complement strand
AATAAAAGAAGGATATTATATGAAGCCGACTGTGTTTAAAGGAAAAAATAACATGCGGATTTTCCAAGAAGAGATTTTTGGTCCGGTGTTATCCGTTACGACGTTTAAAGACTACGAAGAGGCACTACAAATTGCAAATGATACGTTGTATGGATTAGGTGCTGGTATTTGGACGAGAAATATTCATACAGCCTATCGATTTGGAAGAGCGATTCAAGCAGGGCGTGTTTGGACGAATTGTTATCATCAATATCCAGCACATGCAGCATTCGGTGGATATAAAATGTCAGGAATTGGACGGGAAAATCATAAAATGATGCTTAGTCATTATCAACAAACGAAAAACTTGCTCATCAGCTATAATACGAACAAATTAGGTTTCTTTTAAGAGGTGAGCGAATTGGTGGGCATGTTATTGATACGCAACGTGCACTTTACTTGATTGCGCTATTAAAAGAAAAAACGGTCCACTTATGTTCCAACAATCGTGTTGCTGTCGTGATAGAAGCGGTACAATGTGTGATTCAAAAGGAGACTTCACTACACCATCACGACCATTTCCAAAAAAAGAATAGGATGAACTATTCGGATAGTTCGTACGAACAGGATGTCTAGAAAGATGAGACATCCTGTTTTTTATTTTTACCATAAAAGGCATAGAGTAAGGTGTCAGTAGCATATAGTAAAGTATCGATTGTGAAAAAAAGGGAGGTCCTTTCTTTGAGTAAAAAAGCATTAGTAATAGGTGTTGATATGGTGAAGTTTACAAAGCCAGGTGAACATTTACCGTATGAAATAATGGTAGAAAAAGCAGTAAAAGGAGCATTGGATAATGCGGGAATTTCCTATACCGACATTGAACAAGCATTTGCAAGTTACGTCTATGGAGATAGTACGTCTGGACAAACTGCCCTTTATCGTGTTGGGATGACGGGTATTCCGATTATCAATGTGCATAACAATTGTTCATCTGGCTCTACCGCCTTATTTTTAGCAAGACAAGCTATTCAATCTGGTGCTGTCGATTGTGTGTTAGCTGTTGGTTTTGAAGAAATGCAAAAAGGGGCCATTCGTTCTGTTTGGGGTGATCGGACTTCTCCGTTAGATTTATTTTCTGAAAAATTATCTAAAATGGCACCGTATGAACAAGAAGGTCCGATAGCATTACGTCTATTTGGTGCTTCGGCTAATTATTACATGGAAAAATATCAACCGTCTGACACTATTTTTGCTAAAGTAGCCGTCAAATCAAGAAACCACGCACTAGCTAATCCATATGCCATGTTTCATACTCCATTAACAACCGAAGAAGTGGTTACTTCTCCACTTATTTTTCCACATTACTTAACAAAATTATGTGCTTGTCCACCATCTTGTGGAGCTGCAGCGGTGATTGTTTGTAGCGAACATTTTGCTAAAAAACATGGGTTAACGAATCAAGCGGTAGAAATAATTGGACAAGCCGTTGCCACTGATACGCCAGAAACATATAAAAATCCAATAGAACTCGTTGGCTACTCGATGACAAAACGTGCAGCAACAGAAGTGTATGAACAAACCAGTGTAGGACCAGAAGAGATAGATGTGGTTGAACTGCATGATTGTTTTACTCCTAATGAAGTCATTACGTATGAAGGTCTTCAGTTATGTGGAGAAGGGGAAGCAGAAGTACTTATTTTCAATGAAGACAATACCTATGGTGGAAAATATGTGGTGAATCCATCGGGAGGATTAATGTCTAAAGGTCATCCGCTTGGGGCTACTGGTTTGGCACAATGTTGTGAACTCGTTTGGCAATTACGTGGGGAAGCAAAAGAACGTCAAATTCCGAACGTGAAAACAGCGTTACAACATAATTTAGGACTTGGTGGTGCCGTTGTCGTGACGATGTATCAAAAGTTTTCGTGAGGTGAAGAAAAATGAAATCTTTTTTAACGAAAGAACATGAGATTTTTAAGCAATCATTTCGAAAATTTTTAGAAAAAGAAGCACTCCCATTTTACGAAGAGTGGGAAAAAGACGGCATGATTCCAAGAGATTTTTGGAACAAGTTAGGGAAAAATGGTTTTTTATGTCCATGGGTTAAGGAAGAATACGGTGGATTTGGCGCTGATTTTTTATATTCGGTCATTATTAATGAAGAACTAGAAAGAGTTGGTTCTAGTTTTATCGGGGTTGGTTTACATAATGATATTGTGGCACCGTACCTCGATGCGTACGGAACGGAGGAACAAAAGCAAAAATGGTTGTCTAAATGTGTGACAGGAGAAGCGATTAGTGCGATTGCTATGACAGAACCAGGGGCAGGTTCTGATTTAGCAGCACTAAAAACAACGGCAAGAAAAGATGGCGATCATTACGTTTTAAATGGTGAAAAAACATTTATTACAAACGGTATTCATGCAGATTTCGTTATTGTGGCATGTAAAACCAATCCACAAGCAATTCCTGCGTACCGCGGGATTAGTTTACTAGTCGTTGAACGAGATACCGTTGGATTTACACGCGGTAAAAAGTTACAAAAGGTAGGGCTTCACGCACAAGATACAGCAGAATTAATTTTTGAAGATGCCATCATTCCTGTAACGAATTTACTCGGAGAAGAAGGCAAAGGGTTTTATTATTTAATGAAACAATTACAACAAGAACGACTTATTGTTACGATTGCTGCTCAAGTAGCAATAGAAGAAATACTGCGAATGACAATTCCATATACGAAAGAACGAAAAGCTTTTGGACAATCGATTAGTCAGTTTCAACATACACATTTTCAATTAGTAGAGTTAGAAACGAAAAAAGAAATGAGTCGATCTTTTTTACACGAATTAATTCGGGAACACATGGAAGGAAAAGACGTGGTAACGAAAGTATCAATGGCCAAATGGTGGACGACAGAATTATTAAAAGAAACAGCAAGTACGTGTATGCATTTACACGGAGGTTATGGATATATGGAAGAGTACGAAATTTCCCGTCGTTTTCGTGATGCCCAAGTGCCAGCCATTTATGCTGGGACGACAGAAATTATGAAAACGATTATTGCAAAAAATATTGGATTAATGTAAAGGGGGGGATTGGATGACTTCACGTATCGGTAGTACATTTCCACGTGTTTCTTATCGTGTTGAAAAAGGAAAAATCCGTGAATTTGTGTTAGCCATTCAAGAGGAAAATCCTATTTATATAGATAAAGAAGCAGCCAAAAAGCAAGGATTAGCTAACATTCCAATTCCACCAACATTTCCAACTGCAATGGAAATGTGGAGTGGTGTTGATTTTGAACAATTAATTCAAACGCTTCAATTAAATCCAGCGCATGTGTTACATGCAAAACAATCATACGAATATATGAAAACGGTCTATGAAGGGGACGAGTTATGGTTAGAAACAACCGTTATCGATGAGTATGAAAAAAAATCACTCACCTTTATCGAATTAGAAACAATTTTTCTCAATGAACGAGGAGAGCAAATGATGAAAGCCCGTTCATTAATTGTCGAAAAAAATAAATAAGAAAGGGGTGTATCCATGCTACAACCAATTACGAAAGGGCCGATTACCCATACGCAACTCGTTCGTTACGCTGGAGCATCAGGTGACTTTAATCCAATCCATACCGTAGTACCAGCTGCTAAACTAGCAGGATTGGATGATACGATTGCGCATGGCATGCTTTTAATGGGGTTTGCCGCGACAGCATTAACGACATGGTTTCCATATGAGCAATTAAAAAAATGGGAAGTAACATTTAAAAAAATGACATTTCCCGGGGAATGTTTAACGATTACTGGACATATAGTGGGAGAGAAACAAGATGGTTTCACTCAATATGGTGAATTAGTCATACAAAATGAAAAGAAAGAAATAAAGTTAGTTGGTGTATTTGACGTGATGAAGGAGGATAAGGATGAGCATATTGGATAATCAAGTAGCTATTATTACAGGTGCTGGTCGTGGAGTAGGACGAGCAGTAGCAGAACAAGTGGCACACGCTGGTGGAAAAGTAGTGGTTTGTGATTTGGATGAATCAGTAGCAAAAGAAGTAGTAACAGTCATTGAAGATGCTGGTGGAGAAGCAATTGCATGCATTGGGGATATTACCAAACCGACATTTCCAAAACAAGTTGTCGATCAAGCGATGAAAACATTTGGCCAAGTCGATATTGTTGTAAACAATGCTGGCTATACATGGGACAGCATGATTCATAAAATGTCAGATGAACAGTTTCAAGCAATGCTTGATATTCATCTAATTACGCCTTTTCGAATGATTCGTGAAGTATCAGCTCATTTTCGAACACCGAGAGAAGATGGAACGTATCGAAAAATTGTTAATGTTAGTTCGGTTGCAGGTGTGATGGGAAATGTCGGACAAGCAAATTATGCTTCTGCGAAAGCGGGATTAATTGGATTAACAAAAACAGTAGCGCGTGAATGGGCAAGTTTTCAAGTAAACTGTAATGCTGTAGCTTTCGGAATGATTGATACTCGCTTAACACAAGTAAAAGAAAATGGGGAAAGTGTATTTGGTATTTCTGTTGGTATTCCAGAAAAAGTACGCACGATGTTTGAACAATCCATCCCACAAAAACGGTCGGGTACACCCAAAGAAGCAGCGGATGCTATTTTTTATTTATTATCGCCATTTTCTAATTATGTTAATGGACAAGTGTTGCATGTCAATGGCGGATGGTATACATAAAAAAAGTAGGGGAGAAAGGGTGATTGCATGTTAGTTCCGAAAGCACTCATTTCGGCAATTCGTAAATGTCCAAATAAAATTGGGTCGATGGATGAACATGTGCAATATACGTATCAAGAACTAGGGGGGAGAGTAGCTAAATTAAAACAAGCGTTACAAAGTATTGGCTCTGCAAAGGGAAAACGAGTTGGTTTATTAATGTTTAATACCCCTGCTTATGTTGAAGTGCTATATGCGGTGATGTCTTACGGTGGAATCGTTGCACCATTAAACGTTCGATTAAGTGCCCCTGAATTAATTTTTATTATAAATGATGCAAAAATCGAAACATTGTTCTTTCATCAGGAGTTTAAAGGAATAGTGGAAAAATTGCAAGATAATTGTTCAACGTTAAAACATATTGTGATGGC
The DNA here is from genome assembly GCF_001375675.1 of Massilibacterium senegalense. Taxonomy (NCBI): domain Bacteria; kingdom Bacillati; phylum Bacillota; class Bacilli; order Caryophanales; family Bacillaceae; genus Massilibacterium; species Massilibacterium senegalense. The sequence goes on along the minus strand of NZ_LN831783.1, from coordinate 1,128 downwards.
GGATGATTTTTATGTTTCGGGGACGATTCATTATGAATCATGGATTGCTTCGTTTCCTAGTAAAGAATTTACGGTGGATCCTATTTCAGATGAAGAAGTAGCAGGACTTTTTTATACAGGTGGAACGACTGGAAAATCGAAAGGTGTTATGTTAACGCATAAAAATTTAGTGAATAACGCATATCACGCTGCGATGAATGCGGAATTTACAAAAGAGGAACGATACCTCCATGCAGCACCGATGTTTCACTTAGCAGACGGTGCGTTTAGCTTCGGGGTAACGATAGCAGGAGGAAGTCATGTATATCTCCGTTCCTTTACTCCAGCTAATTTTTTAAAAGTACTAGAAACGTTAACACCGACAAGCACACTACTTGTTCCGACCATGATTAATATGGTAATCAATGAAGCCTCTTTTCATACATTTGATACGAGCTCTTTACAAAAAATTATTTACGGAGCTTCACCGATGTCAGTAGAAGGATTGAAAAAAGCAAAGAAAAAGTTACCAAACGTAAAGTTTTATCAAGCGTATGGGATGACAGAAGCTGCTCCTATTTTAACGATGTTATCGGCAGAAGACCATGAAGTTGGTGATAAGAAAGAAGAGCAAAAGCGATTAGCTTCATGTGGGAAACCAGTCCAGCATGTAGAACTAAAAATTGTCGATCCGACCGGAAACGAAGTCCCTCCTTATCAAGTTGGGGAAATTGTTGCAAGGGGCCCAAATATTATGAAGGGATATTGGAACTTACCAGATGAAACAAAGGCAGCTTTACGAAACGGATGGTATTATTCCGGGGACTTAGCATACAAAGATGAACAAGGGTATTATTATATCGTAGATCGTGCGAAAGATATGATTATTACCGGTGGCGAAAATGTGTATACGACAGAAGTAGAAAATGTGTTATATAGTTTGTCTGATATAAAAGAATGTGCAGTTGTAGGAATTCCAGATGAGACATGGGGAGAAAAAGTAACGGCCATCGTTGTTAAAAAAGAACGAAGTGAATTAACTGAACAAACAATTAAAGAGGAATGCCGAAAAAAACTAGCAAATTATAAAGTACCAAAAACTATTATTTTTACCAATGAATTACCGAAAAGCGGGGCGGGAAAAATATT
>NZ_LN831782.1 GCF_001375675.1 Massilibacterium senegalense | reverse complement strand
GGGGGGTGGAAAGAAATGTTGTAATGATTCTGATATAAATCGTAAACACTAATGATTGGTTAAAATATTTGAAAGGAAGATGACTCATGGAAAACAAAGTATATGGATTTTATATTCCTAGTTTGAACTTAATGGGGAGAGGTGCGATTCAAGAAGTTGGCGACCGATTAAAAGGAGTAGGTGCCAAGAAAACGTTATTAGTCACAGATGAAGGGTTGAAACAACTTGGTATAGCAGATGAAATTGCATCGATTGTGAAAAAGGCAGGGCTAGATGTAGTGGTGTTTCCAGGAGCAGAACCCAATCCAACAGATAAAAACGTAAAGGCAGGGTTAGAGGTTTATCATAACGAGCAATGCGATTCTATCGTCTCTTTAGGTGGAGGAAGTTCGCATGATTGTGCAAAAGGGATTGGAATTGTCGCATCAAATGGTGGAACGATTCATGATTACGAAGGGGTAGATAAGTCAGAAAAACCATTACCACCACTTGTTTCTATCAATACGACAGCTGGAACAGCAAGTGAAATGACTCGTTTTTGTGTCATTACGGATACGAAAAGAAAAGTAAAAATGGCGATTGTTGATAAACATACGACACCACTTATTTCGATTAATGACCCCAATCTAATGATAGGAATGCCAAAAGGGTTAACAGCTGCAACAGGAATGGATGCATTAACACATGCAGTAGAAGCATATGTATCTACAGATGCTACTCCTTTAACAGATGCTTGTGCGATTAAGGCGATTGAATTAATTAGTCAATATTTACGTCGTGCTGTTGCAAATGGACAAGACATCGAGGCGCGAGAAAACATGGCCTATGCTCAATTTTTAGCAGGTATGGCATTTAATAATGCTTCTTTAGGTTATGTACATGCCATCGCCCATCAATTTGGAGGTGTTTACAATTTACCACACGGTGTTTGTAATGCGATTTTATTACCGCACGTTTGTCGTTATAACTTAATTGCAAAAGTGGACCGTTTTGTCGATATTGCATGGGCATTAGGCGAAAATGTGGCAGGTGTTCCGAATCGAGAAGCTGCAGAGCTTGCGATTGAGGCGATTGAATTATTAGCATATGATGTTGGGATTCCAGAAAACTTTACGGAATTAGGTGTGGAAAAAGTAGATGTTGAATTACTTGCTAATCATGCGATGAAAGATGCCACGATGTTAACAAATCCAAGAAAAGCAACCATCGAAGACGTAAAAGCAATAATTGAAGCTGCATTATAAAAAAGAAAAGTAGCTCTAGCTTTTGAGAATATGGGAGGGGAAAAAAGTGACGTATGCATTTCCAAATCAACCGGGTAGTAAAGTCCAATTTAAAGCGCAATATGAAAACTTTATTAATGGTGAATGGGTAGCACCGGTAAAAGGGCAATACTTTGAAAATATTACACCTGTTACGGGAAAAACCTTTTGTCGTGTTGCTCGTTCTAGTGCGGAAGATATTGAATTGGCGCTTGATGCGGCTCATGCTGCAAAAGATGAGTGGGCAAAAGTATCGCCAAGCGAAAGATCTTTAATTCTGCACCGTATTGCTGATCGGTTAGAAGAAAATATAGAAACATTAGCGGTTGCAGAAACGTGGGACAACGGAAAAGCAGTTCGAGAAACGTTACATGCAGATATTCCGCTTACGATTGATCATTTTCGTTATTTTGCTGGTGTGATACGTGCAGAAGAAGGAACGATTTCTCAAATTGATAATGATACAGTGGCGTATCATTTCAAAGAGCCAATCGGGGTGGTTGGACAAATTATTCCATGGAACTTTCCTATTTTAATGGCAGCATGGAAAATCGCCCCAGCGCTTGCAGCAGGAAATTGTCTTGTATTAAAACCTGCAGAACAAACGCCAACTTCTATTTTAGTTTTAGTAGAATTAATTCAAGATTTATTACCAAAAGGCGTGTTAAACATTGTGAATGGATTTGGAGTAGAAGCAGGGAAACCATTGGCATCGAACCCGCGAATTGGGAAGGTAGCGTTTACAGGAGAAACGACGACAGGGCGTTTAATTATGCAATATGCTTCGCAAAATATTATTCCAGTTACACTAGAATTAGGTGGAAAATCACCAAACATCATATTTGAAGATGTCATGCTAGAAGACGATGACTTCCTGGATAAAACAATCGAAGGAATGGTGTTATTTGCTTTAAACCAAGGGGAAGTGTGTACATGTCCCTCTCGTGCGTTAATTCAAGAATCTATTTATGAAAAATTTATGGAACGGGCTTTAAAACGAATTGAAGAAATTAAATTAGGCAACCCGTTAGACCTAGAAACAATGATGGGTGCCCAAGCATCAAATGAACAAATGAACAAGATTTTATCATACATCGACATCGGAAAAGCGGAAGGCGCGGAATGCTTAATCGGCGGGGAACGGAATGTTCCGG
>NZ_LN831781.1 GCF_001375675.1 Massilibacterium senegalense | reverse complement strand
ATTTAGGTTAAGCTATAAAGAGCGCACGGTGGATGCCTTGGCACTAGGAGCCGATGAAGGACGCAACGAACAGCGATATGCTTCGGGGAGCTGTAAGTAAGCTTTGATCCGGAGATTTCCGAATGGGGAAACCCACTATCCTTAATCGGATAGTATCTTTACGTGAATTCATAGCGTAAAGAAGGTAACCTGGGGAACTGAAACATCTAAGTACCCAGAGGAAGAGAAAGAAACATCGATTCCCTTAGTAGCGGCGAGCGAAGAGGGAAGAGCCCAAACCAAGAAGCTTGCTTTTTGGGGTTGTAGGACATTCTATACGGAGTTACAAAGGAATAATGTAAGTGAAGCGACCTGGAAAGGTCCGCCAAAGAAAGTAACAGCCTTGTAATTGAAACATTATTCTCTCCAGAATGTATCCTGAGTACGGCGGAACACGTGAAATTCCGTCGGAATCCGGGAGGACCATCTCCCAAGGCTAAATACTCCCTAGTGACCGATAGTGAACCAGTACCGTGAGGGAAAGGTGAAAAGCACCCCGGGAGGGGAGTGAAAGAGAACCTGAAACCGTGTGCTTACAACTAGTCGGAGCCCGTTAATGGGTGACGGCGTGCCTTTTGTAGAATGAACCGGCGAGTTACGATTGCATGCAAGGTTAAGTTGAAGAGACGGAGCCGCAGCGAAAGCGAGTCTGAACAGGGCGAATTAGTATGTAGTCGTAGACCCGAAACCAGGTGATCTACCCATGTCCAGGGTGAAGTTCAGGTAACACTGAATGGAGGCCCGAACCCACGTATGTTGAAAAATGCGGGGATGAGGTGTGGGTAGGGGTGAAATGCCAATCGAACTTGGAAATAGCTGGTTCTCCCCGAAATAGCTTTAGGGCTAGCCTCAAAGGAAGAGTCGTGGAGGTAGAGCACTGATTGGACTAGGGGCCCATCTCGGGTTACCGAATTCAGTCAAACTCCGAATGCCATAGACTTATCTTTGGGAGTCAGACTGCGAGTGATAAGATCCGTAGTCAAGAGGGAAACAGCCCAGATCGCCAGCTAAGGTCCCCAAGTATACGTTAAGTGGAAAAGGATGTGGAGTTGCTTAGACAACCAGGATGTTGGCTTAGAAGCAGCCACCATTTAAAGAGTGCGTAATAGCTCACTGGTCGAGTGACTCTGCGCCGAAAATGTACCGGGGCTAAACGTATCACCGAAGCTGCGAATTGTCCTAACGGACAGTGGTAGGGGAGCGTTCTAAGTGCAGCGAAGCTAGACCGAGAGGACTGGTGGAGCGCTTAGAAGTGAGAATGCCGGTATGAGTAGCGAAAAGAGGGGTGAGAATCCCCTCCGTCGAAAGCCTAAGGTTTCCTGAGGAAGGCTCGTCCGCTCAGGGTTAGTCGGGACCTAAGCCGAGGCCGAAAGGCGTAGGCGATGGAGAACAGGTTGATATTCCTGTACCACCACGTCACCATTTGAGCAATGGGGGGACGCAGGAAGGTAGGGGTAGCGCGCTGCTGGTTATGCGCGTCCAAGCAGTTAGGCTGGTAAGTAGGCAAATCCGCTTACCACAAAGGCTGAGCTGTGATGGCGAAGGACCATATGGTCCGAAGTTCCTAATCCTACACTGCCAAGAAAAGCCTCTAGCGAGGTGGATGGTGCCCGTACCGCAAACCGACACAGGTAGGCGGGATGAGAATTCTAAGACGCTCGGGAGAACTCTCGTTAAGGAACTCGGCAAAATGACCCCGTAACTTCGGGAGAAGGGGTGCTTTCTTGGGTGCAAGCCTAGGAAAGCCGCAGTGAATAGGTCCAAGCGACTGTTTATCAAAAACACAGGTCTCTGCAAAGCCGCAAGGCGAAGTATAGGGGCTGACGCCTGCCCGGTGCTGGAAGGTTAAGAGGAGGGGTTATCCATTAGGAGAAGCTCTGAATCGAAGCCCCAGTAAACGGCGGCCGTAACTATAACGGTCCTAAGGTAGCGAAATTCCTTGTCGGGTAAGTTCCGACCCGCACGAAAGGCGTAACGATTTGGACACTGTCTCAACGAGAGACCCGGTGAAATTATAGTACCTGTGAAGATGCAGGTTACCCGCGACAGGACGGAAAGACCCCATGGAGCTTTACTGTAACCTGATATTGAATTTTGGTACAGCTTGTACAGGATAGGTAGGAGCCATAGAACTCGGATCGCTAGGTTCGAGGGAGGCATTGGTGGGATACTACCCTTGTTGTGCTGAAATTCTAACCTGAAGCCGTAATCCGGCTTGGGGACAGTGTCAGGCGGGCAGTTTGACTGGGGCGGTCGCCTCCTAAAAGGTAACGGAGGCGCCCAAAGGTTCCCTCAGAATGGTTGGAAATCATTCGTAGAGTGCAAAGGCATAAGGGAGCTTGACTGCGAGACTTACAAGTCGAGCAGGGACGAAAGTCGGGCTTAGTGATCCGGTGGTTCCGCATGGAAGGGCCATCGCTCAACGGATAAAAGCTACCCTGGGGATAACAGGCTTATCTCCCCCAAGAGTCCACATCGACGGGGAGGTTTGGCACCTCGATGTCGGCTCATCGCATCCTGGGGCTGTAGTCGGTCCCAAGGGTTGGGCTGTTCGCCCATTAAAGCGGTACGCGAGCTGGGTTCAGAACGTCGTGAGACAGTTCGGTCCCTATCCGTCGCGGGCGTAGGAAATTTGAGAGGAGCTGTCCTTAGTACGAGAGGACCGGGATGGACACACCGCTGGTGTACCAGTTGTTCCGCCAGGAGCATCGCTGGGTAGCTATGTGTGGACGGGATAAATGCTGAAAGCATCTAAGCATGAAGCCCCCCTCAAGATGAGATTTCCCATAGCGTAAGCTAGTAAGACCCCTTATAGATGATGAGGTTGATAGGTCTGGTGTAGAAGCGTGGTGACACGTGTAGCTGACAGATACTAATCGGTCGAGGGCTTATCCTAATACTAAATTGGTTGTACAA
>NZ_LN831780.1 GCF_001375675.1 Massilibacterium senegalense | reverse complement strand
AGCTAATGCGCCGCGGGCCCATCCTTAAGTGATAGCCGAAGCCATCTTTTATCATTAGACCATGCGGTCTAATCAGTTATCCGGTATTAGCACCGATTTCTCGATGTTATCCCAGTCTTAAGGGCAGGTTGCCCACGTGTTACTCACCCGTCCGCCGCTAACCTCAAAGGAGCAAGCTCCTCATCGGTTCGCTCGACTTGCATGTATTAGGCACGCCGCCAGCGTTCATCCTGAGCCAGGATCAAACTCTCAAATAAAAGTTTTACGTTGACTCTTTAGAATTGACTAGAGATGCATTTTATACAAATTGTATATCGTACATTCTATTGCTTGACGTTTCGTTTAGTTTTCAAAGAACTTTTTTAAGAAAATAATATGGTGGAGCTTAGCGGGATCGAACCGCTGACCTCCTGCGTGCAAAGCAGGCGCTCTCCCAGCTGAGCTAAAGCCCCATAATTAGATGGTCGGGAAGACAGGATTCGAACCTGCGACCCCATGGTCCCAAACCATGTGCTCTACCAAGCTGAGCTACTTCCCGAAAAAATATGGCGCGCCCTGGAAGATTCGAACTCCCGGCCTTTTGATCCGTAGTCAAACGCTCTATCCAGCTGAGCTAAGGGCGCACACATGGTGCCGAGAACCGGAATCGAACCGGTACGGTAGTCACCTACCGCAGGATTTTAAGTCCTGTGCGTCTGCCAATTCCGCCACCCCGGCATGTGTGTTATGGAGCGGAAGACGGGATTCGAACCCGCGACCCCCACCTTGGCAAGGTGGTGTTCTACCACTGAACTACTTCCGCAATGCCTATTTAATTTTAATTGGTGCGGGTGAAGGGACTTGAACCCCCACGTCGTAAGACACTAGATCCTAAGTCTAGCGCGTCTGCCAATTCCGCCACACCCGCGTGGTTATAAATGGTGAGCCATGGAGGATTCGAACCTCCGACCCTCTGATTAAAAGTCAGATGCTCTACCGACTGAGCTAATGGCTCAAACTGGTGCCGGCAAGAGGACTTGAACCCCCAACCTACTGATTACAAGTCAGTTGCTCTACCAATTGAGCTACACCGGCAAGATGGTGGAGGATGACGGGCTCGAACCGCCGACCCTCTGCTTGTAAGGCAGATGCTCTCCCAGCTGAGCTAATCCTCCATAGCCTGGCAACGTCCTACTCTCACAAGGGGAAACCCCTCACTACCATCGGCGCAAAAGAGCTTAACTTCCGTGTTCGGCATGGGAACGGGTGTGACCTCTTTGCCATCATCACCAGACAAATTATTAACTTAAAGACAAGAATAATTATACTACTTTTTAAAAGAAAGTCAACACTTTTTTTAATTTTTTTATTCTTTCAAAACCAAATAACGAATATTGTACAACCAATTTAGTATTAGGATAAGCCCTCGACCGATTAGTATCTGTCAGCTACACGTGTCACCACGCTTCTACACCAGACCTATCAACCTCATCATCTATAAGGGGTCTTACTAGCTTACGCTATGGGAAATCTCATCTTGAGGGGGGC
>NZ_LN831779.1 GCF_001375675.1 Massilibacterium senegalense | reverse complement strand
GCCCCCCTCAAGATGAGATTTCCCATAGCGTAAGCTAGTAAGACCCCTTATAGATGATGAGGTTGATAGGTCTGGTGTAGAAGCGTGGTGACACGTGTAGCTGACAGATACTAATCGGTCGAGGGCTTATCCTAATACTAAATTGGTTGTACAATATTCGTTATTTGGTTTTGAAAGAATAACTTGTCTGGTGATAATGGCAAAGAGGTCACACCCGTTCCCATGCCGAACACGGAAGTTAAGCTCTTTTGCGCCGATGGTAGTGAGGGGTTTCCCCTTGTGAGAGTAGGACGTTGCCAGGCAACTGAGAAAAGAAGTTAGTGAACATTCACTAACTTCTTTTTTTGCGTGGTGAAAGCAAGAGAAAAATAGGAATATTATAAACTAAAAAAGGTAATGATATAAGTAAGGAACTTAACAGAATGATAGAAGAAATTGATTCAGCCAAAAAGAGAAAAAATGTCGAGTCACACAATAGTTTAGTGGAGATATCTTGCAACAATGGTAGCGAGCAAAGAAAGGGAAAGGTAAATTAGTTGCAACAATAAAAAAACCATTTTATAATGTGATTAAGGTCAAAGATAGTCAAAGTCAGAGAAGGGGGAGGGACGGTGCGAAATATTTCAGATGTTATTGAGGCGTATTTAAAACGAATCTTGAATATCAGTGAAGAAAAAGTGATAGAGATAAAGCGTAATGAGATAGCTGAACAATTTCAATGCGTGCCCTCACAAATTAATTATGTTATCAATACTCGCTTTACGATGGAAAAAGGATATGTTGTGGAAAGTAAACGAGGTGGTGGAGGATATATTCGAATTATTAAGGTTGAATTAGATAATCATGTTCATTTAATTGATCAACTACTCCATCTTATTGGACATCAAATTTCACAACATTCAGCAGAAGATGTAATCCTTCGTTTATTAGAAGAAGATGTGATTACGAAGCGAGAAGCAAATATGATGATGAGTGTAATGGATCAATCACTCTATGACCATGTACAAAATATAGATGAATTAAGGGCTACGATTTTAAAAACGATGATTTATACATTACGATATCGAATACGGTAATTTTAAAGCCATTCTGAAAAAGGGGGGGCATTTATTCGTATGCTTTGTCAACAATGTCAACAACGAGAAGCTACATTGCACTTTACGAAAATTGTGAATGGGCAAGTAGAAGAAGTGCATGTGTGTGAACAGTGTGCAAGAGAAAAAGGGAAACATATTCCTGGTTCTAATAGTTTTTCAATTCATGATTTATTAAGTGGATTACTTAGTTTTGAGCAACCATTTCAACAAAAACAGTCTGTTTCATATGTACAAGAAGAACATTGTCCGACTTGTAACATGACATTTGAACAAGTCGTCAAACGTGGAAGATTTGGTTGTACGGATTGTTATCACACGTTTAAGAATCGAATAGATCCCATTTTAAAACGTGTACACGGTGGCAATACGGAACATCGAGGGAAAGTCCCAAAACGAGCTGGGGTAGATCTTCATATGAAAAAACAAATAGAAGAGTTGAAACGACAGTTACAACAATGTGTGGAAAAAGAGGCATTTGAAGAAGCTGCTACGATTCGTGATCAAATTAAGCGTTTAGAAAAGCAGTTAACGGATAGTCGGGGTGAGTCATCATGAGTTTACATCCATTTTTTAATGAAGCGATGAGCCCTTGGATGAAACAAGAAGGACCTGAAGCGGATATCGTGTTAAGCAGTCGAGTTCGCTTAGCAAGAAATTTAAAAAACTTCCCTTTTTCCACCATTGCGGATGAAGAAAAGAATGCAACACTCATTTGTCATCTTCAAGAAAAGATTAGGATAGAAGATTTACAATCATTTGATCAATTTGAATGGATATTGATGGATGAAATTGAACCGATTGAAAAGTTAGCATTAGTCGAAAAGCATTTGATTAGTCCAAGTTTAGCAAGCGAATCTTTGCATGGAGCTGTTTTTTTGAATCGTCAAGAATCCGTCAGTGTCATGGTGAATGAAGAAGATCATATTCGTATCCAATGTTTATATCCGGGTTTTCAATTAGAAGAAGCATTGCAATTGGCAAATAAAGTCGATGATTTTTTAGAAAAACGTTTAGATTATGCATTTGATGAAAAATACGGATATTTAACTAGTTGTCCAACGAACGTCGGAACTGGATTGCGAGCATCCGTTATGATGCATTTACCTGTTTTAACGTTGACCGGACAAATAAATCGAATTATCCCAGCAATTAATCAAGTTGGTTTTGTCGTTCGTGGTATTTACGGAGAAGGTAGTGAAGCGAGAGGAAATCTATTTCAAGTTTCGAATCAAATGACGCTAGGAAAAACAGAGAAGGATATGATTCATGATTTAGAAGGAATAACGTTACAGCTTATTCAACATGAACGTCGGGCTCGGGAACAGTTGTTTCATGCATCGAGGATTCAACTAGAAGATAAAGTCTTTCGCTCCTATGGACTGTTAGCGAACAGTCGCATTATCGAATCAAAAGAAGCAGCAAAATGTTTGTCTGATGTTCGTTTAGGAATAGATTTGGGTATTATTAAAGGAATATCACGAAATATTTTAAGTGAACTAATCATTCTGACACAACCAGGATTTTTACAAAAATATGCAGGTAAACCACTAACTGCTCTAGAACGAGATATTCGAAGGGCAACACTTATTCGAGAACGATTACAAGTAGAATCATAAGGAGGCGTATGTGTCTATGATGTTTGGTAGATTTACAGAACGTGCACAGAAAGTATTAGCTCTTGCACAAGAAGAAGCAGTGCGTTTAGGGCATAACAATATTGGAACAGAACATATTTTACTCGGGTTAGTCCGTGAAGGAGAAGGAATTGCTGCCAAAGCTTTATTAGCATTAAACCTAAATCCAGAAAAAATTCAAGAAGAAGTAGAAACGTTAATCGGTCGTGGAGAAGAAGGACAACAACCACTTCATTATACACCGCGTGCGAAAAAAGTCATTGAATTATCGATGGATGAAGCACGTAAATTAGGTCATACGTACGTTGGAACAGAACATATTTTACTTGGATTAATTCGTGAAGGAGAAGGCGTAGCTGCTCGTGTGTTAAATAACTTAGGTGTAAGTTTAAATAAAGCGCGCCAGCAAGTGCTACAACTTTTAGGAAGTACAGAACCGAACGGAAATAACGGGCAACAACCACAAATGAATGCAAATACCCCTACGCTAGATAGTTTAGCTCGCGATTTAACTGCGGTGGCAAAAGAAGGGACATTAGATCCTGTTATTGGGCGTAGCAAAGAAATTCAACGTGTGATCGAAGTATTAAGCCGCAGAACAAAAAACAATCCGGTATTAATCGGGGAACCGGGTGTCGGGAAAACGGCTATTGCAGAAGGGTTAGCACAACAAATTATTAATAACGAGGTGCCAGAAACGCTTCGCGATAAACGTGTGATGACATTAGATATGGGTACTGTTGTTGCAGGTACGAAATACCGCGGAGAATTCGAAGATCGTCTGAAAAAAGTAATGGACGAAATTCGTCAAGCAGGCAACGTTATTCTCTTCATTGATGAGTTACACACGTTAATTGGTGCAGGTGGCGCGGAAGGTGCTATTGATGCTTCCAACATTTTAAAACCTGCACTAGCTCGTGGGGAATTGCAATGTATTGGTGCGACAACACTGGATGAATACCGAAAATATATTGAAAAAGATGCAGCGTTAGAACGTCGTTTCCAACCAATTCAAGTTGATGAGCCAACGAACGACGAATCTATTCAAATTTTAAAAGGGTTACGCGATCGTTACGAAGCGCATCACCGCGTAACAATTACAGATGAAGCAATAGAAGCTGCTGTAAAATTATCAGATCGCTACATTTCGGACCGTTTTTTACCTGATAAAGCGATTGACTTAATTGATGAAGCAGCATCAAAAGTTCGTTTACGTTCGTATACAATTCCACCTAATTTAAAAGAACTCGAAAATAAATTAGAAGAAGTGCGGAAAGAAAAAGAAGCAGCGGTACAAAGCCAAGAGTTTGAAAAGGCAGCATCATTACGCGATTCTGAACAACGTTTAAGTGAAGAACTAGAAGAGACAAAACAACAATGGAAAGCGAAACAAGGCCAGGAAAATAGCGAAGTAACCGCACAGGACATTGCTATGGTTGTGACGAGCTGGACAGGAGTTCCCGTCACAAAGTTAGAACAAGAAGAGACAGAACGTTTATTGAATATGGAAAACATTCTTCATAAACGTGTCATTGGTCAAGAAGAAGCCATTAAAGCTATTTCGAAAGCGGTTCGTCGTGCGCATGCTGGATTAAAAGATCCGAAACGTCCAATCGGCTCCTTTATTTTCCTCGGTCCAACAGGTGTCGGGAAAACAGAATTAGCCCGTGCGGTAGCAGAATCACTGTTTGGTGATGAAGATGCGATTATCCGAATTGACATGAGTGAATACATGGAAAAACACGCGACAAGTCGTCTTGTTGGTTCTCCGCCTGGTTATGTTGGATATGAAGAAGGTGGACAATTAACAGAAAAAGTACGTCGTAAACCATATTCTGTCGTGCTATTAGATGAAATTGAAAAAGCACATCCAGAAGTATTTAATATTTTACTTCAAGTACTAGAAGATGGTCGTTTAACGGACTCGAAAGGTCGTACCGTTGATTTTAGAAATACGGTTATTATTATGACGTCGAATGTCGGTGCAAGTACATTAAAACGACAAAAACATCTTGGATTTGTGGTTGAGTCTAGTGATTCAGCATATAAAGATATGAAGGCAATAGTGTTAGAGGAATTGAAACGTTCTTTCCGACCAGAGTTTTTAAACCGGATTGATGAAACGATTGTATTCCATCCTCTTGAAAAACCTCATATTGAAGAAATCGTGAAATTGATGGTCAAAGAGTTGCAAGTACGTATGAAAGAGCAAGACATGGAATTATCGTTAACGGATGCTGCGATTAAGAAAATTACCGAAGAAGGATTTGATCCAGAATACGGAGCTCGTCCGTTACGTCGAGCTTTACAAAGAAAAGTGGAAGATTTATTATCGGAAGAGCTTTTAAAAGGAACGATTAAAAAAGGACAAAGCGTACAAGTAGATTATGCAGATGATCAATTTATTGTAAAATCGTTGTAAGAAAGAAGCTGGAAGAGAAATAACGTTTCTTCCAGCTTTTTTTTACGTTACAATAAAAGTAATGAAGAATACGTTTAAATAGTAATAAAGGGGGGAGAACATGGCGAAACAGAAAACAAAATTTGTTTGTACAGAATGTGGCTACGAATCACCGAAATGGATGGGGAAATGTCCAGGGTGTGGGACGTGGAATACGATGGTGGAAGAAGTCGTGGTAACGGAAAAAAGTCGCCATCAACCATTTGGTACATCAAGTGATCGAAGAAGTTTAAAAGCAACTCCGATTACCAACGTAGAGCGAACCGATGAAATTCGGATACAAACGAAAATGAAAGAGTTTAATCGCGTGTTAGGTGGCGGTGTGGTTCCTGGTTCGTTAATTTTGATTGGTGGTGACCCTGGGATTGGGAAATCGACACTGTTACTACAAATGTCCGCGCAATTAGCTTCGTTAAACCACCCTGTTTTATACATTTCTGGGGAAGAATCGATGAAACAAACGAAGATTCGAGCAGATCGACTTCATATCGCGACCGAAAAATTATTTCTATTGTCTGAAACCAATTTAGAATTGATTGAACATATGATTAAAGAAATGCAACCACGATTTGTCGTCATTGACTCCATTCAAACAATTTACCGGGAAGACATTACGAGCGCTCCTGGAAGTGTGTCGCAAGTACGGGAATGTACAGGGCATATTATGCGTCTTGCTAAAACGTTAAATATTGCGATTTTTATCGTGGGACATGTGACGAAAGACGGAGCGATTGCAGGACCGAGAATGCTTGAGCATATGGTTGATACGGTTCTTTATTTTGAAGGGGAACGTCATCATACGTACCGGATTTTACGGGCGGTTAAAAACCGATTTGGTTCTACGAATGAAATGGGCATTTTTGAAATGAAAGAGGAAGGGTTAGCAGAAGTATTAAATCCTTCAGAAATTTTTCTTGAAGAACGGACAAATGGGGTGGCTGGTTCTACAGTTGTCGCTTCGATGGAGGGGACGCGGCCGATGCTTGTGGAGATTCAAGCACTCGTATCACCGACCAGCTTTGGTAATCCGAGGCGGATGGCAACAGGAGTAGACCATAACCGAATTTCACTATTAATGGCTGTGCTTGAAAAACGAGTTGGAATGTTATTACAAACACAAGATGCATATATTAAAGTAGCGGGTGGTGTGAAAATTGATGAGCCCGCAATTGATTTAGCCATTGTCGTCAGTATTGCGTCAAGTTTCCGCGATGAACCTACTCGTCCAACCGATGTATTTATTGGAGAAGTTGGGTTAACAGGAGAAGTGAGACGTGTGTCGCGTATCGAGCAGCGCGTGGCAGAAGCGGCTAAATTAGGTTTTCAACGAATGATTATTCCAGCAAAAAACTTAGGTAACTGGACGACTCCAAAAAGGGTAGAAGTGATTGGGGTCGAAACCGTTTCGGATGCTTTGTATTATGCACTAGGGGGATAAAGGATGGAACAACAAAAGAAAGAGTTATCGCTAAAAGATATTTTACACATCGTTGCACCAGGATCACCGCTCCGAGACGGGATGGATAATGTATTACGTGCGAATACAGGTGGGTTAATTGTCCTCGGTTATAGTGACAAAATGAAGAAAATTGTCGATGGTGGGTTCCAATTACACTGTTCGTATTCTCCATCTTTTTTATATGAATTATCCAAAATGGACGGAGCGATTATATTAAGCAATGATGTATCCAAAATTTTATATGCCAATACACAATTAACACCGGATCCAAACATTGAAACGAGCGAAACAGGAATGCGTCATCGTACGGCAGAACGGGTTGCAAAACAGACGGGACATCTCGTGATTGCGATTTCACAACGCCGTAATGTCATTACCCTGTATCAAGGTGATTTTAAATATTCGTTACAAGACATGGGGATGATTTTAACAAAAGCGAATCAAGCATTGCAAACGTTAGAAAAATATAAAAACGTATATGAACAAAGTATTACGAATTTAGGTGCGTTAGAGTTAGAGGAATTGGTAACGTTTCATGATGTCGTACAAGTGATTCATCAAATTGAAATTGTGTTGCGGATTAAAAATGAAATTTTAAGTTATGTGGACGAACTCGGAACAGAAGGTCGTCTCATTCAAATGCAAATGGATGAACTCGTTTCAAATATCGATAAAGAAGCAAAGTTGCTTATTAAAGACTATGCAAAAGACACGAATGTTAGTGTGAATAAGTTGTTAGACACATTGAAAAAATCGATGCGGGACGAATTGCTAGAAGATCAGACGATTATGAAATTGTTAGGGTATTCTAATTTTTCGAATTTACGAGATGAAATTGTGGCACCAAAAGGATATCGTATTTTGCATAAAATTCCACATTTACCTTCTAGCGTTATCGATAATATTGTCGAACGTTTTAAAGTGATTAACAATGTGATGAAAGCGACTATTGAAGAGTTAGATGATGTGGATGGAATTGGAGAAGTGCGTGCCCGTAAAGTAAAGGAAGGGTTAAAACGAATCGAAGACCAATTATTCTTTGAACGACATGTTTGATTCTTTTGTGTCTGTAATAAAAATGTACTATTTACTTCTTGGAAAAAGGGAATGTAAGACATAACAAGAAGTTAATTGACGAAAGCTTTTAATAATAGCAGGTTTAAAATAAAGATTTCACCACATAATGGATAAGGAGGTGACGCTGTTATGATTATTAAACGAATTATTCAAATTTTATTAACGTTTATCGGGAGTGTGCTTGGTTACTTTTATGGTCCGAACTTCTTTAGTGTAACGGATATTTTTCCAACTTGGATATACCATCCGTTCTCCGGTGCGATTTTAGGTGGACTTATATTTTTTGTTTTCTCGCTTTGGCTAGCAGATCTTATCGTGGAATTTTTTAAATTAGTAGAAGAACGTATTGTGAAAGCGCCTGTGGCGGATTTGTTATTCGGGACACTAGGGTTAATTATCGGATTAATTGTTGCTTTTTTCTCGCAACTACCGTTAAGCGCGTTAAATATTGAGTTAATTAATATGATTTTAATTCCGTTGATTACGATTTTTTTAGGCTATTTAGGTTTTCAAGTTGGATTCCGAAAACGCGATGAGTTAATGGGGGTCTTTTCTTTCCAAGGCCGTATGCAACAAAAGGAAAAACAGTTGAAACGAGAGTATGAAGAAGGACGTCATTTGAAAATTTTAGATACGAGCGTCATTATTGACGGACGGATTGCAGATATTTGTCAAACGGGCTTTTTAGAAGGTGTACTCGTAATCCCGCAGTTCGTGTTAGAAGAATTACAACATATTGCAGATTCTTCTGATGCATTAAAACGAAACCGCGGTCGACGAGGATTAGATATTTTAAATAAAATTCAAAAGGAATTAGATATTCCGGTTGAAATTTATGAAGGCGACTTTGAAGATATTCAAGAAGTAGATAGCAAGTTAGTTAAATTAGCAAAAATCACGTCAGGCGTTGTCGTAACGAATGATTTTAATTTAAATAAAGTATGTGAATTACAAAAAGTAGCAGTATTAAATATTAATGATTTAGCGAATGCAGTAAAACCAGTTGTGTTACCAGGGGAAGAATTACACGTGCAAGTCATTAAAGACGGAAAAGAGCACAATCAAGGCGTAGCATATTTAGATGATGGTACAATGATTGTAGTAGAAGAAGGACGTAATTATATCGGTCAAACAATCGAAGTGATTGTAACGAGTGTTCTTCAAACATCAGCGGGGCGAATGATTTTTGCAAAGCCAAAACCGCTTGAAAAAGCATTGTAAAAATAGGTGAATGACATGACATATGAAGTAATTGTATTAGCAGCTGGACAAGGAAAACGAATGGGTGCATCGAAAAATAAGCAACTTATTGAAATCAATCAGATTCCGATGATTGTTCATACGTTATTGGTGTTTGAAAAAGATAATTGGTGTGAACGTATTATTTTAGTCGGTGCCCCGCTCGAATTAGATATTTTAGCATCGCTTGTAAACGAATATGGGTTAGCGAAAGTAGATTGTATTACACCGGGTGGGAAAGAACGGCAACATAGTGTGTACGAAGGGTTAAAAAATGTTTCTTCGGAAGAAGCAATTGTGTTAATCCACGACGGTGCGCGCCCTTTTATTATGATAGACGCAATCCACCGCTTAGTAGAGAAAGTGTCAGTGTACGGTGCAGCAATTGTAGCCGTACCGGTAAAAGATACGATTAAAAAAGTAGAAAATGAAATCGTAACCGAAACAGTGGATCGAAAAAGCTTGTGGGCGGTTCAAACGCCACAAGCTTTTCGCTTGTCCACGATTCAAGCAGCGCATGATAAAGCGTTAGCAGAGGGTATGCTAGGAACAGATGATGCTAGCCTTGTAGAATATGCGGGAGGTTTTGTCTCGATTGTTCCAGGGGATTACGATAATATTAAAATAACAACACAAGAAGACTTATATTTCGCAAAAGCGATTTTAGAAAAACGGAAAGCACAAGGAGGCAACTAGATGTTTCGTGTGGGACAAGGTTTTGATGTACATAAATTAGTAGAAGGTCGCCCGCTCATTATTGGCGGTATTACGATTCCTTATGAAAAAGGATTGCTTGGGCATTCCGATGCAGACGTGTTACTTCATGCTGTAACGGACGCATGTTTAGGTGCAAGTGGCGAAGGGGATATCGGTCGTCATTTCCCAGATACCGATAGGAAGTATAAAGATGCAGATTCTAAAAAATTGTTAGCAGATGCCTTTCAATTAGTAAAAGAAAAAGGGTATGAACTCGTCAATATTGATTGTACGATTATGGCGCAAAAGCCAAAAATGGCACCGCACATTCAAGCGATGAAAGAACAAATCGCTACGTTGCTAGAAGCATCGGTAGAACAAGTGAATGTAAAAGCAACAACAACGGAACAACTTGGATTCGTCGGTCGGGAGGAAGGGATCGCAGCGCTTTCTGTTGTGATGTTACAAAAACGGGAAACTGTTTAAGTGGCTTGTGTGCTGCTACTTAACGAGCATTAGATTTGGTGTTACAATAAAGATTGTTTAAAAGAATGGAATGGAAGGTGTATAAGCATGTCAGAAGAAATAAGAGTGCGCTTCGCTCCGTCACCAACAGGTCATTTACATATCGGCGGTGCACGTACAGCTTTATTTAACTATTTATTTGCGCGTCATAACAATGGGAAATTTATCGTTCGAATTGAAGATACAGACCAAGAGCGTAACATTGAAAATGGGGAAGAAAAAATTTTCAGTAGTTTAAAATGGCTCGGTTTAGAATGGGATGAAAGTATTGATGTAGGCGGAGACTTTGGCCCGTACCGAAGCATGGATCGGTTAGATATTTATAAAAAATATGTAGATCAACTGCTCGCAGAAGGAAAAGCTTATTATTGTTACATGACAAAAGAAGAGCTTGAAAAAGAACGGGAAGAGCAGCTTGCACGCGGAGAAATGCCAAAATATAGCGGTGCTCATCGCAATTTAACAGCAGAACAACGCGAAGCATTTGAAAAAGAAGGACGTACACCAGTTGTTCGTTTCCGTGTACCAGAAGGCCAAGTAATTGCATTTGACGATGCAGTACGTGGACATGTAGAATTTGAATCAGACGGTATCGGTGACTTCATCATTGCTCGTACTGGTGGCATTCCGACGTATAACTTTGCGGTAACAGTGGACGATTATTTAATGAAAATTACCCATGTTATTCGTGCGGAAGAACATTTATCTAACACACCACGACAAGTATTAATCTATCAAGCACTTGGTTGGGAAGTCCCTACATTTGCACACGCATCGTTAATTTTAAATGAAGATCGTCAAAAAATGAGTAAACGCGATGAATCGATTATTCAATTTGTTGAACAATATGCAGAGCTCGGTTATTTACCAGAAGCAATTGTAAACTTTATTGCACTTCTCGGTTGGTCTCCTATTGGGGAAGAAGAGATCTTTACTTTAGATCAATTAATCGAACAATTTTCATTAGAGCGCGTGTCTAAATCACCAGCTGTTTTTGATACGAAAAAATTAGCATGGATGAATAACCAATACATGAAACAAAAAGAGTTAGAGGACGTTGTAAAATTAAGTGTGCCACACTTACAAAAAGCAGGATGTTTGCCAGAAACGTTAACACCAGAACAAGAACAATGGGCACGAGAATTAGTGAGCTTGTACCAAGAACAAATGAGCTATGGTGCGGAGATTGTCGAATTAACAGATATTTTCTTCCGTGAACATATCGATTATGACGAAGAAGCACGTACAATATTAGAAGAAGAACAAGTAAAAGAAGTATTTGCTGGGTTATTGGAACAATTAGATGCTGCGGAAGATTTTTCACCAGAATCGATTAAAAAAGCCATTAAAGCAACACAAAAAGCAACTGGACATAAAGGGAAAAAATTATTTATGCCAATTCGTGTTGTGACAACAGGTGCTACACACGGACCGGAACTTCCTAATGCCCTCCATCTATTAGGAAAAGACGTTGTAATAAATCGCTTAAAAAAATGGCTTGAGGCGTAAAAAGCTATTTTATTCACTTTTCTTGTAGTTTATAATATGATAATATCAAGAAAAGCGATGAAGAAAATGAAAACGTTGATGAGGAAAAGTAAAAAGTTTCCCGTTATGATAGAGAGAACTGTCACTGGCTGAAAGCAGTTTATAACGACACTTTTGAACATGCACCTCGGAGTCTTTTATCGAAAAAATGTTGAGTAGATAAAAGCGGGTCACGCCCGTTAGAAAGTGCAAAGTGAGGGGAAACCTAAACAGAGTGGGACCGCGCAAACAGCGTCTCTGTGTTTTTATGGACACAGGGGCGCTTTTTTTTATCATCCAGCTGCGATAGGCTAACGCTTTCCGCTATAAGTCAAAGTGCTCCAGAGGCAAAGACCGCCTTTTCCGCCCTTCGCCTTATAGCTCCGTCGTTAAGCGAGCCCATCTCCGCTTTTTTTATCATCCAGCTCCGGGCGCTAGGGGCTCGAGTCATAAGCCATCTTGCTCCATGAGGAAAAATCACCTCATTGCGCAAGCTGTCTTATGCTTGTCGTCCCTGAACGAACGCCCTGCGCTTTTTTTATCATCCAGCTCTGGGAGGTTAGCGACTGCCGTAATAAGTCCCCCGATTCCAGAGGCAAAGAGGCGCCTCTTCCATCGTGTGCCTTATTACTCTGTCGCAAAGTAAGCCCCCCTGCGCTTTTTTTATACACGATAGTTGGAGGGATGTACGATGTTTTTTAAATTATTAAAAGAAGATGTAGATGTTGTATTTGATCAAGACCCAGCAGCGAGAAATTATTTTGAAGTAATTACAACCTATTCGGGGTTACACGCGATTTGGATGCACCGGATAGCCCATGGATTATGGAAGTATAAATTTAAATATTTGGCACGAGTGCTGTCTCAATTTAGCCGGTTTTTAACCGGCATTGAAATTCATCCTGGTGCTAAAATAGGCAGGCGCTTTTTTATCGACCATGGGATGGGGGTAGTGATTGGCGAAACGTGCGAAATTGGAGATAATGTGACGATTTATCAAGGTGTTACTTTAGGTGGAACAGGGAAAGAAAAAGGGAAACGGCATCCGACGATTGAGGATAATGTGTTAATTGCAACGGGTGCGAAAGTGTTAGGTTCGATTACGATTGGAAAAAACTCAAAAGTAGGCGGGGGTTCTGTCGTTTTAAAAAATGTACCGCCTAATTCAACAGTCGTTGGCATTCCTGGACGTGTCGTTGTGCAAGATGGAAAACGAGTAACGCATCAATTAAATCATCACGAATTACCAGATCCAGTAGCGGACCGGATGCAACGATTAGAAGAAGAAATTCAACAACTAAAACAACAATTGGAACAAAACATAAGGAGTGAAAAGGAAAATGGCAATTCAAATTTATAATACATTAACAAGAAAAAAAGAGCCGTTTGAACCGTTGGAGCAAGGGAAAGTAAAAATGTACGTGTGCGGACCTACGGTATACAACTATATTCATATCGGAAATGCGAGACCGGCGATTGTATTTGATACCGTTCGTCGTTATTTTGAATATCGTGGATATGACGTGCAATATGTATCAAACTTTACCGATGTAGATGATAAATTAATTAAAGCAGCAAAAGAATTAAATACAGACGTGACGACGATTGCAGAGCGTTTTATCCAAGCTTATTTTGAAGATGTAAGTGCGCTTGGAGTGAAACAAGCAGACGTTCATCCGCGGGTAACGGAATGTATTCCAGAAATCATTTCCTTTATTGAAACGTTAGTCGAAAAAGGATTTGCCTATGAAGTAGATGGCGATGTGTATTTTAGAACGCGCGAGTTTGAAGGATACGGAAAGCTTTCGCAACAACCGGTGGATGAATTGCAAGCGGGAGCAAGAATTACTGTTGGGGATAAAAAAGAAGACCCATTAGACTTTGCGTTATGGAAAGCAGAAAAAGAAGGCGAAATTTCTTGGGATAGTCCGTGGGGCAAAGGTCGTCCAGGATGGCATATTGAATGTTCTGCAATGATTCATAAATATTTAGGGGAAACAATTGACATCCATGCAGGTGGACACGATTTAACATTCCCGCATCATGAAAATGAAATCGCCCAATCAGAAGCGATGACAGGAAAACCATTTGCTAACTATTGGATGCATAATGGATATATTAATATCAACAATGAGAAAATGTCGAAGTCACTTGGAAACTTTATTTTAGTTCATGACATCATTCAACAATATTCTCCGCAAGTCATTCGCTTTTTCATGTTATCGGTCCATTACAGACACCCAATCAACTTCAACGAGGAATTGATTCAAAGTGCACAAAATGGATTTGAACGAATTCAAACGGTTCTTCAAAATGTGAAGCATCGACTCGAAAAAACGGTGAATTTAGGGGAAAAAGACGATGAATGGTTAGCGACTATCGGACAATACCGCGACCGATTCATCGAAGAAATGGATGATGATTTTAATACAGCGAATGCCGTATCGATTTTATTTGAATTAGCAAAAGAAGCAAATAAATATTTACAAGAAACGAATACGACAGAAAAAGTATTAATGGAATTTTTACAAATATTTAACGAAATTTTAACGGTATTAGGCATTAATATGGAAACAAAAGAGGCGCTATTAGACGAAGAAATAGAAGAGCTGATTCAAAAACGTAACAAAGCAAGAAAAGAGAGGCATTTTCAGTTAGCAGATCAAATTCGTGATCAATTAAAAGAACAAGGAATCATCTTAGAAGATACACCACAAGGAATTCGTTGGAGAAGAGGATAATGGAAAAACAAGAGGTAAGACAATTAAATGGTCTTGCGCTGGCGTATATGGGAGATGCCATTTTAGAAACGTATATTCGTCGATACTTAATTGAGCAAGGAAAGGTACGACCGAATAAATTGCATCAAGCAGCGACGCATTACGTATCAGCAAAAGCGCAAGCAAGAGTCGCATATGCACTTTTAGAAGCAGAAATGCTAACAGATGAAGAAGTGCAAATTATTAAGCGAGGAAGAAATGCGAAATCACACGCATCACCAAAAAATACAGATATGAAAACGTATCGTCTTTCAACCGGTATGGAAGCTTTACTTGGATATTTATATTTACAACAATCAACAGACCGACTCCATGAAATCATTGATTTCACGATAAAGGTTGTAGAAGAAGGGACAGAAAATGGTGGAACAAGTTCATAATGAAGAATGGATCGTTGGGAAAAACCCAGTCATCGAAGCATTAAAAGCGAACCGGCCGATTAATAAAATTTTGATTGCAGAAGGCACTCAAAAAGGGCAAGTACAAAAAGTGAAAGAATTAGCTAAACAAAAGAAAATCGTTGTTCAACACGTACCAAAACAAAAAATTGACGGGCTTATTGGTCCCGTTCATGGCGCGATGCAACACCAAGGGGTTGTTGCATCGGTTGCCCCTTATTCTTATGCGTCATTAGATGATTTATTTCAAGCAGCAGAAGAAAAAAAGGAGCAACCATTCTTTCTTATTTTAGATGAAATAGAAGATCCCCATAATCTTGGTTCGATTATGCGAACAGCAGATGCTGTTGGTGCACATGGCATTATTATTCCGAATCGACGTTCGGCGCAATTAACGGCCGTTGTAGCAAAAACATCAGCGGGAGCGATCGAATATGTACCGGTTTGTCGTGTCACAAACTTAGCGCAAACGATAGAAGAGTTAAAACAACGCGGTGTATGGATTGTCGGTACCGATGCTTCTGCGAAAGATGATTTTCGCTCATTAGATGGAGATATGCCACTTGCAATCGTCATCGGGAGCGAAGGAAAAGGCATTAGTCGACTCGTATTAAAGCACTGTGACTTCGTCTATTCATTGCCGATGAAAGGACAAGTTACATCGTTAAATGCTAGTGTCGCAGGCAGTTTATTGATGTATGAAGTCTTTCGAAAACGAGCGGTAACCGGAGAATAGCGATGGAGATTTTACTTGTAGACGGTTATAACGTTATCGGCGCTTCGTATGATTTGCAAAAATTAAAAGAAGAAGACTTTGCTAAAGCGCGGGATCAACTAGTGGAAATGATGGCGGAATATAAGGCATATAAAGGACTTCGTGTCATCGTTGTGTTTGACGCCCACCTACAAAAAGGTGTGGAAAAAACATCTACCTATGCTGGTGTGGAAGTGATTTATACGCAAGAAAAAGAAATTGCAGATAAAAAAATTGAAAAGTTGGCTATACAATTAAATAACGCCAAAACACAAATTACAGTCGCAACGAGTGACTATACAGAACAATGGCAAATTTTTGGGCAAGGGGCTTTACGTATTTCTGCAAGGGAATTATTGAGGGAGATTGAAAAAATGCGCAAGGATATTGAGGTCGATATTGGTGAAATGCAAGCACCTCGCAATCAACAAAAAGTAACCGTTTCAGATGTTTTTCCAAAAGAAGTAACGGAAAAATTAGAACAGCTACGGAGAGGAAATGCACCTTAAAAAATAAAGGATAGCGATCGGAGGAATGGGCATGAGCTTAAAAAAGAATCAAGTATTGGTGGAATATCGTGATTTAACAGATGCAGAATTAGTCACAATGGGGAGAAATGGGGATGCGCAAGCATTAGAGTTTATCATTCATAAATATAAACATTTTGTCAGAGCAAAAACGAGATCGTACTTTTTAATCGGAGCCGATCGAGAAGATATTTTCCAAGAAGGAATGATTGGATTATATAAAGCGATTCGAGATTTCAAGGAAGATAAACCTTCCTCCTTTAAAGCATTTGCAGAATTATGTGTAACGAGACAAATCATTACAGCAATTAAAACAGCTACACGACAAAAACATATTCCCTTAAATTCGTATGTTTCATTAGATAAACCAATTTTTGATGATGAATCTGATCGCACTTTATTAGACGTTATTACGGGTTCAAAAGTAATGGATCCGGCACAGTTAATTATTAATCAAGAAGAACTGATGGCCATTGAAGAGAAAATGTCCGAAGTATTAAGTGAATTAGAAAAACAAGTATTAATGCTTTATTTAGATGGACGGTCGTACCAAGAAATTTCAGAAGATTTAAACCGACATGTAAAATCGATTGACAATGCATTGCAACGAGTAAAACGAAAATTAGAACGTTCGTTAGAAGCAGGGGAAGTAGGTAGATAAACCTACTTCTTTTCCTTCTTATTATCTACTATATGCTTTGTTGACATGCTTTCCGTTACTATGATAAATTCGATAGAGGGAAAAATTCCAAAAAGTATGTTTTGGGGGATTTACATGAAAAAGAAAGTGTCATTAGCTTGCATTAATTGTGGCACCCGTAATTATTCAACGGTTAAAAGTACAGAAGCGAGTCAGATGCGTTTAGAGATAAAGAAATTTTGTAGTCGTTGTAATGCACACACGTTGCACAAAGAAGCGAAGTAATAGAATGACCTTGGAGGTACAATCATGGCAGACTTCAAAAAACCAGTTCGATTTTTGGGTGAAGTAAAAAGCGAGACAAAAAAAGTATCTTGGCCAAAACGAGAAGAATTAACTCGTTATACTGTAACTGTATTGTTAACAGTTATATTTTTTGCTGCTTTTTTTGCACTTGTTGATTTTGGATTATCTTCGCTCGTTGGTTGGATTACAAAGTAAGTAATCGTTATCGCGAGTGAAACACGTGTTACGTAAGTTGGTCATTGTATAGGAAAACAAATGATGAAAAGCGGGAAAATAATGCGACGCTAGGGATTCAAGGCATAAGCTGTATTGCTTGTCGTCCCTGAGCAAGCGTCTTCCGCTTTTTGATCATCTAGCTGCGATGGGCTAACAACTTCTGCTATAAGGAAAAGTGCTACAGAGGCAAAGCCCGCCTCTTTCGCTCTTTGCCTTATAGCTCCGTCGTTAAACGAGCCCATCTCCGCTTTTTGATTAATCTAGCTCCGGGAGGCTAGCGACTGCCGTAATAAGTCACCCGATTCCAGAGGCAAAGAGACGCCTCTTCCATCGTGCGCCTTATTACTCTGTCGCTAAGCAAGCCTCCCTCCGCTTTTTGATTAATCTAGCTGCGGGCGCTAGGGGCTTGAGTCATAAGCTGTATTGCTCCATGAGGAAAGAACATCTCATTCCGCAATCCATCTTATGCTTGTCGCCCCTGAACGAGCGCCCTCCGCTTTTTGATTAAAGACTTGTCCTAATTAAGGAGGGAAGGACGTTTAGTCCTAATGTTTATGGAAAAAAGATGGTATGTATTACACACGTATTCAGGGTATGAAAATCGAGTGAAAACGAACCTTGAAAAACGTGTAGAATCAATGGGTATGCAAGATAAAATTTTTCGTGTAGTCGTTCCAGAAGAAGAGGAACGCGAAATAAAAAATGGAAAAGAAAAAATTACGAAAAAACGAATCTTCCCAGGGTATGTCATTGTAGAAATGATTATGACAGACGATTCTTGGTATGTTGTTCGTAACACACCAGGAGTTACTGGGTTCGTTGGTTCAGCAGGTGCAGGAAGTAGACCTACACCATTATTAGAAGAAGAAGCAGATCGAATTTTAAAACAAATGGGGATGGATTTCCCATCAGACTTTGACTTCGAATTAGAAGAAACAGTTAAAGTAAAAGAAGGTCCATTTGCTAATCAAATGGGGCCAATTATCGAAATTGATATGGATAAAAAACGTGTTACTGTTCAAGTCGATATGTTCGGTCGTGAAACGCCAGTGGAATTAGATTTTTCGCAAATTGAAAAAATCTAATTATTTTTCTTGAATTTTTTTCGGACAAATGATAAGATTTTAATGTTCTTTATTGTCTTTGAGACAAAAATTGATTATGATATATAATCAATATGTTTATATGAGTGGGAGGACTATATGTCCATGTACCACATCACGGACTTAAGGAGGTGTGTCTCGTGGCTAAAAAAGTAATCAAAATGGTAAAATTACAAATCCCTGCAGGTAAAGCGAATCCAGCTCCACCGGTAGGTCCAGCATTAGGTCAAGCTGGTGTTAACATTATGGGATTCTGTAAAGAGTTCAACGCTCGTACTGCTGATCAAGCTGGTTTAATTATTCCAGTTGAAATTACGGTATTTGAGGACCGTTCATTTACATTCATCACAAAAACTCCACCGGCAGCCGTTCTTCTTAAAAAGGCAGCTGGTATCGATACTGCTTCAGGTGAACCAAACCGTAAAAAAGTAGCAACAGTAAAACGCGATAAAGTTCGCGAAATCGCAGAAACAAAAATGCCGGATTTAAATGCGGCTGATGTGGAAGCTGCTATGCGTATGGTTGAAGGTACAGCACGTAGTATGGGAATTGTGATTGAAGACTAATTCTCTCTTGTAATGAAAGGTTGTAAGCGTGGGAGTTCCCTTGTTTGCAGCCTTTATTCGTGGGAGGTCTATCCGTTAAAACCACAAAAGAGGAGGACATTTTTAAAATGGCAAAACGCGGAAAAAAATATGTAGAGGCGGCAAAAAAAATTGACCGTCAAAAATCTTATGATTTAACAGAAGCAGTTGGATTAGTAAAAGAAACTGCAGTTGCAAATTTCGATGAAACAATTGAATTAGCATTTCGTTTAGGAGTGGACCCTAAAAAAGCGGATCAACAAATTCGTGGTGCGGTAGTATTACCAAATGGTACAGGTAAAACTCAAAAAGTTTTAGTTTTCGCAAAAGGTGAAAAACTAAAAGAAGCAGAAGCTGCAGGTGCAGATTATGTTGGCGATGTAGAATACATCAACAAAATTAATCAAGGTTGGTTTGATTTTGACGTTGTTGTAGCAACTCCAGACATGATGGCTGAAGTTGGTAAATTAGGTCGTGTATTAGGTCCTAAAGGTTTAATGCCAAATCCTAAAACAGGTACAGTAACATTTGATGTAACAAAAGCAATCAACGATATTAAAGCTGGTAAAGTAGAATACCGTATAGATAAAGCTGGTAACGTTCAAGTTCCAGTTGGTAAAAAATCGTTTGATAACGAAAAACTACAAGAAAACATCCTTGCAATGGTAGACGCAATTGTGAAAGCAAAACCAGCAGCGGCGAAAGGTACGTACATGAAAAGCGTAACAATCGCTTCTACAATGGGTCCTGGTATCCGTGTGAATACACAAGATATCGTAAAAAAATAATTGACAATGATGATAGCTCCCGGTATAATTATCGGTGGTTGAAAAGTTAATAGATTTCATACCGTAGACAGTAGGTGCTTTTTAGCTTAATTTCCTACCGAGGTGTGTGAACGAATAGATCGTATATACGTTTATTCTAAGCACCTCCATGTCTTTGGAGGTGCTTTTTGTTTGCGGTATGGTACTTTTCTATAGGAGGTGTAATCATGAACGCAGCAATCGAAAGAAAAGCAGCACAAGTTGCTGAAATTACAGCGAAATTAAAAGATAGTAAATCAACAGTTTTAGTTGATTACCGTGGTTTAAATGTTGCAGAAGTAACAGAACTTCGTAAACAACTTCGTGAAGCTGGTTGTGAGTTTAAAGTATATAAAAATACATTATCTCGCCGTGCAGCAGAAGAAACTGGTTTTGGAGAAATCAATGAATTTTTAGTTGGACCAACAGCTATTGCTTTCAATAGTGAAGATGCAGTGGCTTCAGCTAAAGTTTTAAATGATTTCGCAAAAACACACGAAGCATTAGAAATTAAGGCTGGTATTATCGAAGGTAATATTACTCCAGTAGATGAAGTGAAAGCAATCGCTGAACTTCCATCTCGCGAAGGATTACTTTCTATGCTTCTTAGCGTGCTTCAAGCACCAATGCGTAACTTTGCTCTTGCAACGAAAGCAGTTGCAGAACAAAAAGAAGAACAAGGTGCGTAAGTTTAGATTACGGTTAGTATAAAAATTATAACGAATGTTAAGGAGGAAAAATAACATGACGAAAGAACAAATCATTGAAGCGATTAAAGAGATGACTGTTTTAGAATTAAACGACTTAGTTAAAGCAATTGAAGAAGAATTTGGTGTAACTGCAGCTGCTCCTGTAGCAGTAGTTGGTGGCGGTGCTGAAGCAGGTGGCGACGCTGAACAAACTGAATTTGACGTTGTTTTAGAAGAAGCAGGCGCAGGTAAAATCAAAGTAATTAAAGTAGTTCGCGAAATCACTGGCTTAGGCTTAAAAGACGCTAAAGAATTAGTTGACGGAGCTCCAAAACCAATTAAAGAAGGCGTTGCGAAAGAAGAAGCTGAAGAAATCAAAGCGAAACTTGAAGAGGTAGGCGCTAAAGTAACTGTAAAATAATTGTTTTCACAAATAAAAAGCTCGCTACTATAGCGAGCTTTTTTTCGTTGGTTTTTAAAGTAAATAGTTAGAGAACGAAAGCGGGTTGCTAGAAAGGAATTTATTTGCTTTTGGCGAACCAATATTAGGAGAGAACAGCGAAAAAGTAGTTTTAACTATGAAGGTAGCGAAAACATGAGTAGAAAAGAGTGAGACCATGGCTGATCATTACTATACAGACAAACCTACTTCAGAAAGTAATCGGACGACGTATACAACGACGATTAGTGGAGAAATGTTTCGTTTTACAACGGATGCAGGAGTGTTTTCGAAAAATGATTTAGATTTTGGCACGCGTGTGTTAGTAGAAGCGCTCGATATTTCCGATGGTGATTCCGTTTTGGATGTAGGCTGTGGATACGGGCCAATCGGATTGTACGTGGCAAAAACATATCCAGAAAAACAAGTATGGATGATTGACGTGAACGAACGTGCCTTGTCGTTAGCGGAAGAAAATGCGGCGCAAAATAATGTGCAAAACGTTCATATAAAGAAAAGTTATTTGTTTGAACAAGTAGAAAAAAAAGATTTTTCTACTATTATTTCAAATCCGCCGATTCGTGCAGGGAAAGCGGTTGTGCATCAGTTATTTGAAGATGCTTATGCGCATTTAGCGCCAGGCGGAGAATTGTGGATTGTGATTCAAAAGAAGCAAGGAGCACCATCTGCATTAGATAAATTAGCATCTATTTTTGCGGATGTAGAAGTTGTGACGAAGAAAAAAGGATATTTTATTATTCAAGCAAAAAAATCTTGACTCATTGACATGTTTATGATAGCATTGTAAAATGCCAATGTATTCATAAATAGATGGTTTTTCTATCTTTTTCTTATTACTATGTATAAAAGAAAATAAAATGGGAAAAACTTTACCATCATCAGTGTGTAAGAATATGGTTTTCGATTGTGAAACCATTTTCTTTTTTGTCTAGTCAAAACACTAGATCGAATACAGTTGATAAAAAGCTGGATTAGAGGGGTGAATCAGTTGACAGATCAACTAGTTCAGTACGGACGCCACCGCCAACGTAGAAGCTATGCACGAATTTCAGAAGTGTTAGAATTACCTAATTTAATTGAAATTCAAACAGCTTCATACCAATGGTTTCTTGATGAGGGATTAAAAGAGATGTTTCACGATATCTCCCCAATCGAGGATTTTACAGGAAATTTAGTTTTAGAATTTATTGATTACAGTTTAGGAGAACCGAAATATTCGGTAGAAGAGTCGAAAAACCGTGATGTTACATATTCGGCGCCTCTTCGCGTAAAAGTACGTCTCATCAATAAAGAAACAGGTGAAGTAAAAGAGCAAGAAGTATTTATGGGTGATTTCCCGTTGATGACCGAAACAGGTACCTTCATTATCAATGGTGCAGAACGGGTCATTGTATCTCAGCTCGTACGTTCACCGAGTGTTTACTATAGTGAAAAAATCGATAAAAACGGTAAAAAAGGGTTTACTGCTACCGTTATTCCAAACCGTGGGGCATGGTTAGAATACGAAACAGATGCAAAAGATGTTGTATATGTTCGTATTGACCGGACGCGTAAACTGCCAGTAACGGTCCTTTTACGTGCACTTGGGTTTGGGTCTGATCAAGAAATCATCGATTTAATCGGAGATAATGAGTATTTACGCAATACACTTGAAAAAGACAATACAGATAGCGTAGAAAAAGCGTTATTAGAAATTTATGAACGTCTTCGTCCTGGAGAACCTCCAACAGTGGAAAATGCTAAAAGTCTATTAGTTTCACGTTTCTTTGATCCGAAACGATACGATTTAGCGAATGTTGGACGCTATAAAATTAATAAAAAACTTCATATTAAAAACCGTTTGTTTAACCAAAAGCTTGCGAAACCAGTGGTCGATCCTGAAACAGGTGAAATTTTAATGGAAGCAGGCGAAATTTTAGATCGTCGTAAATTAGATCGTATTCTACCAGCATTAGAAGAAAATCTTGCAGTGTATTCGGTAAAACCAAACGGTGGAGTATTAGAAGACGAAGAAGTCTTTTTACAGGCATTTGAAATCTCTGTTAGCCAAGGTGCAGATGTAGAACAAACTATTACGGTTATCGGCAATAACAATGTGGAAAAAGAAGTGAAACACATTACAGCAGCTGATATCATCGCTTCTATTAGCTACTTCTTCAATCTACTACATGGTGTTGGATTCACAGATGATATTGATCATCTAGGTAACCGTCGTTTGCGCTCTGTAGGGGAACTTTTACAAAACCAATTCCGAATCGGGTTATCTCGTATGGAACGTGTAGTACGTGAAAGAATGTCGATTCAAGATACAAACTCTATTACACCTCAAGCGTTAATTAACATTCGTCCGGTTATTGCATCTATTAAAGAGTTCTTTGGTAGTTCGCAATTGTCGCAATTTATGGACCAAACAAACCCATTAGCTGAATTAACACATAAACGTCGTTTATCAGCATTAGGTCCTGGTGGGTTAACACGTGAACGCGCAGGATTCGAAGTGCGTGACGTTCACTATTCTCACTATGGTCGTATGTGTCCAATTGAAACGCCAGAGGGACCGAATATCGGGTTAATTAACTCGTTATCTTCTTTTGCGAAAGTAAATGCATATGGATTTATCGAAACGCCATATCGTCGTGTTGACCCAGAAACAGGTCGTGTGACAGATGTTATCCATTACTTAACAGCAGACGAAGAAGATAATTACGTAGTAGCCCAAGCGAACGCTCGTTTAGGTGAACAGGGTGAATTTTTAGATGAAGATGTTATCGCTCGTTTCCGCGGGGAAAACATTATTACAAAACGAGAAAACATCGACTACATGGATGTATCACCAAAACAAGTAGTGTCCGCTGCGACGGCTTGTATTCCTTTCTTAGAAAATGATGACTCGAACCGTGCGCTAATGGGTGCGAACATGCAACGTCAAGCTGTTCCATTAATGCGTCCAGAAGCACCAATTGTCGGTACAGGGATGGAGTATGTGTCAGGGAAAGACTCAGGTGCCGCAATTGTATCGAAACATGAAGGAATTGTGGAATACGTAGAAGCAGATGAAATTAAAATTCGTCGCGTAGAAGTAGTAGATGGAAATGAAGTACAAGGTGATTTTGTTTCTTATCCATTATTAAAATTTGTTCGTTCTAACCAAGGAACTTGCTACAACCAACGCCCAATCGTAAAAGCTGGCGATCGTGTGAAAAAAGGTGAAATTTTAGCCGATGGTCCATCGATGGATAATGGCGAATTAGCATTAGGACGTAACGTTCTTGTTGGCTTTATGACATGGGAAGGTTACAACTATGAAGATGCGATTATTATGAGTGAACGTCTTGTGAAAGATGATGTATATACATCGATTCACATTGAAGAATATGAATCAGAAGCACGTGATACAAAATTAGGTCCTGAAGAAATTACACGCGACATTCCAAACGTTGGGGAAGATGCACTTCGTAATTTAGATGACCGTGGAATTATTCGTATCGGTGCAGAAGTAGTAGACGGAGATATTTTAGTTGGTAAAGTAACGCCAAAAGGTGTAACAGAATTAACAGCAGAAGAACGTCTATTACATGCTATCTTTGGTGAAAAAGCACGGGAAGTACGTGATACATCTTTACGTGTACCGCATGGTGGGGGCGGAATTGTCCTAGATGTGAAAGTATTTAATCGAGAAGATGGAGATGAATTACCACCAGGTGTTAACCAATTAGTACGTGTGTTTATCGTACAAAAACGTAAAATTCACCAAGGGGATAAAATGGCCGGTCGTCACGGTAACAAAGGGGTTATCTCTCGTATTTTACCGGAAGAAGAAATGCCGTTCTTACCAGACGGGACACCAATTGATATTATGTTAAATCCACTTGGGGTACCTTCTCGGATGAACATAGGTCAAGTATTAGAGCTTCATTTAGGAATGGCTGCTCGTGAGTTAGGTATTCACGTAGCAACTCCTGTATTTGACGGAGCAAACGAAGAAGATGTTTGGTCAACATTAGAAGAAGCTGGATTACCACGCGACGGAAAAACAGTCCTTTATGATGGACGTACAGGTGAACCGTTAGACAACCGTGTTTCTGTCGGGGTTATGTATATGATCAAACTTGCTCACATGGTTGATGATAAATTACATGCTCGTTCTACAGGTCCTTACTCACTTGTAACGCAACAACCACTCGGAGGGAAAGCACAATTCGGTGGACAACGTTTCGGTGAGATGGAAGTTTGGGCACTTGAAGCATATGGAGCAGCATATACACTACAAGAAATCTTAACCGTAAAATCAGATGATGTAGTTGGTCGTGTGAAAACATACGAAGCAATTGTCAAAGGTGACAATGTTCCTGAACCAGGTGTTCCGGAATCATTCAAAGTACTTATTAAAGAATTGCAAAGTCTCGGTATGGATGTAAAAATTCTATCGGGCGATGAAGAAGAAATTGAAATGCGTGACCTTGATGATGAAGATACACCATCAGCAGAAAAATTAAATTTAAATGTCGATGCTGATGTGGACACAGAAGCTTAATAAGGAAAAACCTGGATGCGAAAAGGGAGGTAGGCTCCTTGTTAGATGTTAATAACTTTGAATATATGAAAATTGGTCTAGCTTCACCGGATAAAATCCGTTCATGGTCTTATGGTGAAGTAAAAAAACCGGAAACGATTAATTATCGTACGTTAAAACCGGAAAAAGATGGTTTGTTCTGTGAACGCATTTTTGGTCCTACAAAAGACTGGGAATGTCATTGTGGAAAATATAAACGTGTTCGTTATAAAGGTGTCGTTTGTGATCGCTGTGGCGTAGAAGTGACACGTGCAAAAGTACGTCGTGAACGTATGGGTCATATTGAATTAGCTGCGCCTGTCAGCCATATTTGGTATTTTAAAGGTATTCCAAGCCGCATGGGACTTGTACTCGATATGAGTCCCCGCGCGCTAGAAGAAGTTATTTACTTCGCTTCTTACGTTGTAACAGAACCAGGCGATACACCGCTTGAAAAGAAACAACTATTATCGGAAAAAGAATATCGTACTTACGTAGAAAAGTACGGTCATTCTTTCCAAGCTCAAATGGGAGCAGAAGCGATTCGTAAATTACTGTACGATATTGATTTAGATAAAGAAGTTGAAGCGCTTCGTGAGGAATTAAATACAGCACAAGGACAACGCCGTACGCGTGCAATTAAACGTTTAGAAGTAATTGAAGCGTTCCGTTCATCTGGTAACAATCCATCATGGATGGTATTAGATGTACTGCCTGTTATTCCGCCAGAACTTCGCCCGATGGTTCAACTAGACGGTGGGCGTTTTGCGACAAGTGACTTAAACGATCTTTATCGTCGTGTGATTAACCGTAATAACCGTTTAAAACGTTTATTAGATTTAGGTGCACCAAACATTATCGTACAAAATGAAAAACGGATGCTTCAAGAAGCAGTTGATGCGTTAATCGATAACGGTCGTCGTGGCCGTCCGGTAACTGGTCCAGGAAATCGTCCGTTAAAATCTCTTTCTCATATGTTGAAAGGGAAACAAGGTCGTTTCCGTCAAAACTTACTTGGTAAACGTGTTGATTACTCAGGTCGTTCGGTAATTGTAGTTGGTCCAAACCTTAAAATGTACCAATGTGGTTTACCGAAAGAAATGGCGCTTGAACTATTCAAACCTTTTGTGATGAAAGAATTAGTAGAAAGAGGTTTAGCACATAACATTAAAAGTGCAAAACGTAAAATTGAACGTGTGCATGCAGAAGTTTGGGATGTCCTTGAAGAAGTTATTAAAGAACATCCGGTCTTATTAAACCGTGCACCGACCCTTCACCGTTTAGGTATTCAAGCATTCGAACCAACGCTAGTAGAAGGTCGTGCGATTAAACTTCATCCACTCGTTTGTACAGCGTATAATGCGGATTTTGATGGTGACCAAATGGCGGTTCACGTACCGCTTTCAGCAGAAGCACAAGCAGAAGCTCGTTTATTAATGCTTGCAGCACAAAATATTCTAAATCCAAAAGATGGAAAACCGGTCGTTACACCGTCTCAAGATATGGTATTAGGAAATTATTATTTAACACTAGAACGAAAAGGTGCATACGGAGAAGGTACTATTTTCAAAGATGTGAATGAGGCGATATTAGCATACCAAAATGGCTACGTTCATTTGCATACACGAATTGCGTTACCAGCAGCATCATTTATAAACTGTGAGTTCCCTGAACAACAAAAAAATCAATTGTTATTAACAACAGTTGGTAAATTAATCTTTAACGAAATTTTACCGGATTCATTCCCTTATATGAATGAGCCGACAATCTATAACTTAGAACAACAAACACCCGACAAATATTTTGTGCCATTCGGTACAAATATTAAAGAGGAGTTTGAAAAACGTGAACTTGTTTCACCATTTAAAAAAGGTTTCTTAGGAAAAATAATTGCAGAAGTTTTTAAACGTTATCAAACAACAGAAACGTCTAAAATGCTTGACCGCATGAAAGACTTAGGCTTTAAATACTCTACAAAAGCAGGGATTACAATTGGTGTTTCTGATATCGTCGTTCTTCCTGAAAAACAAGAAATCTTACAAGAAGCAGAAGATAAAGTAGCACGTGTTTTAAAACAATTCCGTCGTGGTTTAATTACCGAAGATGAACGGTATGAACGAGTTATTTCTATTTGGGGTGAGGCGAAAGAAGTGATTCAATCACGTTTAATGAAATCACTCGACTCAACGAACCCAATCTTCATGATGAGTGACTCTGGTGCCCGTGGTAACGCATCAAACTTTACGCAACTTGCAGGGATGCGTGGTCTAATGGCCAACCCAGCTGGTCGAATTATCGAATTACCGATTAAATCAAGCTTCCGTGAAGGATTAACCGTATTGGAGTACTTCATTTCTACACATGGTGCGCGTAAAGGTCTTGCGGATACAGCGCTTAAAACGGCTGACTCAGGTTACTTAACACGTCGTCTCGTTGACGTAGCCCAAGACGTTATCGTTCGGGAAGATGATTGTGGAACCGATCGCGGTCTTCATGTATCTGCAATTAAAGAAGGCAATGAATTGATTGAATCACTTTACGATCGCCTTGTAGGTCGTACAGCATTCCAAACCGTTCGTCATCCGGAAACAGGCGATATCATTGTGCATAAAAATGAATTAATTACAGAAGATACTGCAAAAGAAATTGAAGATAGCGGTATTGAAGAAGTAGTGATTCGCTCTGTCTTCACTTGTGATACTCGTCACGGTGTATGTAAAAAATGTTACGGACGTAACCTTGCTACAGGAGCTGACGTGGAAGTTGGGGAAGCGGTAGGTATTATCGCTGCACAATCTATCGGGGAACCAGGTACACAGTTGACGATGCGTACGTTCCATACCGGTGGGGTAGCAGGAGACGACATCACCCAAGGTTTACCGCGTATTCAAGAGTTATTCGAAGCGCGTAATCCGAAAGGGAAAGCGGTTATTACGGAAATTACTGGTACAGTTTCAGACATTAACGATTCCAAAGAACGTGTGGAAGTTTCTGTAGAATGTGCAATCGAAACACGCACGTACCAAATTCCGTATGGAGCAAGATTAAAAGTGACTCTTGGTGATAAAGTACAAGCTGGAGATGAAATTACAGAAGGTTCTATTGATCCGAAAGAACTTCTTAAAATTAAAGGTATTCAAGGTGTTCAAGAATATGTTTTACGCGAAGTTCAAAAAGTATACCGTATGCAAGGGGTAGAAATCGGAGACAAACACGTAGAAGTAATGGTTCGCCAAATGCTTCGTAAAATTCGTGTGGTGGAATCTGGTGCAACAGATATTCTTCCAGGTTCTCTTGTGGAAATCCATCAATTCAAAGATGCCAATGAGCAAGTGTTGTTAGAAGGAAAACAGCCTGCACTTGGTCGTCCAGAACTTCTTGGTATTACGAAAGCATCGCTTGAAACAGATTCATTTTTATCAGCAGCTTCGTTCCAAGAAACAACACGCGTCTTAACAGATGCTGCAATCAAAGGTAAACGCGATGAATTACTAGGATTAAAAGAGAATGTTATTATCGGTAAATTAATCCCAGCTGGTACAGGGATGTTACGATACCGTAATACACAAGTAGAACCAGTCGAAAAAGAAGAAGTAATCGACGAAGAATCTACTATCGCACAAGATTAAAAAGAGAGTTGACAACTTACTTCAAAAGGTGATATGATAGCAAAGTGCTTAAATAATACCTTATGAACATGACGTGATGTATGAGGAAATCATAAATCCATGTTGCTTTGGAGGATATGAAAATGTCTTATGATAAAGTAGCATCAACTGATAAAAGTTGTTGTATTATCGGCACGAAACAAACGATGAAAGCCTTAAAAAATGGCAACATCGAAGTAGTTATTATTGCAAAAGATGCAAATTGCAATGTAACGAATAAAGTGTTAGATTTAGCACAAACGTTACAGGTGCCGGTGCAATATGTCGATTCGATGAAAAAACTCGGAAAGGCATGTGGAATTGAAGTCGGTGCAGCAACGGTTGCTATGGTAAAGGGATAACTGTTTTTGCTCGTAAAGAGTCTACTCTTTATGGGCAAAAACTTATTTTTGTCCTAAGATGAACCACCTGGATGAGTGGTCTTAAATGAAAGTAGGAAGGGAGGAAAAAGGATGCCTACAATTAACCAATTAGTGCGTAAAGGTCGTCATGATAAAATGCAAAAATCTGACTCACCAGCACTTAACAAAGGGTATAACAGCTTTAAAAAAGCACAAACTGACGTTTCTTCACCACAAAAACGGGGCGTATGTACTCGTGTTGGTACAATGACACCGAAAAAACCGAACTCAGCTTTACGTAAATATGCTCGTGTTCGTTTAACAAACGGTATTGAAGTAACAGCTTACATCCCAGGTATTGGTCATAACTTACAAGAACACAGTGTTGTACTTATTCGCGGTGGACGTGTAAAAGACTTACCGGGGGTACGTTATCACATCGTTCGTGGTGCATTAGATACTGCAGGTGTTGATGGACGTAAACAAGGTCGTTCTAAATACGGAACAAAACGCCCTAAATAAGGGAATAAATAAGATAGAAATTATCGGAAGGAGGGGACAATATGCCTCGTAAAGGTCCAGTTGAAAAACGCGATGTAATGCCAGATCCAATTTATAACTCTAAATTAGTAACACGTTTAATCAACCGTATCATGGTTGATGGAAAACGTGGTGTGGCACAAAACATCCTTTACAATTCATTTGCATTAATTAAAGAACGTACTGGTAACGAACCGATGGAAGTGTTTGAACAAGCACTTAAAAACATCATGCCAGTATTAGAAGTTAAAGCACGTCGTGTAGGGGGTGCCAACTACCAAGTACCGGTAGAAGTTCGCCCTGAACGTCGTCAAACTTTAGGTCTTCGTTGGTTAGTAAACTATGCGCGTCTTCGTGGTGAAAAAACAATGGAAGAGCGTTTAGCGAACGAAATCATGGATGCAGCTAACAACACTGGTGCATCAGTGAAGAAACGCGAAGAAACACACAAAATGGCAGAAGCGAACAAAGCATTTGCTCATTATCGTTGGTAAAATAATATTAACTAAAATAAATGGGAGGAGAAAGACGAATGCCAAGAGAGTTCTCCTTAGAAAATACTCGTAATATCGGTATTATGGCTCACATTGACGCTGGTAAAACAACAACAACTGAGCGTATCCTTTATTATACTGGTAAAATCCATAAAATTGGTGAAACACATGAAGGTGCTTCTCAAATGGACTGGATGGAACAAGAGCAAGAACGTGGTATTACGATCACATCAGCTGCGACAACTGCTCAATGGAAAGGTCACCGTTTAAACGTAATCGATACACCAGGACACGTAGACTTCACAGTAGAAGTTGAACGCTCTTTACGTGTACTTGATGGTGCGGTGGCAGTACTTGATGCGCAATCAGGTGTAGAACCTCAAACTGAAACAGTTTGGCGTCAAGCAACAACGTATAAAGTTCCACGTATCGTATTCGTTAACAAAATGGATAAAACAGGTGCGGACTTCTTATACTCTGTAGGTACATTACACGATCGTCTACAAGCTAATGCTCATCCAATTCAATTCCCAATTGGTGCAGAAGACCAATTTAACGGAATTATTGATTTAGTAGAGCAAAAAGCATATTTATATAAAAACGATTTAGGTACAGACATCGAAGAAGCAGAAATCCCTGCAGAATTTGCAGATAAAGCAGAAGAACTTCGTGCTTCTTTAATCGAAGCTGTTGCAGACTTTGATGAAGAATTAATGATGAAGTACTTAGAAGGAGAAGAAATTACAGTTGAAGAGCTTAAAGCGGCTATCCGTAAAGCGACATTAGCTGTTGAATTCTATCCAGTACTTTGTGGTTCTGCTTTCAAAAACAAAGGGGTTCAATTAGTTCTTGATGCAGTACTTGATTATTTACCAGCACCAACAGATATCGAATCTATTAAAGGTACGTTACCTGATGGTACAGAAGTAGAACGTCATGCAGACGACAGCGAGCCATTTTCAGCTCTTGCGTTTAAAGTTATGACAGACCCATTCGTTGGTAAATTAACATTCTTCCGCGTATATTCTGGTGTTGCTAGTGCAGGTACGTACGTTCTTAACTCAACAAAAGGGAAACGTGAACGTTTAGGACGTATCTTACAAATGCATGCTAACTCTCGTGAAGAAATCAGCGAAGTATACGCTGGTGACATCGCAGCAGCAGTTGGATTAAAAGATACTGGAACAGGGGATACACTTTGTGCTGAAAAAGAAGAAGTTATTCTTGAATCAATGGAATTCCCAGAACCAGTTATCTCGGTTGCAATTGAACCAAAAACAAAAGCAGACCAAGATAAAATGGGTGTTGCTCTTGCGAAACTTGCAGAAGAAGATCCAACATTCCGTACAGAAACAAACGAAGAAACTGGTCAAACAATTATCGCTGGTATGGGTGAACTGCACCTTGATATCATCGTTGACCGTTTACGTCGTGAATTCAAAGTAGAAGCGAATGTAGGTGCACCTCAAGTTGCATACCGTGAAACACTTCGTCAAGCAGCTGAATGTGAAGGTAAATTCGTACGCCAATCTGGTGGTCGTGGTCAATACGGTCACGTTTGGATTGAATTTGCTCCAAACGAAGAAGGCGCTGGCTTTGAATTCGAAAACGCAATCGTTGGTGGTGTTGTTCCTCGTGAATACATTCCATCTGTACAACATGGTTTAGAAGATGCGTTACAAAATGGATTGCTTGCAGGTTACCCTGTAATCGACGTAAAAGCAAAATTATTTGATGGATCTTACCATGACGTTGACTCAAATGAAATGGCCTTCAAAATTGCTGCTTCTATGGCGTTAAAACAAGCAAAAACAAAATGTAAACCAGTTATCTTAGAACCAATTGTGAAAGTAGAAGTTGTTATTCCAGAAGAGTATATGGGTGACATCATGGGTGATGTAACTTCTCGTCGTGGACGCGTAGAAGGTATGGAAGCTCGTGGTAACGCGCAAGTTGTAAAAGCTTTCGTTCCACTTTCAGAAATGTTTGGATACGCAACAACTCTTCGTTCAAAAACACAAGGTCGTGGAACATACACCATGACTTTCGACCACTATGAAGAAGTACCGAAAAGTATTTCTGAAGAAATCATTAAAAAAGCAAACGGTGGCGAATAATTTAAATTTGTCACATCAATTATATTGTTAAATAATTGCTTTTATTGTAAGCTAAAGAAAGAGTGACTTTGCTAGCAAATGCCTCTTTCTTAGTCACAATAGAACCAAGTTATTAAGGGAGGATTTTCATAATGGCTAAAGAAAAATACGAACGCACGAAACCCCATGTTAACATCGGGACAATCGGTCACGTTGACCATGGTAAAACAACTTTAACAGCTGCAATCACTACTGTACTTGCTAAACGCGGTGGTGGGGAAGCACGCGCTTACGATCAAATCGACGGTGCTCCTGAAGAACGCGAACGCGGTATCACAATTTCTACTTCACACGTTGAGTATGAAACTGAAAACCGTCACTATGCACACGTTGACTGCCCAGGGCATGCTGACTACGTTAAAAACATGATCACTGGTGCTGCTCAAATGGACGGTGGTATCCTAGTAGTATCTGCTGCTGATGGTCCAATGCCACAAACTCGTGAGCACATTCTTTTATCTCGTCAAGTAGGTGTACCTTACATTGTTGTATTCTTAAACAAATGTGACATGGTAGACGACGAAGAATTATTAGAATTAGTTGAAATGGAAGTTCGTGAACTTCTTTCTGAATACGACTTCCCAGGTGACGATGTACCTGTAATCAAAGGTTCTGCTCTTAAAGCTCTTGAAGGTGAAGCAGAATGGGAAGAAAAAATCCTTGAACTTATGGCTGCAGTTGACGAGTACATCCCAACTCCAGAACGTGACACTGACAAACCATTCATGATGCCAGTTGAGGACGTTTTCTCAATCACTGGTCGTGGTACAGTTGCTACAGGACGTGTAGAACGTGGTGTAGTTAAAGTTGGTGACGAAGTTGAAATCTTAGGTTTAACTGACGAACCTACTAAAACAACTGTAACTGGTGTAGAAATGTTCCGTAAACTTCTTGATCAAGCTGAAGCTGGTGACAACATCGGTGCATTACTTCGTGGTGTAGCTCGTGAGGACATCCAACGTGGTCAAGTACTAGCTAAACCCGGTACAGTTAAAGCACACACAAAATTCAAAGCGGAAGTTTACGTTCTTTCTAAAGAAGAAGGTGGACGTCATACTCCATTCTTCGCTAACTACCGCCCACAATTCTACTTCCGTACAACAGACGTTACTGGTACAATCGGTCTTCCTGAAGGCGTAGAAATGGTAATGCCTGGTGACAACATCGAAATGCAAGTAGAATTAATTGCTCCAATCGCGATTGAAGAAGGTACTAAATTCTCAATTCGTGAAGGTGGACGTACTGTAGGCGCAGGCGTTGTAGCTACTATCATTGAGTAATTAAAACATTTTATAAAAACCTCTTAGTTTTCATACTAAGAGGTTTTTTTGAGTTCAACGAATTCTATTAAAAAGTGTAACATCAATAGATGGGTGGATTATTAAATAGGAATAGAACGGAGATATACAAAAAAGTTATATCTAATCTCTTCAAAAAAACGAAATGAAGAATAGTTTCTTCTATACATAGTAGAAACAAATTTTAAATCGCCTGTTGGAACTTACTATGGGATGACAATTTTATTGGAAATAATGGAATGTGCCTAAAAAGATCTTCTTTATCTTGTGTTTTTGGTTACATCTGCTATGTTAAATTAGAACAAATGATCTATAGTGTGAAATGAGTAAAGGTAGGGGTGTAATGTATGAGACCAAATCTAACAAGAGATATAAGTGTAGAAAGTTTTAAGGATTTCTATTGGTTAAAAACAGAGTTACAATCTTTTTGTAAGGAAAATGGAATAAGTGCTTCTGGCTCTAAAATAGGGATTTCCAACAGGATTGAAACATTTCTCCGTACGGGTGCGATAATGAAGCCTATCAAAAAATCAAGGATTAATAAGAAGGCTGAACCACAGGTAGATTTAAGTCTTGATACAGTTATTACAGAAAATCATCGTTGTAGTCAAAATGTAAGAATATTTTTTAAAACGGTAATTCCCAAGTTCCATTTCTCCACGTATATCCAAAACTATTTTAAAAATAATGTTGGAAAAACATATCGTGATGTAGTAAATGCTTGGTATGAAGAAGAAGAACGAAAGAAAGACCCTTCATACAAGAAAAACATTGCACCTCAGTTTGAATACAATCAATTCATTCGCGACTTTTTTGCTGACCCGAAAAATAAAAGGAAAAGTCGTGAAAAAGCAATCGAAGCCTGGAACGAAGTCAAAAAACTTCCTGGAAGCAATAAATATATATCTAGTAAATAATTAAGCAAGCGTCCTCCACTTTTTGCGTAATCCAGTTCCGTGCGCTAGGGGCTCGAGTCATAAGCCATCTTGCTCCATGAGGAAAAATCACCTCATTACGCAAGCCGTCTTATGCTTGTCGCCCCTGACCGAGCGCCCTTCACTTTTTGAATAATTCTATTGCGTTTTGGTTTAAAAAAAGATATAATATCAAAGTCACTGTTTTTATTCAAAAAAAACTTGCATGTGGTTTATTATTTCTATATAATAGACAATGTTGGTCTGTGACTGCGATGATGCGGAAGGTTGCTGACACACCCGGCCCCTTTGCCATGGCGGGTAGGTTAGGAAATTTCTGCGGAGAATGTCTATTTCATAAAATGGGCGAAAAAGGAGGGGAAATAATGGCAAAAGAGAAAATTCGTATTCGTTTAAAAGCTTATGATCACAGAATTCTTGATCAATCAGCTGAAAAAATTGTAGAAACTGCAAAGCGTTCTGGTGCTGGTGTATCTGGTCCAATTCCGCTTCCAACTGAAAAATCAGTTTATACAGTTCTTCGTGCGGTACACAAATATAAAGATTCTCGCGAACAGTTCGAAATGCGTACACATAAGCGTTTAATTGATATCGTGAATCCAACTCCACAAACAGTTGATTCATTAATGCGTCTTGATCTTCCATCAGGTGTAGATATCGAAATTAAATTATAATCATAATCCCAAATATGTAGGAGGTGGAAATAATGGCAAAAGGAATCTTAGGTAAGAAAATTGGAATGACTCAAATTTTCGCTGAAAATGGTGATGTAATTCCTGTAACAGTAATCGAAGCTGCTCCAAACGTTGTTCTTCAAAAGAAAACAATCGAAGCAGACGGTTATGAAGCAGTTCAATTAGGTTTTGATGATAAAAAAGCATCTCGTCAAAACAAAGCAGAGCAAGGTCATGCTACGAAAGCAAACACTGCGCCTAAGCGCTTCGTAAAAGAATTTACTGGTATGAATATCGATGAGTACGAAGTAGGTCAAGAGGTGAAAGTGGATATCTTTAAAGATGGTGACGTGATTGACGTAACTGGTACATCTAAAGGGAAAGGTTTCCAAGGCGCAATCAAACGTCATAATCAAGCGCGTGGTCCAATGGGACACGGATCTCACTACCATCGTGGTCCTGGTTCAATGGGTCCAGTAGCACCAAACCGTGTGTTTAAAGCTAAAGCTTTACC
The DNA here is from genome assembly GCF_001375675.1 of Massilibacterium senegalense. Lineage (NCBI taxonomy): Bacteria > Bacillati > Bacillota > Bacilli > Caryophanales > Bacillaceae > Massilibacterium > Massilibacterium senegalense. Next base: position 74,695 of record NZ_LN831779.1, on the reverse strand, counting down.
AGGTCGTATGGGTGGAGAAATAATTACAATTCAAAACCTTGAAGTTGTAAAAGTTGACGTAGAACGCAATCTACTATTAGTAAAAGGTAACGTACCGGGTGCTAAAAAAGGTTTCGTAAAAATTCAAGCAGCTGTGAAAGCTAACTAAAGATTTATCGGAAAGGAGGAAAACGCATGCCAAAAGTGGCTCTTTATAATCAAAGTGGTTCTACTGTAGGAGAAATCGAACTTCTTGATTCTGTATTTGGTATTGAACCAAACGAACATGTATTACACGAAGCAGTGTTAATGCAACAAGCTTCATTACGTCAAGGGACACATAATACAAAAACACGCTCAGAAGTGCGAGGCGGTGGACGTAAACCATGGCGTCAAAAAGGTACGGGTCGTGCTCGCCAAGGTTCTATTCGTTCTCCACAATGGGTAGGTGGTGGAACGGTATTTGGTCCTACACCACGTTCTTATGCGTATAAATTACCGAAAAAAGCACGTCGTTTAGCAATTAAATCTGCGCTTTCTAGCAAGGTAAACGCTAGCGAATTAGTAGTATTAGAAAACTTACAATTTGATGCTCCAAAAACGAAAGAAATGGTGGGTATCTTACAAAATCTTTCTTGTGATCGTAAAGCATTAATCGTAACTACAGGTGAGAGTGATAACGTAATATTATCAGCTCGTAACATTTCAGGCGTTTCTGTTATTGAAGCAACAGAAGTTAACGTACTAGACTTGTTAAAACACGATAAAGTAGTATTTACGAAAGAAGCGGTTGCAAAAGTAGAGGAGGTGCTTGGATAATGAAAGATCCTCGCGATATTATTAAGCGCCCCGTTATTACTGAGCGTACAATGGATTTAGTGGCTGATAAAAAGTACACTTTCGAAGTTGATACTCGTGCAAATCGTACAGAAGTAAAAAAAGCAGTAGAAGAAATCTTTGAAGTGAAAGTAGAAAAAGTAAACATCCAAAACTATGATGGTAAATTAAAACGTGTTGGTCGTCATACTGGTTATACACCAAAACGTAAAAAAGCTATCGTGACTTTAACTGCTGACAGCAAAGAAATCGAACTATTTGAAGCTTAATTTATAAGCAAAGGAGGGAAACATCGTGGCGATTAAAAAGTATAAAGCTACAACAAATGGTCGTCGTAATATGTCAACGTTAGATTTCGCTGAAATTACAACGGACAAACCAGAAAAAACATTGTTACAACCATTAAGCAAAAAAGCTGGTCGTAACAACCAAGGCCGTATTACTGTTCGTCACCAAGGTGGTGGACACAAACGTCAATATCGTGTAATCGATTTTAAACGTAACAAAGATGGAATACCAGGACGCGTTGCTACAATTGAATATGATCCAAACCGTTCTGCAAATATCGCTTTAATCAACTATGCCGATGGTGAAAAACGTTACATCTTAGCGCCAAAAGGTTTAAAAGTTGGTATGGAAGTTATGTCAGGTGAAAATGCAGATATCAAATTAGGTAATGCATTACCACTAGCAAATATTCCAGTGGGTACAGTTATCCACAACGTCGAATTAAAACCTGGTAAAGGCGGACAATTAGTTCGTTCTGCAGGAACAGAAGCACAACTTCTTGGTAAAGAAGGTAAATACGTTATCGTACGTTTAGCTTCTGGTGAAGTTCGCATGGTATTATCTGCATGCCGCGCATCTATCGGTCAAGTAGGTAACATCGAACATGAACTTATCAATGTTGGTAAAGCAGGTCGTTCTCGTTGGTTAGGCGTTCGTCCTACAGTTCGTGGATCTGTTATGAACCCTAATGACCATCCACACGGTGGTGGTGAAGGTCGTGCTCCAATCGGACGTAAGTCTCCATTAACACCTTGGGGTAAACCAACACTTGGTTACAAAACACGTAAGAAAAACAAAGATACGGATAAATACATCATTCGTCGTCGTAAAAAATAACGGGATTGTACTACGGTTCACAGGAACCGTAGTAGAGTCACGAAGGGAGGTTTCTACATGGGTCGCAGCTTAAAAAAAGGACCTTTTGTTGATGATCATTTAATCAAGAAAGTGGAAGTATTAAATGAAAAGAATGAAAAACGTGTGATCAAAACTTGGTCTCGTCGTTCAACAATTTTCCCAGAATTCATCGGACACACAATCGCTGTTTATGATGGTCGTAAACATGTGCCAGTATATGTTACGGAAGATATGGTAGGCCATAAATTTGGTGAATTCGCACCAACTCGTACGTACAAAAGCCATGCTGGTGATGATAAGAAAACAAAACGCTAATTGAGAGGAGGTACTTTCTATGCAAGCGAAAGCAGTCGCAAAAAATGTTCGCATTGCTCCTCGTAAAGTTCGTCTTGTCGTTGATTTAATTCGCGGTAAACAAGTAGGAGAAGCAATCGCAATTTTACGTCATACCCCTAAGTCTGCTTCACCGGTTGTGGAAAAAGTATTAAATTCTGCAATCGCAAACGCAGAGCACAACTATGATATGGATGTAAACAACTTAGTAGTTGTTGAAGCATACGTAAATGAAGGTCCAACGTTAAAACGTTTCCGTCCACGTGCACAAGGACGTGCAAGCCAAATTAACAAACGCACAAGCCACGTAACATTAGTGGTAACTGAAAAAAAGGAGGGATAATGCGTGGGTCAAAAAGTTAATCCAATTGGACTTCGTGTCGGATTTATTCGTGATTGGGAGTCAAGATGGTTCGCTGGTAAAGATTATGCAGATCTTCTTCATGAAGATTTAAAAATTCGTGAATATATTGAAAAACGTTTAAAAACAGCATCAGTTTCAAAAGTTGAAATCGAACGTGCTTCAAATCGTGTTAACATTACAATTTCAACAGCTAAGCCTGGTATGGTAATCGGTAAAGGCGGTTCTGAAGTAGAAGCGCTTCGTAAATCTCTTAATGAATTAACAGGCAAACGCGTTCATATCAACATTTTAGAAATCAAACGTCCTGATTTAGATGCTAAATTAGTAGCGGAAAACGTTGCACGTCAATTAGAAAATCGTGTATCTTTCCGTCGTGCTATGAAACAAGTGATTCAACGTTCTATGCGCGCAGGAGCACAAGGTATTAAAACGGAAGTTTCTGGTCGCTTAGGTGGCGCTGATATCGCACGTAGTGAATCTTATAGTGAGGGAACAGTTCCACTTCATACACTTCGCGCTGACATCGACTACGGTACAGCTGAAGCTGATACTACTTATGGTAAAATTGGCGTAAAAGTATGGATTTACCGTGGAGAAGTCCTTCCAACGAAAGGTAACAACAAAAAGGAAGGAGGAAAATAATTATGTTAATGCCTAAACGTGTAAAATACCGTCGTGAACATCGTGGAAAAATGCGTGGTCGTGCGAAAGGTGGCACAGAAGTTGCATTCGGTGAATACGGACTACAAGCAGTAGAATCTTCTTGGATTACAAGCCGTCAAATCGAAGCTTCTCGTATTGCAATGACTCGTTATATGAAACGTGGCGGTAAAGTTTGGATTAAAATTTTCCCACATAAACCTTACACAGCAAAACCTCTAGAAGTCCGCATGGGTTCTGGTAAAGGGGCTCCTGAAGGATGGGTAGCTGTAGTAAAACCTGGTAAAATCATGTTTGAAATTGCTGGTGTGCCAGAAGAGGTAGCTCGCGAAGCGTTACGTCTTGCAGCTCACAAGCTTCCAATTAAAACTAAGTTCGTAAAACGTGAAGAAGTTGGTGGTGAATCAAATGAAGGCTAATGAAATTCGTGACTTAACCACTGGCGAAATCGAGCAAAAAGTAAAATCTTTGAAAGAAGAGTTATTTAACCTTCGTTTTCAATTGGCAACTGGTCAATTAGAAAACCCAGCTCGAATTCGTGAAGTTCGTAAAGGTATTGCTCGTATGAAAACGATCTTACGTGAAAGAGAAATTAATGTTTCGAAATAATTAAAAAGGAGGTTTCGTGCGAATGAGCGAACGCAACCAACGTAAAGTTTTAACTGGCCGTGTTGTTTCAGACAAAATGGATAAAACCATTACAGTCGTTGTTGAGACTTACAAAAAACATTCTTTATACGGTAAACGTGTAAAGGTTTCAAAAAAATATAAAGCTCATGATGAGCAAAATCAAGCGAAAATCGGCGATATCGTTCGTATTATGGAAACTCGCCCGCTTTCAAAAGACAAACGTTTCCGTTTAGTGGAAATTGTTGAAGAAGCAGTTATCATTTAACCAAATACGTCATTTTGATGTGAATTTGAAAGGAGGTTTCTTTCAATGATCCAACAAGAAACTCGTTTAAAAGTTGCTGACAACTCTGGAGCTCGTGAAGTATTAACAATTAAAGTGCTTGGCGGTTCTGGTCGTAAAACAGCGAACATCGGTGATATTATCGTGTGTACGGTAAAACAAGCAACACCAGGAGGCGTTGTCAAAAAAGGTGACGTTGTTAAAGCGGTAGTTGTTCGTACTAAAAGTGGAGTACGTCGTGCGGACGGTTCTTATATTAAATTCGATGAAAACGCTGCTGTAATCATTCGTGATGACAAAAGCCCACGTGGTACACGTATTTTCGGACCTGTTGCTCGTGAGCTTCGTGATAAAGACTTCATGAAAATTATTTCATTAGCTCCTGAAGTTCTTTAATAGAAAATAAAAAGTAGCCTTTTCAAGGAGGTGCCAAAGACAGATGCATGTAAAAAAAGGCGATAAAGTCATGGTTATTTCTGGGAAAGATAAAGGAAAACAAGGTATTATTCTAGAAGCATTTCCTAAAAAAGATCGTGTAGTCGTTGAAGGTGTAAACATCGTGAAAAAACACGCGAAACCTTCTCAAGTTAACCCACAAGGTGGCATTATCGAAACAGAAGCTGCAATTCACGTTTCGAATGTTATGCCAATCGATCCGAAAACTGGAGAGCCAACACGCGTTGGTTACCAAGTAGTGGACGATAAAAAAGTTCGTGTAGCGAAGAAATCTGGCGAAACGTTAGATAAGTAATTAGTATTTGGTGAAAGGAGGTCCACTGATGAATCGTCTTAAAAATCGTTATCAAAAAGAAATTATTCCAGCACTCATGGAAAAATTCAACTATAGCTCAATCATGGAAGTACCTAAAATCGAAAAAATCGTTGTCAACATGGGTATCGGTGACGCGGTTACAAACTCTAAAGCACTTGATGCAGCAGTAGAAGAGCTTGCATTAATTACTGGTCAAAAACCATTAATTACTCGTGCGAAAAAATCAATCGCAGGATTCAAATTACGTGAAGGTATGCCTATCGGTGCGAAAGTAACACTTCGTGCAGATCGTATGTATGAATTCTTAGATAAATTAATTTCTGTATCTCTTCCACGTGTACGTGACTTCCGCGGTGTTTCTAAAAAGGCATTTGACGGACGTGGAAACTACACTTTAGGGATTCGTGAACAATTAATTTTCCCTGAAATTGATTACGATAAAGTAACAAAAGTTCGTGGTATGGATATCGTTGTAGTTACAACTGCTAACACAGATGAAGAAGCTCGTGAATTATTAACGTTAATCGGAATGCCATTTAAAAAATAATGTGAATAAAGGCATAAAGGAGGGACAGTCGTGGCAAAGAAATCGATGATCGCCAAACAACAACGCACCCAAAAGTTTAAAGTGCGGGAATATACACGTTGCGAACGTTGTGGACGCCCACATTCAGTTATACGTAAATTTAAATTATGCCGTATTTGTTTCCGTGAACTTGCTTACAAAGGACAAATTCCTGGCGTGAAAAAAGCAAGCTGGTAATACAGTTCAACTAAGGAAGGAGGTATTCCCTTATGGTGATGACAGACCCTATTGCAGACATGCTTACTCGTATTCGTAACGCGAATATGGTTCGCCATGAGAAATTAGAAGTTCCTGCATCTAATATTAAAAAAGAGGTTGCTAACATTTTAAAACAAGAAGGTTTCGTACGCGATGTAGAATTCGTGGAAGATAACAAGCAAGGTATCATCCGAATCTTCTTAAAATATGGTCAAAATAACGAGCGTGTAATCACAGGTTTAAAACGTATTTCTAAACCAGGTCTTCGTGTTTACGCAAAAGCAAACGAAGTTCCACGCGTGTTAAACGGTATCGGTATTGCGATCGTTTCTACTTCTCAAGGTATCATGACAGATCGTGAAGCACGTCAAAAACAAGTTGGCGGCGAAATTTTAGCATACGTATGGTAATTTATTTAAAAGAGAACGGAGGTGCACAATAATGTCTCGTATCGGTTTAAAACCAATTGAAATCCCAAACGGTGTAACAGTGACAAAGAACAGTACAGAAATCACTGTTAAAGGACCTAAAGGTGAATTAACTCGTTCTTTCCATCCCGATATGGAAATTACAATTAATGAAAAAGAAATTCTTGTTGCTCGTCCAACAGACAGCAAAGAGCATCGTTCATTACACGGAACAACACGTAGCTTAATCTCAAACATGGTAGAAGGTGTTTCTGCTGGATTTGCGAAAGCATTAGAAATCACAGGTGTTGGTTACCGTGCACAAAAACAAGGTACGAAATTAGTACTTAACGTTGGTTACTCTCACCCAGTTGAGTTCGAACCAGAAAAAGGTATCGAAATCGAAGTTCCTGAAAATACAAAAGTAATTGTAAAAGGAATTAGCAAAGAGCGTGTAGGTGCGCTTGCTGCAAACATTCGTGCCGTTCGCCCACCAGAGCCTTACAAAGGTAAAGGTATTCGTTATGAAGGTGAATATGTACGTCGTAAAGAAGGTAAAACTGGTAAATAAGGCCGGTAGTTAAAGGAAAGGAGTGACGTGTTATGATTACGAAACCAGATAAAAATGTGGTACGTAAGAAAAGACATGCTCGTGTTCGTGGTAAATTATCTGGTACTGCTGAACGTCCACGTTTAAACGTTTTCCGTTCAAACCAACATATTTCCGTTCAAGTCATTGATGATGAAAACGGCGTAACGTTAGCAAGTGCTTCAACTTTAGATAAAGATCTTGCACTTCAAAACGGTGGAAACATCGAAGCTGCTACAAAAGTTGGCGAATTAGTTGCAAAACGTGCAATGGAAAAAGGTGTAGAATCAGTAGTATTTGACCGCGGTGGATACTTATATCATGGCCGTGTAAAAGCATTAGCAGAAGCTGCTCGTGAAGCTGGCTTAAAATTCTAATTAAAAAAGGAGGGACACTGAATGCGTCGTATTGATTCTAATAAGTTAGAATTAGAAGAACGTGTTGTTACGGTTAACCGCGTAGCAAAAGTAGTAAAAGGTGGTCGTCGTTTCCGCTTTGCTGCATTAGTTGTTGTCGGTGATAAAAACGGTCACGTTGGTTTCGGTACAGGTAAAGCACAAGAAGTACCAGAAGCTATTCGTAAAGCAATTGAAGATGCGAAGAAAAACTTAATTGAAGTACCAATGGTAGGAACTACAATTCCTCATGAAACCGTTGGTGAATTCGGAGCTGGAGAAGTTCTTTTAAAACCAGCTATCGAAGGTACTGGAGTTATCGCTGGTGGTCCTGTACGTGCGGTATTAGAACTTGCTGGTATCGGTGATATTTTATCTAAATCATACGGTTCTAACACACCAATCAACATGATCCGTGCAACTCTCACTGGTTTACAATCATTACAAACAATCGAAGAGGTTGCGAAACTTCGCGGTAAGACTGTAGAAGAACTGTTAGGATAAGGAGGGACATACAATGGCTAAAAAATTAGAAATTACCCTCACACGCAGTTTAATTGGTCGTCCGGGAGATCAACGTCAAACTGTTGAAGCACTAGGGTTACGTAAATTACATCAAACAGTCGTGAAAGAAGACAACGCAGCAATGCGTGGAATGGTGAATAAAGTATCTCACTTAGTAACAGTTAAAGAAATTGACGCTTAATCAAAAAAGTTTATAAACAGGGAGGTGCCAACATGAAACTTCACGAATTAAAAGCTACAGAAGGTGCTCGTCATACTCGTAATCGTGTAGGTCGTGGAATCGCAACTGGAAACGGTAAAACAAGCGGTCGTGGACAAAAAGGTCAAAAATCGCGTTCAGGCGGTGGCGTTCGTCCAGGTTTTGAAGGGGGTCAAACTCCTTTATACCGTCGTTTACCAAAACGTGGATTCTATAATCCATTCCGTAAAGAATATGCCGTTGTTAATGTGGAACAATTAAACTGTTTCGCAGAAGGTACGGAAGTTACACCTGCTTTATTAATTGAAAATGGTGTAGTAAGTAACGAAAAAGACGGTGTGAAAATCTTAGGTAACGGAAAATTAGAAGTAAAATTAGCGGTGAAAGCAAATAAGTTTTCAGCGTCTGCAAAAGAAGCTATCGAAGCAGCTGGCGGAACAGCTGAGGTGATCTAATGTTTCAAACCATCTCCAATATCATGCGCGCAAGTGATATTCGCCGGAAAGTGCTCTTTACACTATTAATGCTCATTGTCTTTCGAATTGGAGTTCATATTCCTGTACCAAATGTAAATCGAGATCTTTTAAAAATTCAGGATGAACTCGGAGTTTTTGGAGTCCTCAATACATTTGGTGGGGGTGCACTAGCGAACTTCTCGATTTTTGCAATGGGCATTATGCCTTACATCACCGCATCCATTATCATGCAATTATTGCAAATGGATGTAGTGCCTAAGTTTAGTGAATGGGCAAAACAAGGGGAAGTAGGGCGTCGAAAATTAAATCAGACAACACGCTACTTCACAATTATTTTAGGATTTATTCAAGCAATTGGAATGAGCTTTGGCTTCAACAATATGTATCCAGGTCTAATTGAAAATGACTCTGTTATGACCTATCTATACATTGGATTAATCTTAACGGCAGGTACAGCGTTTTTAATGTGGCTTGGAGAACAAATTACTGCACATGGTGTCGGAAACGGTATTTCGATTATCATTTTTGCAGGGATTGTAGCTGCAATTCCAAATGGTCTTGTTCAAATATACGCTAAGTACTTTGATGGAAATCACGATCAGCTTTTTGTTCAAATTGTTACCGTGTTATTAATTTTCTTAGCTATTTTAGCGATCATTGTTGGGGTTATTTTTATCCAACAAGGATTACGGAAAATTCCAGTTCAATATGCAAAGCGCGTTGTCGGTGAAAAAACATACGGTGGACAATCAACATTCTTACCGTTAAAAGTAAACGCTGCAGGGGTTATTCCAGTAATCTTTGCAATTAGTTTCTTAGTAACTCCACCAACGATTGCTCAGTTTTTTGGACAGAACAATGTAACAACATGGATTATTGAAACATTTGATTATACAAAACCAGTCGGAATGGTGATTTATGTGACGTTAATTATTTTGTTCACATATTTCTATACGTTTGTTCAAGTGAATCCAGAGCAAATGGCAGATAACTTGAAAAAACAAGGTGGCTATATACCGGGATATCGTCCAGGTAAAGAGACACAAAATTATGTAACAAAAGTATTACTTCGGTTAACGCCTGTGGGCTCAATCTTCTTAGCCGTAGTTGCGATTATACCTGTCTTCTTTTCAGCGATTGCAAAGCTTCCTACCTCCATTCAAATTGGTGGTACGAGTTTGCTAATTGTCATCGGCGTAGCACTTGAAACGATGAAAACAATTGAAAGCCAACTTGTAAAACGTCATTATCGTGGTTTTATTAAGTAAGTAGTAGAAAAGAGAAAAGTGGGTTGGATGTTTCCTTTCCACCGTTCTTTTTTCCAATCTGTTTATGAATTCAGGGGGGATTCGATGAATCTAGTATTAATGGGGCTTCCTGGTGCCGGTAAAGGTACACAAGCCGAAAAAATTGTTGAAAAATATGGCATCCCTCATATTTCAACTGGCGATATGTTTCGAGCAGCAATGAAAGAAGGTACACCACTTGGTGAAAAAGCAAAATCATTTATGGATGCTGGTGAACTTGTTCCCGATGAAGTAACAATCGGTATTGTACGCGAGCGATTAGCTAAAGATGATTGTCAAAATGGCTTTTTATTGGATGGGTTTCCTCGTACAGTTGCTCAAGCAGAAGCGTTAGAAACCATTATGAATGATTTAAATCGTACAATTAATCATGTGATTAATATCGATGTTGATACGAACGATTTAATGGAACGTTTAACAGGTCGTCGTGTATGTCCAGTTTGCGGTGCAACATACCATGTTATGTTTAATCCACCAAAAGAAGAAGGCGTCTGTGATAAAGACCAAGCAGCGCTGATCCAACGTGATGATGATAAACCTGAAACAGTAGCGAAACGGTTAGAAGTGAATGCTTCTCAACAACAACCTTTACTTGATTTTTATCAAGAAAAAGGATACCTTCGTGCCATTAATGGGAACCAAGACATTCAAACTGTAACAGAAGATGTTTATCGTCTACTTGGCGAATAATCAAGTTGGTTTTTGAATGAAAAGAATGACAAAATCCATTCAAAGCAAATGACCTGCCCAAAAAAACAAAAGAAAAAAGGTGTAATTTTATGCCGAAAAAGATATAATGTTTTTTTGAGAACAATCGTGTTTTTGTCAAGGAAAATTCGGCTACAATGTAGAACAAAGGCAGTAACGATTTGCAGGAAATGGCGCTTATATGTTAGTGTCCCTAATTCATGATCGGGTTATCAGATGTTTTAGGAATACAGCTCCCAGCTCGCGTTGCATAAAACTCACCTTCGGGTGGTTACAAGCGGCTGTAATAGGGTAATGATAAGCGTCAGATTTTAAATGAATGTAAGAAGGGAGAGCAAATCTTTGGCGAAAGAAGATGTAATTGAACTAGAGGGCACCGTCATTGACACTTTACCAAATGCAATGTTTAAAGTAGAGCTAGAAAATGGCCACGTCGTTTTAGCTCATGTATCAGGTAAAATTCGCATGCACTTTATTCGCATTTTACCTGGCGATAAAGTAACTGTAGAATTGTCTCCGTATGACTTATCACGCGGTCGTATTACGTATCGCTATAAATAAAACAATACTCCGTACATTTTAAGGAGGTTAGGAAAAATGAAGGTTAAACCATCGGTTAAACCGATTTGTGAAAAATGTAAAGTAATTCGTCGTAAAGGAAAAGTAATGATCATTTGCGAAAATCCTAAGCATAAACAAAGACAAGGCTAAGAAATAAGGAGGTGCACTACTTATGGCTCGTATTGCAGGTGTAGACATTCCACGTGATAAACGTGTAGTGATTTCTTTAACATACATTTATGGAATCGGACGTCCGACTTCACAAGAAATTTTAGCGAAAGCTGGCGTTTCTGAGGACACTCGCGTTCGTGACTTAACAGAAGAAGAATTAAACAAAATTCGTGAAATTATTGACGCATACAAAGTAGAAGGTGACTTACGTCGTGAAATTTCTTTAAACGTCAAACGTTTAATGGAAATTGGAAGTTACCGTGGTATCCGCCACCGTCGTGGTTTACCAGTTCGTGGTCAAAATACGAAAAACAATGCTCGCACACGTAAAGGTCCTCGTCGTACTATTGCGAACAAGAAAAAATAATGAAAGAAGGAGGTTCTTTAAACTATGGCAAAGCGTAAAACAGTTTCACGTAAACGTCGCGTGAAAAAAAATATCGAATCTGGTATTGCCCATATTCGTTCAACATTTAACAACACGATTGTAACAATTTCAGACGTACATGGTAACGTTATTTCTTGGTCAAGTGCTGGTGCACTAGGCTTCAAAGGTTCTCGTAAAGCTACTCCATTCGCTGCACAAATGGCTGCAGAAACAACTGCAAAAACAGCAATGGAAAACGGAATGAAAACTGTAGAAGTAACAGTTAAAGGTCCTGGTGGAGGTCGTGAGGCTGCGATTCGTGCACTTCAAGCAACTGGTCTTGAAGTAACAGCGATTCGTGACGTAACTCCTGTTCCACATAACGGTTGCCGTCCACCAAAACGTCGTCGTGTATAATTACGGTTTGACTGTATACTAATAAGGTTTCTGTCTATAATGGAAAAGTAACACTGCTTTTCTATAAAGCAGGCATGGCCCGACAACTGTCTTATCGGGAATTTCGGTTAGACTTCCAAAGAAGCCTAACCGGGGTTTCGACGTTTTGAAGGAGGGTTTAATTTTAATGATTGAGATCGAAAAACCAAGAATTGAAACGGTTGAGTTAAGTAATGATGCCACTTATGGGAAGTTTGTTGTAGAACCACTGGAACGGGGATATGGTACTACACTAGGGAACTCCTTACGTCGTATCCTTCTATCATCTCTCCCAGGTGCTGCAGTGACATCAGTGCACATTGATGGTGTATTGCACGAATTTTCTACAATTGAAGGCGTTGTAGAAGATGTAACGATGATCATTTTAAACTTGAAAAAGTTAGCAATGAAAATCTACTCAGATGAAGAAAAAACATTAGAGATTGATGTGTCTGATGAAGGGGTAGTAACAGCAGCGGATATTACACATGATAGCGATGTTGAAATTTTAAACCCAGATCTTCATATTGCAACGTTAGCAAAAGGTGCTCACCTGCACATGAAATTGACTGCTAAACGTGGGCGCGGTTATGTACCAGCAGAAGGAAATAAAAGTGATGAGCAACCAATTGGTGTAATTCCAATTGACTCTATTTACACACCTATTTCTCGTGTGACATACCAAGTGGAAAACACACGTGTTGGTCAAAACACAAACTTTGATAAGTTAACGCTTGATGTTTGGACTAATGGTAGCATTCGTCCAGATGAAGCAGTTTCACTAGCAGCTAAAATTCTAACAGAACACCTTAACATTTTCGTTAACTTAACTGAAGAAGCGAAAACAACAACCATCATGGTTGAAAAAGAAGAAGACCAAAAAGAAAAAGTTCTTGAAATGACAATTGAAGAACTTGATCTTTCTGTTCGTTCTTACAACTGTTTAAAACGTGCTGGGATTAATACTGTTCAAGAATTAACCCAAAAGTCGGAAGACGATATGATGAAAGTGCGTAATCTAGGGAAAAAATCAATGGATGAAGTTCGTTTTAAATTAAATGAACTTGGTCTAGGATTACGTGAAGAAGACTAATACAAAAGGAGGGAATCCTTATGGCATACGCAAAATTAGGCAGAACAAGTTCACAACGTAAAGCGTTACTACGTGACCTTGTGACAGATTTAATCATTAACGAACGTATCGAAACAACCGAAGCGAAAGCGAAGGAATTACGTCGTGTAATGGATAAAATGATCACTTTAGGTAAACGTGGTGATTTACATGCTCGCCGTCAAGTGGCTTCTTTTGTTCGTAAAGAAGTAGCTAATGTTAACGACGAAGGTAAAACACAAGATGCAATCCAAAAACTATTCAGTGACATTGCACCTCGTTATGACGAGCGTCAAGGCGGATATACTCGTATTCTAAAATTAGGTCCTCGCCGCGGTGATGGTGCACCTATGGTAATCATTGAATTAGTATAATCTTCAAGCAACGTAAAAGGGGCGGGACAGCATTTAGGATGCAGTTCTGTGCCCTTTTTTTATTTTCTACAAAATCAATCTGAGCAACTAGCAGACGGATTGGCAATTCGACAATCTTTTATTTCCTTGGAAATAAACTGTCGAGAAAGAGAAATAGATAGTGGTGAGATGGAGTCGTACCTCTCGCTTTTTCAACAAAATAATGCTTTACTTCAAAGAAAACAGCGTGCGAATGGAATGAATGGTTGCGCAATCATAGAAGAACAAAGGCGAGGGGGATGGGAAATGAAAAAAATCATCCAAGTAGAACGCGTATCGTTTCGATATGGGGAAGAGGGACCGTATGCATTACAAGATGTGAACTTTTCTGTCAAAAAAGGAGAATGGCTAGCTATTGTCGGGCATAATGGTTCCGGGAAATCAACACTGGCGAAATTATTAAATGGGTTATTGTTGCCTTCCTCAGGTGTGATTCGTGTCGAAGGATTCGAAACGAATAAAGAAGAAGAAATTTGGGAAATTCGTCGACGTGTCGGGATGGTATTTCAAAATCCAGATAACCAATTCGTTGGAACGACGGTGCGGGATGATGTTGCTTTTGGTTTAGAAAATATCGGCATCGAACGAGAAGAAATGAAACGACGGATAGCAGATAGTCTTGAAAAAGTGAAAATGTCCGCATTTTTAGATCAAGAGCCACATCGTCTCTCAGGGGGACAAAAACAACGGGTAGCGATTGCTGGTATTTTAGCAATGAAACCATCTGTCATTATTTTAGATGAATCGACATCGATGTTAGACCCTATCGGACGGAAAGAAGTAATGGAAACCGTTCGACTCCTTCAAAAGCAAGAAAACATTTCTGTTATTTCGATCACACATGACTTAGAAGAAGTCATCCATGCGGACCGGATGATTGTGATGAATAAAGGAAAAAAACTTGCAGAAGGAACACCGAGAGAAATTTTTGAACGGCCACTAAATTTACCGTCCATCGGACTAGCTTTACCTTTTTCGGTGTTGTTAAGCGAACAGCTACAAGAAAAAGGCATGCCATTGCCTGAAAAATATGTGACAGAAGAAGAGTTGGTGAACGCGATATGGACATTAAAATCGAGCAATTAAATCATATTTATCAGCCGAACTCACCATTTGAACGCGTTGCATTGCAAAATGTCAATTTGTCGATTGCATCTGGAGAATATGTCGCAATTATCGGGCATACAGGCTCTGGAAAGTCCACGTTAATCCAACATCTCAATGGGTTATTAAAACCGACGTCTGGATCGATTCAAATGGGAGAAAAAACAATTACGGCTAAAACGAAATCGAAAGAGTTATACGATGTGCGGAAAAACGTCGGGATGGTTTTTCAATATCCAGAACATCAGTTGTTTGAAGAAACGATTGAAAAAGATATTTGTTACGGTCCAGTCAATTTTGGTGCGTCAGTAGAAGCAGTAAAAGAAAAGCTTCCGACTATTTTAAAACAAGTCGGGTTAAACAATAGTTTTTTACAGCGTTCGCCATTTGAATTAAGTGGTGGGCAAATGCGCCGGGTTGCCATTGCTGGGGTGCTCGCAATGGAACCAAATGTCATTGTGCTCGATGAACCGACTGCCGGGCTCGATCCGAAAGGACAGCAAGAAATGATGGACATGTTTTATGAACTTCATAAAGAACGTGGATTAACGACTGTGTTAGTCACGCACAATATGGCAGATGCTGCTCGATATGCAGAACGGATTATTGTCATGCATCAAGGTTCTGTACATATTGAAGGGACACCAAAAGAAATTTTTCAACAAAGTGAAAAGCTACAAGAAGCAGGTATCGCTGTTCCAGCAACGATTCGCATTTTTAAGCAATTGTGTGAAAAGTACAACGTTCCAGTGACAAAATGGCCGTTGACGTTAGAAGAGTTAACTGAAGCTGTTTATTCGATTTGGCAGAAAGGACAAGGTGCCTCATGCAAATCATATTAGGTCAATACGTTCCAGGGAATTCCGTCATTCATCGATTGGATTCACGTGCAAAA
The DNA here is from genome assembly GCF_001375675.1 of Massilibacterium senegalense. Classification (NCBI taxonomy): domain Bacteria; kingdom Bacillati; phylum Bacillota; class Bacilli; order Caryophanales; family Bacillaceae; genus Massilibacterium; species Massilibacterium senegalense. Next base: position 59,244 of record NZ_LN831779.1, on the reverse strand, counting down.
CTAATGGCTGTTTTTTTATTTGTCATGGTCGTTTTTTTAGCGAATAACTGGATAGGATATACGATTCTCGGTGCGTTTACTGCGCTCACAATTATTTTATCGAAAGTGCCATTTAGTTTTATTTATCGTGGCTTAAAACCGGTATTATGGATTATTTTATTTACGTTTTTATTGCATATTTTTATGACAAAAACAGGTCCTGTTTTAGTTTCTATTGGACCGTTAGACATCCATAAAGGCGGGGTAACCCAAGGGATTTTTATCGCCTGTCGCTTTTTCTTTTTAATTGTCGTTACGACGTTGTTAACCTTGACGACCACACCAATTGAAATTACCGACGGGATGGAAAGTTTATTAGGTCCATTAAAAAAATTATCGTTACCAGTTCATGAACTTGCGTTAATGATGTCTATTTCATTACGGTTTATTCCAACGTTAATGCAAGAGACAGAAAAAATTATTAAAGCGCAAAGTGCCCGGGGAGCTAAATTTACAAATGGAACGATAAAAGAACGATTACAGTCCATCGTACCATTGCTCATTCCGTTATTCATCAATGCATTTAAACGTGCAGAAGATTTAGCGTTTGCGATGGAAGCAAGAGGATATCGTGGTGGAGAAGGACGGACAAAGTTAAGAGAATTATCGTGGAAAGGGAAAGAAACGATGTCACTCGTCGTCATTCTTCTTTTATCGGTCGCTCTTTACTTCGTACGGTCGTAGTGAGGCGATGAAGATGAATCGATATAAGTGTATCGTAAGTTATGACGGAACGTATTTTCACGGATATCAAATACAACCTGAAGGACGAACTGTACAAGGTGTGATTCAAGCTGCCATCGATAAAATGCACAAGCAATCGATGCCGCTCATCGTCGCTTCTGGAAGAACCGATCAAGGGGTGCATGCTATCGGACAAGTGTTTCATTTTGATTCCCCTTTAGCCATTGCACCTGAAAAATGGCAAAAAGCACTCAATGCGTTAACAGATGATGATATATACATTCGTCAAGTAGAACAAGTGCCGAACGACTTTCACGCGCGTTTTGATGTTGTGAAAAAGGCGTATCAATATCGTATCATGCGAGCATATCCAGATGTGTTTCGCAGGTATTATGCGTATTACTATCCGTATCCACTAGCGATAGAACAGATGAAAGAAGCGGCAAAACAATTAGTCGGGACACACGACTTTTCTGCTTTTTGTGCTGCCAATACGACAGTCACTGATAAAGTACGGACGATTTATACGATTGATATAATGGAAGAGCGGGATGAACTCGTCTTTCGCTTTACTGGAAATGGATTTTTATATAATATGGTTCGTATTTTAGTGGGAACGTTATTAGAAGTAGGCGCAAACAAACGGGGACTAGCAGAAGTAGAGAAGGCTCTTTCATCAGGTGATCGACGCCTTGCAGGCGTAACATCCCCTAGTCACGGGCTTTACTTAGAAGAAGTAATGTATAAGTAAAAAAATAATGTAAAACAACTCAACCGTGTGTAACATTTTCTTGACATTGGATTTTGACTGTTATATTATATGTAGTGGTATTCTTTAAACCACTAAGCCCCGGAAACTTATGGTTTATTGAGATAGATCGAATTTGATTTTGGATATTTTTTCTGATTAAGGAGGTAAATATTTATGCGTACAACATATATGGCTAAAGCAAACGAAGTGGAACGTAAATGGTACGTAGTAGACGCTGAAGGTCAAACTCTTGGTCGTCTAGCTAGTGAGGTTGCTTCTATTTTACGTGGTAAAAATAAACCTACATTTACACCACATATTGACACTGGTGACTTCGTAATTGTCATCAACGCTGAAAAAATTCAATTAACAGGTAATAAGTGGAATGATAAAGTATACTACCGTCACACTGGTTATGCAGGTGGTTTAAAAGAAACTACGGCAAAAGAAATGCTTGCAAAATTCCCAGAGCGTTTAATTGAAACAGCTGTAAAAGGAATGTTACCGAAAAACACACTTGGACGCGAACAAGGTAAAAAATTACATGTGTATGTTGGTTCGGATCATAAACATCAAGCACAAAAACCAGAAGTTTACGAACTTCGTGGTTAATTAGAAGGAGGGACTTGTATTGTCTACAGTACAATATTACGGTACAGGACGTCGTAAAAGCTCAACTGCTCGTGTACGTTTAGTACCTGGCGATGGAAAAATGATCGTAAACGGTCGCGAATTTGACGACTACTTCCCATTAAAAGCAGTGAAGGAATTAGTTGTTCAACCTTTAGAAGAAACAGAAACAATCGGAAAATACGATGTATTAGTAAACGTTCACGGTGGAGGTTACACTGGTCAAGCTGGCGCAATCCGCCACGGTATCGCTCGTGCGTTACTTCAAGCTGACCCAGAATACCGTCCAGCATTAAAAGGTGCAGGTTTACTTACTCGTGACGCTCGTATGAAAGAACGTAAAAAATACGGTCTTAAAGGCGCTCGTCGTGCACCTCAGTTCTCAAAACGTTAATCAATTCTTTATTGTATCAACGTTTACAAAAGTTTTTTGGTTCAAGTTGGTTCAAATCAGCTTGAACCTCATAAAGAACTTAACAGATTTAAAGCATCAGCATCTTGCTGGTGCTTTTTTTCTGGCATCAATTCAAGATAGTAGTTTTGAGTTGTTTGAATGTTGATATGACCTAATCGTTTTGATACATACGCAATATCTATATCTTGTGAAAATAAAAATGATGCGTGCGTATCTCTTAAGCCGTGGAATGTTGTTTTTTTAATGTTTAATTTCGTTAATAATTCAGCTAAAAGTTCTGATTGTTTAAAGCCACCAAAGCCAAAAATATAACCATTCTCTTTAACGGGAATGTTACGGATAAGCTCATATACTTCTCTGTTGATAGAAACATCACGTTTTGCATTTTGTGTTTTTAGTGAAGTATCATCGGAAGTGGGGCTGATTGAGTGCCTAACCTTAATTCCGTACTCGTATAAATTTTCTGGTCGAATAGCTAATAATTCACCTCGTCGCATACCCGTTTCTAATGCGAGTAAGACAAGTAAGTTAAATTCATCTTCTGGGTGCTGTAAAACATAATTACGAAGCATTTTAAGGTCTTTAATAGACAAAGCTTTGTTTCGCTTGGGTGGGTTTTCCCCACGTGTTTTCACCAAACGAGCAAAATCATTAGCAATATAACCACGAGCATATGCATCACGTAATGATGTTTTGATTTTAAGAAGAACCTCATGTGTTGTTTTTCGAGAATGTGTCTTGGCATACTCATTTATCTTCTTCTGAACAACAATATCGTTTAAATCTTTTAATTGGATATCCAGAAATAAGTTTCGAATAACCCCTAAAGTACGAACGTAATTTTGAAATGTAGTTTCTCTCACGTCATTTACTTTTACAAGATAAATCCAATTCTCGAAGAAGTCCGCAAAGGTTGTTGTTCTGTGTGCAAGCTCTTTACCTTCTCCTTTTGCTAATTCCATTTCTAACGCCCAAAGTTCTGCTTCTTTCTTTGTTGAAAAAGTTTTGGAAAGTTTTTTATGCTTGCCTTGTTTGTATAAAGAAACTTGAGCCCTATATGATTTCCCTCTTTGAATAATACTAGCCATGCTATCAATTCCCTTCATAAAAATAGTCGATAGAATGCTAGTTGAATACGACTATATTGTATTCCGAACCTAGCATCTTATCAACTGTCGATAAATTAAGCCGAGTGTGTTTCAATAAATTGTATTAACCATTTTATTGTGTACCGTTCTTGTCCACCAATCATGAAACGGTAAAGATCACTGTGCGGTCGTATATATTTATCAAAGGATTTAGGGTCTACTCCTAGAAAACGGGATGCTTGTTCTCTGTTTAAAAGGTATGGGTAATCTTTTGAAATCATATTAATGCTCATAAAGGCATCGTCTCCTTTTTTAATCTATTATTTGAATGGGTAACCTTGATTTGTATATAATACAGAGTACTTTTTCAACCAGAATATGACATCATCATTAGGCTCATAGTTCTCAAATTCATCGTAAAGAAATGCTAAACACTTCTTTAGCCCCTCATCTCCCCAAATCCTCCAAACCTTAAATAAGTAGGGAAATAATCCAGACCCATTTAAAATATGCTTCTGTGATTGTTCTAACAGGTTCATTCGTGGAGAAGGGGAACTAAACATAAAATTTCTTTGATTAAGCAAATCAAGCATTTTTTTAGTGTAAGTCGTTAGTCTATTCGATTTAGCATAATAAAATTGATAGCGATCAGTTAAAGCTGAAACAAGTAAATCTTTTAGTTCTATATCATTACTTATAGTTTGTAGCTTGTCCGATAAATCATGGGCATAAGAACCTTTATAGACCGCTTCAAAGCGCACCCAGTCGTTATAATGGATAGCCTCATCATAACGAATACCCATCGTTTCAACTTGTTCTTTTTTCTTATCATAGACCCTTAAAAAGCCTTTAATATTTTTACCCTTAGAACCTAGATAAAAGGTTGATGTAATATTGTTTTTTGTGATGGCTGACAAAGTCGAAATATTTCTTCTTCCTGTAGCCATTCTAGCGATTTGATTCTTTTTTGAAAGTTGATTATAAATCGTATTTACATTGACTTTCTCATTGATAAAGTCGATTGCAATATCAATACGAGATAGTCTTGAGGTATACAATGTACTAGCATTGATGTTTGCTAAAAACTGATGAATCTGTATCGGGGTGGAAAATAATGATTCATATTGCTTTCTGTATTCCATCCATGCGTATGCAGAAAATTTTATACAAACACCCATCTGTAAAACATCGGCATGATAAGCAATTGCAAAATAGTACGGTGCTTCTTCGAAAACAAAACCATTTGAATAACCCTGCGGTAATGAATATGTCGCTTCTTTCAGATTACCTAATACTACTTCTAGCTCTGATAATTCAACAAATTCTTTAATGATACTAATTGCTGTACCTTCCCAACCTTCGACAAAAGAAGGTCTCTTTGTTGATTGTAGAACTAGTGTAAACTCATCGACTTGAACATCTAACAAGTGAATCACTCCTTTTTAGCCTAGAAACGTTGATATACTAACGTTAGTAACGACCTTTTTATCTGGTGGAACGGGGGTTTCTACAAAACCCCCGTTTTTTTTAAGTGGGTCACAGCTTCTAATATGTCAAAGTCTAAATAACTAAAGTGACAAATCTTCGGTGTGTTAGCTAAGATTGGACAAGTAAAGACACCTTGACCTAATGTGAAATTTTTCTCTGGTATATCTATTCCAGTACCAAAAGAAGTTGTATAAGTTTGCTTTTCCGCATTACCAAGCACGAACTTTACAGGAAGGTTTTCACGTAAATTAGTTGGCAATAAGGTAGCATCCGATTTTTGCATGACAATCCATAAGAAAAATCCTAATTGTCTACCTTGTAAAACAACCTGTGACAGCAGCATCATGACTTCATCACGTTTTTTCTTTTCCATCGTCTGTAAAACACTTTGAAAACTAGCGAATTCATCAAATATAAAAATATAAGGTTCATATTGAAAGTCAGCATAAGTTGCTTCCAATTTTGCGTTAAGTTTATCCTTGATATTGGCTTTTCTATCTTCCATAATTTCATTGAAGTTTTGCAGTAACCTAATAATGTCTTCCATACTAGTAGCAGTGCTTTTCGCTGAAATTCTTTCACCGAGTACAGCAAGGCTTGAATTTTTAGGGTCAGCAAAGTAAATGTTATAATGCACGTTTTTAGCTAGCATTTGAAGAATTAGCGAGTAAAGTGCATATGTTTTACCTGAACCAGTTTGCCCGACAAGCAAAGTTCCGTATAAAGAGATTGATATAGATTTATCAATAATCAATGTGTAATCATCTACTTGTGTAGTTAGTCTTTTCAATTCCAGAAAGTCACTAAATTTAAGTTGTTGAACAATGTTACTATCATATATCTCAAAAATATGGTAGTTTTCATCATTCGATAAATAGGCTCTGTCTACAATGAAATGATTTAATGCGAAAGAAATTCTTACATCGCCAATATCTTTGTTAATATTTATGTTTTCAATGAACAATGTAGCCTTTGAAAAGTCGGCGTTAAATTGCAATTTAATTTTCGGTAGGTCTGCTATTTCGGTATTGAAGTAAAATCTTTTGTTGAAGTAATTAGCATCTAACAACGACTTTCTTAGTTTTAGTACGGTAAGATAATGGTGTATAGCGTGTTTTATGCCTTTATTAGCCTTATTACGAATAAGCCATGTAGCTATTTGAATCGAAATTATTACTAGCAGAAATTCGATAAATAACTCGTTAACGTGTTTTCTGAAAACAACTCCCAACTTAAGTTGGGAGTCAATAAAATTTACAATAAAAATTATCACAACAAGCATAAAGGATGTGCTATATATGAAAATCCCGTTTTGTTGTCTTTGTGTCCTTAATTTACTTTGTTTGAACATTGATTTTTTCCACGTCTCTAAATCGAAGTATTAAATCAAAGCCGATAACAAAGGATTTTTCATGAATGAAATCGATTAAACGTACATATTCGCCTTTGTTAACATTGATATGTTCTTTACCATTTAAGACGGTCACGTCAAAGGTATTTAGGATATTATTGTCTCTTTTAATCCCAGTTTTCTTATCCAAGCCGTAATCAGTATTGTCTTTAGTAATTGATAAAGTTAGTGTGACGCCTTTTTCATTTGGCTCTTTTTTACTTATATATGGTCGTTGGGAGACCAATCTGTAAATGTTTTGTGTGTTTGTTAAAAACTCATCTGCTTTGAACTTAGTTTCTGTGAAAACCCATGCATTTGTAATCGGCATAGTGCAAAACCTCTTTCTTTTAAATTATTTTTTGTCAGTTCGTGTTCTCAGTGATTCCTTAAGAGTTTTAATAGTGGAATCAATTTCAGCGGAATTTTCAATCTCAATTCGAAATCCGCCTAGATTTAAGACCTTAAGTTCATTGTTAGATTCTAATGAATTAATACTAGTTCGAAACATAACTTCATCATACGGAAGCTCTTTGATAAGGTTATCGAGATTTGCAACATCAACATTTGACCATTTTTGAACGTCTAAGTTTGGGTGATTAATTTGATAACGCAAGATAATCTCCTCCTTTCATTTTTTTGTAGGCTTTTATCAGTATTTCTTCAGCCTTGAACTCACTATAATATAATTCGTTATTTATTTTAATACCTTTTAAATCGACTGTTTGTTGGATTATTTATCGTTATTTCTATTCTATTTAGGGTGTAATATAATTAGTATGAGAGGAGTAGATAATATGGATGAAAAAGTCGAAAGTGAAATTTATTTGAGCAAAAATGAAATATTAGATTTAATAGATTATAAATTTAATTACACATTTGAAGGAAAAGATAAAAATGACCATTTGATAAGCGAAGAAACATGGCGTAGTTATGTTAAACAGTTTTATGATAAAAAAGAAGACGAGGGAAAAGATATATCTATATACTATAAGAAATTAAGAGGTGGAAATAAAAATAGAACATATCGATTAGATTTTGTAGAAGAAATTATTGAATTCAGGTCAGTACAACTTAACAATCAGTATAATAGTAATCGTAAAACAATGATTGATTATGATTGGATTAATTTAAATAAAGCTCTTATGGGATGGTCGGATGATGAAGTTCCTAAGAGTATTTATGACAAGAGAGTTATTATCACTGAATATGAACTTAGAAAAGAAAATAGATTTTCTGAAATAACTGATGAAGATAAAGAAAAAGTTAGAGGGTATTTTATTGATATACTTATTGATGATTTAATTGATATGCAGAAATTAAAAACAGATATAGAAGAATGGGCATTAAATGGAGAACTTATTTATGGTTATGCCGATCCACTCGAAATGATTGAGGATGATGAAGGTCCAATAGGTTTTAGAATCGATAGAAAAAAATATTTGAAGGATAGTGTTATTTATGAAATCAAAAACTCTTGAAAATTAAATCTAATAAAGTTGGACCAACAGAAATTTACTGCTGTTTTTCCTTATGCTGACATTGTTACTTTATTTAGATATACTATAGTTAAGAAATTTATAATTAAAAATTTTAGAGGGAATTAATTAGTGAGTAAGTAGATAGAAGGGAGGAAATTAAGTGAGTATAAAAAGTTAAAAAAATGATTGAGGAATAGCTGAAGTAACTGGTAGTAGTTCCTCAGAATTCGCTAATGATAATAATTAAATAGATTATGAGTGCATGGGAAATTATTGAAAATCATAAAATATAATAAAGTATCAAAACTATGATTAAGATAATATATCAGAAAGATATAGTTTAGATTTTTTTAAGGTGCGATTAAAAAAGCAAATATGTTAAATGAAGATAGAGGAGTATGGGAGGATATTAAATGATTGATTTGGATGAACTTTTTCTTGACAAGATTGTAATTCATCAAATTGGAAATAAAGTTAGAGGAGAGGGATACCAATTATCGCAAGAGGAAGATCGTGTAACAGATCCTAATTTGAGAGCGATATTGGAAAGATATTTTTTGCAAGTATTTAAAGATAAAGAGTTATATCATTTTTATCATGATAGTGATATAGAATTAAACGAAGTATATCATTTTACAAGTAAGATATTTAAAGATAAAGAAAACTTCTATGAACAATCAATCAATATTGCAAAACGTCTTTATAACAAATCAGATCATCCCAATATAAAATCTGGTGATTTTTATATGGTTTATTTTAGTAATAGCAGCTTGACTAGTAGAGTAATAGGTTTATTCAAATTAGAGAATAAGGATACATTTCTGAAAATCAAAAAAGAAAATGGGAGCTTTGCCTTTACCTATGATAAAGGAATTAGCCTAACAAAAATGGAAAAAGGCTGTTTAATAGTAGATGATCAAAAAGAAGGTAATAAAGTTTATATTATTGATTCGCTGGCAAACACAGGAAAAGGTGTTGCGAAATATTGGGAATCTAATTTCTTAAATGTGCGTTTATCTCAAGATAATGAATTCCAAACCCGAAAACTTATGAAAATAAATGAAGATTTTGTAAAAAACATTTTTACTAATGAATTAAATAAAACCCCTGAAGAAATACTCGAATTTCAAATGAAGTCTTATGAGTATGTAAAAGATAATGAGTCATTTAACAAGGAAAATTTTGTGAATACCGTGATCAGCAACAATGAAGATAAGAAAAGGTATGAGAAGTTTAAAGAAGAGTTTGAAGTAAATAATGGCTTGAACCCGATAGATAACTTTGAATTATCTTCTCGCTTTATAGAGAGACATACGAGAAAAATTACTAGCAAATTCCGTTTAGATACTGGTGTTGATATCAATATAAGAAAAGCCGATTTTGTCGAAGATGGATATGATGAAGTTAAAAACATGAAATATCTCAAGGTATATTATAATCATAAAATTTAGGGGGGATTAAAGATGGCTGGCGAGAAATCTAAAAGTTCTGGAGAGTTTGGGGAAAAAATAGTTTCAAATTTTTTTAAACTTATTGGTTGGTCTGGCGTTGAAGAAGGAATTACAAATGAATGCGTTTTTATTGAGGAACACGCTCGACCAAGTAAGACACATGGAATAGATGCATATTTTAGATATAAAAGTGAGTTAATGAAAAGTAATACTCAGGAAGATGTTTTGGTATCAATAAAACATACGTCAAACAAATATCCTTCTTCTCCTACTAACACGTTTAAATCTTATTTAAAAGACCTAGCAAATGGTATGGAGTGTTTTCAGTACGATAAAAATTATGTAGATAGAAAATTACCTTTAGGAATACAAGAAAGAAGATTGTCTGGAGTGATATTTTGGATCTCTCAGGAAGACGATGATGAAACAGACATAATTTCCAAAGTATGCAACTTTAACAATACAGATAAAATTGATTATGGGCCTATATATTTAGTTGACAATAACAAGCTTAGTTTTATATCTAAAACAATTAAATATGTTCAAAATAATTTTGATGATTATAATTTTGAGTATCATAAAACTGGTTTTAATAATAATCCCGCTGAGTTTCAGGATTATGGTAAGGTGTTACCTGTTCAATTAATAAACACCAATATTTTACCTGTAAGGTTTCTTGAAAATTCAAATAGTGGGATTGCCGTTTTTTTAAATGAGCCTTTTACTGAGGAATCCTTAATCAAAGTAGTTGGATTTTCGAAATTGATAAGTAAAGATTGGCCTGAAAAAGTTTATATTTTTTACCCTGATTATAATCAATTAACTCATTCTAATATAGTAGAAAGAGTTAGAAGTAATTTCTCTGATACAAAGTTTAAGAGTAAAATACATGTAAAATCATTTATTGATAATATTGCTTCTTTGGGAGGGGAATGACATGAGTGATCTTGAAAGACATGCGGATACGATGCTTCCGTATGGCAGTGTACTCAAAGCTTTAATTTCTTCATCAAGTGTTTTAACAAGCAGTGATTTGAAAAAAACTTTATCTCAAAAAGGAATTTTTATAAGTTCCTATAATAAGGAAGATATTTTTCCATTGCTCCTAACTTCTTTGTTATCTCCAACTGAATATGAAATATTAAAGGAGTGCCAAAAAAGTAAGGAGAATATACCAAAAAGGAGAAGTGCAACATTTTCATATGTAAGTGATAAGGATTTGATAAGAGCAATACCAACATTAAATGAAATAAAGTTAGATAGATTAATAAATTTCGAATATGAAAACTACAAAATAATTGACGTAAATAGTTTTCATAAAAACGAAAGTAATAATCAAATCCAACTCACTTATAAAATAAAAAGAACTGATTTAAGCAAAGATTGGTATGAACAAGTAAATATTTATGAAGGGGCAATAGAAATGTCATTAAGTTCTAGTGATAATAAGTTGACTATTTCTACTGAACATTCGACAGACGAAACAAAAGAAATTAACAGATTAATTGTTAAAGAAGTGGCAACAATCTTGAAAAGAGAATCTATGATAGAAAATGCGGTAGGTAATGTAATTAAATTTGGCGATTTTTCAAATGAAGAAAGAATAAAATTTTTATTGAGTTTTGTTAATGATAAGTTAGATGAAACAAATACTTTTTCCTTTGATGAAATAACTGATATTGAGATATCGATTGATTCAACGGCAGAATTACCGACAGATTTTCAATGGATGGAAGATAAAGTTTCAAATATTAAATTTCAAGGCAAAGCTCTACATGAAACTGATGTTCTCAAAGAAAATACATATCATTCTTCATTAATAATTTCATCTTTAAAAATAAACTATGATTTTAATATTAATTCTGGAAAGGGACAATGTACTTTTGAAATAGAATTTCCTAAAAAAAGAGGAAATAGTATTCCGGAAAAAGATTCAGAGTTTATCTTTAAATTAATTAATATCAAGTATCCAAAGAAAATTAACACCAAAAGTGCACAAAAGGCGCTTTATCGAGTATTTGACAAGTTTAGTGAAAAATGTTTGCGAGCCTCTATCACTGAGGCTGACTAAGAAGTTTAGAAAAATTTGTATTCAACTAACACCTATTATTTGGGTTCAAATTGGTTCAAGTAATATCATTTTCAATACCTTTTCATACACTTTTATCCAAATAACAATTCCCAAAACGTTGATATGAATGGTTTTCAATGGATTAGATATACTTAAAATTTATAAGTATATTTCTCAAAACGTTAATATATCAACATTTAAACCCTTTCTCATTTTACATGAGAAAGGGTTTTTTATTCCGATTTTTTAAAAAACACTCGCTAGTAATACTACTATTACAGCGGTTCCAATTGTTATCGTTTTTTCGATGAATCCCTAATAGTTGTTTAATTATACTATTGGGGATTTTTTATAGTAATTTTAAAATAATAATAGAGTTAATAAGTATTTTTTTGTAAATAACTTTACATGTATCCAAAATTAATATAGTATATATACGAATTCAATAAAAGTAATTATTTTCTATTTTTTGAGAGTAGAGTGAGAAAATATTTTTAAAGAAAGTTTGGGAATAGGTTACAGAAGCAGGTAAATGGGTTTTAAGATGAGAAGAAGTTTTAATAGGTTTAGTTTAACTCTTTGAAAGAAAAATTATGAATAGAATGATAAAAGAAATAAATCAATACATTATATCGGGGTATTTTTATATTTTTAGGAGGAAAAATGGATTCTGTTGTATTGGAACTAAAAAATGTTAGTAAGAATATAAATAACAAAAATATTATTAATAATGTCAGCTTTCAAATAGGAAAAGGAGAAGTATTAGGCTTTTTAGGACCAAATGGAGCTGGAAAAACTACTATTATTCGTATGATTATGGGGTTAATAAAGGTAGACAGCGGAACGATTAAAATTAAAGGTTATGATGTACAGAACGAATATACTAATGCAATGCAATATATTGGTGCCATAGTGGGAAGTCCATCCTTATATACATATTTGTCTGGCTATGAAAATTTATTGCAACGTGCCCGTTTAACAAAAAAACTAGTATCACGACAAGAAATTAATGAAATTGTTGAATTAATAGGTCTTTCTAAAAAAATTAATGAAAAAGTAAAAACATATTCTTTGGGAATGAAACAACGTTTGGCTATAGGGATGGCATTAATAGGGAATCCAGAACTGCTTATTTTGGATGAACCCATCAATGGAATGGATCCAGAGGGTGTTATTGCAATAAGAAATTTAATTCGGAGATTATCACGTGAAAACAATATCACTGTATTAATTTCTTCTCATCTATTAGGTGAGCTTGAACATGTTTGCGATAAAGTATTAATTATTAATAATGGTAAGAAGTTAATGTATACGTCAATAGAAAATATAAGGAAGAAATCTAATCTTCCAGAAGCAATCATAGAAATTCCTAATGAACAATCTGAAAAATTAAGAGGGTTGTTGAAAAATAAAGAATGGTCATTTAAACTAATTGAAAATAAATTGATACTTCAAACTGATGAGTTGAGGGTACAAGAGATTTTAAAGTATTTAATTGAAAATAAAATTATGATAGAAAGTTATCAAATGACTAAAAAAAATCTTGAGGAAATATATATTGATGTTATTAATAAAGATGGAGATATATGATGAATAATATAGTTAAAAATGAAATAATTAAATTATTTTACAGTAAAAAGTTGTTATCTATTGTTTTGATTACGGTTACAGCACTTGTTATCCTTGTACTGTCTTTAATTTTTGGTTCTAATGATCATGAACCGAGCAATTGGAAAAAAGAAATTAAAGCAGAAGCTGCATTATTACAAGAAGAACCACAAACAAAAGAAGTGAAAAATAAATTAACCGAAATCAATTTAAGATTAGAACACAATATACCACCAGATGGATTAGATGATGCTACATATTTATTGTATGATGAAATATCTGATGGCATTTTTATGTTACTACTTATGCCTATTTTTATCATAATCATTTGTGGTGAAATGATTATCGGGGAAACAAATGATGGAACTTTAAAAATAAGTATTAGTTCGCCCATGGGAAGGATAAAAGTATTAATTTCAAAAATGATTGCTGCTTTGATAGTTATTCTAGGAATTTCTATTTTTTACTATTTAATGATCTATTTAATATATGGCATAAATGGTAGATTTGGAAGTTTGAGTACATCAACCATTATTTTCTTAAATGAGCCAACTATCATTCCGATTTGGCTTGGAATTATTCTTGGTCTTATTACAAATATATTATGTATCATTGGATATATTGCCATGGCTTTTCTTTTATCAACAATCCTTCAAAATGTTATTATCTTAACAGTGTCTATATTTGCATGTATGCTGTGGAATTTATTATCACCATTATTGTTACCTAAGGTAGAATGGTTAAGTTATTTTTACATAACGAATATTAATTTATTTACGCTAATTAATGGAGAGTCTTTAAGTATTACACTTAGTTATTCCTTTTTCACGTTAATATGGGTATATATAATCACAACAGTTATAATGCTTATCTCCTCTATTGTGATTTTTAACAAAAAGGATTTTCCTATATAATTTAAAAATGGAGGAATATTATGGATCAAAAATGGTATGCATTATCTAAGGAATACATACCCTATAAAATAAAATTATATTTCTTACTTCTCTTTATGGAAGTAATATCCTTTTTTTTGCTTTTCCATTTTGATTTAGTGCCAATAGTCACCAACGTATTAACCATTATTATTTTAATATTCATCCTGATTACAATGTTTAATCTGATTTTTTTAAAAAAAGAATATACTAATTATAAATATTGTTTTGATGAGAATCAAATTCATATTAAAGAAGGGATTTTTGTTAAAAAAAATATATTCATACCTATTAAAAAAATTTATCAGATTAAAATAGGACAAGGTCCAATTTTAAAAAAATATGATTTAGTTTCAATTGATATAAGTACAGCAGCTGGTACGGTATATTTAACATTTATCCCTAAAGAAGTAGCAAAAGAAATTAATAATCTTGTGAAAGAAGAGAGCTAGCATTAATGAGAAATAAGCGGAAACTGTCGTTTTTTAGTGTGTTCTATCCTTTTATTCAAGGATTTTTAAGTCTCATCACACCTTTATTGCTGCTGTTGATATTTAAATCTTCTAATTCAGATTATCTAATTAATGAAAAACTAGCTACTATCCTTTTAATTACTGTAGGGGTTTTGTTAATATTAGTAGGTTTATTTCGATGGATAAGTACTTCATATGAGTTGAATAAAAATGAATTATTTATTCACAAAGGAATCATATTTAAAAGTATTGAAAAAATTAATAAAGATAAAATCCAAAACTATTCTATTACTAAACTGTTGCCTTTTGATAAGGCACCAGTTATTCTTTCTTTACAATTAGAAGGGGAAGATGTAGATTCGTCTATTACGTTAAAAGGTATTTTAAATAAAGATGCCCACAAAATTATTAGAATTTTGTACGTACCAAATAAGCAATCTAAAAATCTAGTAGAAAACAATACTTCATGGAAGCAAATCATTCTAAGTATTTTAGATAGAAGTTTAGTTGTTACTATTGTTGTAACATTCTTTTCAACCTTCTCACAAATACCGTCTATAGATGTAAGATCTTTTCGGGATTATATTTACTTAAGTTATTGGTTGGATCTGTATGTTGGTATGCCAGTTCAAACATATATATATGGTGTAGTGCTTACTATTCTCTCTTTGTTAAAGCAATGTATAAAAATAGCTAATTTTAAACTTAGGATAAATGATAGTATTATTGAGATATCCACGGGATTATTTTCTGAAAAAAATCATTATATTTCTCGTGAAAATATAAGTGGTATTATGATTGAACAATCAATATTTCAGAAATTAAGTAATTGTGCAACAGTGTATGTAGAAACTGTGGAAAAAGATCAAAAGAAAGTTCTGTTCCACCCATATATGTCAATGAAAAAGATATCTAAATTAACAAAACAATTTTATATAGGAATTCTTCCGAAAAACGCAGGAGAAAAACAAGGAGCTTTTTTAAATCAGGTTCTGGTATCTATAATCCTAAGTTCTATTCTTTGTTTTTTATTGTATTTATTTGATTTTTTATCTATCATAACAACCGGGTTTGTTTACGTAACCATGATAATGTATTTGTTAAAATATTATAATGTTAATTATACTTGGAATGAAGAATTCTTTATATATCGAAATGGTCTTATAAAGAAAAAAATCTTTATTTTTGAAAAAAAATATTATAATAATATACAATTCAAAAAATATTTTTGGATGAAAAAAAGGTATCATCTTTCCATTGGTTATTTTAATAATTCATATAAAAAAAATATAAAATTAAAAAATATAAATAAAGAATCTTTAATAAAACACTTCTTCATTGATTTTTGACAGTCAAGTACAAAATTCTGTGTGAAATTAAGATACAATTTTTAAACCAAAATCAAGCATTGTTAGAACGGAATATATTTTCTTGAAGAACTTATCCAATCTTCGTGAATGTCTAGAAGAACCGCGCTAATCAATCGATTAGCTGAATCCTCATATGAAAAAATACGAATGACTTTTTCACGCCGGCGGACTTCTTGGTTTAATCGTTCGATTAAATTGGTGCTTTTTAATCGATTGTGACCTTTACCAGAAATGGTATATTGAAAGGCATCTTCGAACCCTTCATCGAGCTTTTTGCATGCTCTGTCATACTTTGGTTGATTGGCCTATGTTTCTAATAGAGCGTTTTTGGCTGCTCTAGAGAGCTCGATATCATTAAACCTAAAGATGGTTTTTACTTCCTCACGAAATGGTTTAACGTCCTTTTTAGGAACAGAACTTAAGATGTTTCGTATGAAGTGAACTTGGCATCTTTGCCAAGAAGCACCAGTAAAAGATTTGTAAATAGCTGATTTTAAGCCAGCGTGGGCATCTGAAATGACCAACTGTGTTCTAGTTAATCCGCGCTCTTTCAGATAATCAAAAAAGGTAGACCACGTTTCATCACTTTCACCGTTTTGGATCAGGAGACCGATGATTTCACGTTCTCCTTCTTCCGTGATTCCAATCGCGATATGGCAGCTTTTTGAAATGACACGATGTTCCTCGCATAGAGTACATCAACCATAAGAAAAGGATATATTGTATCTGAAAGAGAGCAATTTTTCCATTCCTTAACCATGGGATCGAGTGTTTTCGTTAAGTCGGATACAAATGATTTAGACATTTTCTTACCACAAAGTTCTTCCACGACTTGAGATACTTTACGTGTGGAAACGCCAGACACATACATTTCTAGCATCGAAGCGAGAAGCGCCTTTTCATTTCATTGGTAACGTTCAAAGACCGTAGGTGAAAATTCACCGTCTCGTGTACGAGGCACCGCCAAATTTAATGTCCCTATTCGTGTGGTCCACTCCCTTGGATAATAGCCATTACGTTGGCTCACACGTTGATTTGGAACGCTCGTAATCATTTGCTTGAATGTACTCTGTACGCTGTTGTTCCATCAGTTGGTTGAATACTGTCGTTAGAATCGTCTTAGATTAGATAAATCATCCTTAACAGATTGATTAAACTTTGTATTTCTTCTGTTTTCAATGTAAAATGTAGGCAGGTCATATGATCAGCCTCCAGATATGTTTTTGTAGTTAAAAACATTGTATCTTACAGGCGATCATATGGCCTACTCTTTTACACAATTATATGGACTTTATCGTGGAGGAAGTGTAAAAACCCCACTGATGGAAGATTTCTTTATGAATAATTCCAGTTTAAAGTTAAAGATTATATAAAGTTTCCGGCTATTTATGATAGGAAACAATATGAATATCAATCCCTAAGGAATGCCTCATAATATGGTCGACGATCGAGCCTTTAATGAGCTCTTCCCAGCGGTTTCTTGCGGATTGACCAAGAATCAGTTG
Organism: Massilibacterium senegalense; assembly: GCF_001375675.1. Classification (NCBI taxonomy): domain Bacteria; kingdom Bacillati; phylum Bacillota; class Bacilli; order Caryophanales; family Bacillaceae; genus Massilibacterium; species Massilibacterium senegalense. Next base: position 41,868 of record NZ_LN831779.1, on the reverse strand, counting down.
GGTGACATTTTTTTTAATCGCCACATCTGTAATGGCTGTGGCGATGTTTCTTTTATTAAGTGGTTCAACGATGAACTGGGCGTTAAATTGGGTAGCGAGCTTTCTCCATTCTTTGATCTTTTTTCTCTCATCAGGTTTACGATTCATGGAGGCTTCACGTGAGATATGAAGAATGATCAGTTTCGTTTTTAAGCGGCTTGCAATTCTCCAGCCACGGCGAATGAGCTTTTCTGCACTTTCATTATTTTGAACGCACACCATGATGACTTCAGTGATGCCGGTAGGAGATTGATTGTATCCTAGGCGATTATCGACGTCATTGGCCAGTTCACGAAGAGACAATTCTCTTAGAGCTCCTAGATTGCTTTTCGTGAAAAAATGATTGAGTGACTGTTCGATTTTGCTGGAGTGATAGATTTTTCCTTCCTTTAGTCTTTTAATCAGCAGTTCTGGAGAGACATCTACAAGAATGATTTCATCTGCTTGATGCAGGAAACAATCGGGGATGCGTTCTCTTACTTTTACCCCTGTGATTTGTTGAACGATGTCATGAACACTTTCTAAGTGTTGAATATTAACAGCGGATATGACATGGATACCTTTCTGTAAAATGTCTTCTATGTCCATATATCTTTTTTCGTTAGAGGAAGTGGGGACGTTAGAGTGAGCAAGTTCATCAATGAGAACTACTTCCGGTGCCCGTTTGATAATGGCATCTTTGTTCATTTCCTCCAATGTTCTCCCTTTATAAAGAATTGTTTTTTTCGGGATAATTTCTAAGCCAATGACTAATTGTTCTGTCTCTTGGCGTTGATGGGTTTCTATTAAGCCAATCACTACATCTATTCCTTTTCGCTTTAATTCACGGGCTTCTTCAAGCATTCGATATGTTTTTCCTACACCTGGTGCTGAGCCGATGTACACCTTTAACTTACCGCGCTTTAGTCGTTCGATTTCTGCAAGAATCTCTTCTGGTGTTTTTCTCCGATACTTACGATCCAAGTAGGCCTTCTCCTTTCAAGATATTTGGCCCCCAATAGGACGAGTGGGGGCCATATTTCCTCTTATTTCTTGAGTCCCTGTATTTCCATGTTCAGTTTTAGCACGTTGACACGAGGCTCTCCGAAAAGTTGGAGGCTGCGTGGTATTGTTGTATCTTCAATTGCTTTGTTTAATGTGTCTTGGTTGATGCCGGTTTCCTTGCTGACGCGATCCACTTGGAATTTAGCCGCAGCTACTGAGATATGCGGATCAAGCCCTGAGCCTGAATTTGTAATTAAATCGACAGGAATCTCTTTTAGGTTGATATTAGGATCCTCTTTTTGAATATATGCAATCGATTGCTGTACTCGCTTGAGCATGTCAGCATTCGATGGTGCATAATTGTTTGAACCTGAAGCAGAGGCGTCATATTCTATAGATGAAATTCGTCCGTAAAAGTAGCCTTGTTCGTTAAAATTTTGACCAATTAACTCGGAACCGACGACTTCCCCTTTCTCATTTTCAATTAGGCTTCCATTTGCTTGTGCTGGAAATAGTAGCTGACCAAGGCCTGTCATTGCTAACGGATAGGCAATTCCGCATAGAACGATCATCAACAACGATAATCGAATGATTTTAAACATATTCACTCCTCCTACTATCTAAATTTTCTTACAAGAACGATCCAATGATGATATCAATCAGCTTAATCCCGATGAATGGTACGAGTACGCCGCCAAGCCCATAGATTATAATGTTTCTTGAGATTAATTGATTAGCGGACATCGGTATATATTTTACCCCTTTAATCGCTAAGGGAATGAGCAATGGAATAATCAAGGCATTGAATATAAGTGCAGATAAAATGGCACTCGTAGGTGAATTCAAACCCATCACATTTAGTGCTTCCATTTCGGGGATCGCTAACGTAAACATGGCTGGTATGATGGCAAAATATTTTGCTATATCATTTGCAATACTGAATGTCGTTAATGATCCTCTAGTCATTAACAATTGTTTTCCAATCGAGACTACCTCAATGATTTTTGTTGGATCAGAGTCTAAGTCGACCATGTTCGCAGCTTCTTTTGCTGCAATGGTGCCGCTGTTCATCGCAAGTCCGACATCCGCTTGAGCAAGGGCAGGGGCGTCGTTTGTACCATCTCCCGTCATCGCGACTAATTTTCCTTTGGCTTGTTCCTCGCGAATGATTCTAATTTTATCTTCTGGTTTTGATTCAGCGACAAAGCCGTCCACACCCGCTTCTTTGGCGATGGTAGCTGCTGTTAATGAATTATCTCCTGTACACATAATCGTTTTAATACCCATTTTTCTTAGTTCATCAAAGCGTTCTTTCATTCCTGGTTTGACGGTGTCTTTTAAATAAATAATTCCGAGTATGACATTATTTTTGGCAACAGCTAATGGAGTACCTCCTTGTGTTGAAATGTCATCAGCAATTGTCTTTACATTGTTTGGAATCATCCCGTCCTTTTCTTTCACCCAATGAATAATTGCATCTACAGATCCTTTCCTATACTCATTCCCTTTAAAATTGATGCCACTCATTCGTTCCTCTGCGGTAAAAGGAATGATTTCCGCTTTCTCGTAAACTGATTTTTCCCATGAAAATCCTTTTTCTTTCGCCAGTTCTAATACGGATCGTCCTTCTGGTGTTTCATCGAATAAAGAAGTGATGACAGCCGTATCAATCAGCAACTTTTGTTCGACGTTTTTAACGGTGAAAAAGTCGGAAGCCAACCGATTTCCAAATGTAATCGTCCCTGTTTTATCAAGAATAATCGTGTTAATGTCTCCTGCCGCCTCGACGGCTTTTCCAGACATAGCAAGCACATTAAAACGCGTTACTCGGTCCATCCCTGCAATCCCGATTGCTGATAAGAGAGCACCAATTGTTGTGGGAATCAGGCAAATGAGTAAGGCAATCAATGTAGAAAGCTCTAATTTGACCCCTACATAATTCGCAATGGGAACGAGTGTTACAACGACAATTAAAAAGATGATGGTTAATGTTACAAGTAAAATGTTCAACGCAATTTCATTGGGCGTTTTCTGACGTGTTGCTCCTTCGACGAGGGCAATCATTTTATCAAGAAATGACTCACCAGGATCCGTAGTGATTCGTACCATAATCCAGTCGCTTACTACTCTTGTACCGCCAGTGACGGAACTAAAATCACCACCCGCTTCCTTAATGACGGGAGCTGACTCCCCTGTAATGGCTGACTCATCGATGGAGGCAAGTCCTTTGATAATTTCGCCGTCTCCGGGAATTAATTCGCCGTTTCCTACTAATACAACATCACCTTTACGAAGATCATTAGAAGATACTTGTTTAATATCTCCGTTTTTCAGCACCTTATTGGCTACAGTATCTTTTTTGGTTTGCTTTAAGCTATCGGCTTGTGCCTTTCCTCGCCCTTCCGCTAATGCTTCAGCAAAATTACTAAACAGGAGGGTAAATAAAAGGATAATAAACACAGCTAGATTGTAGCCGAATCGTCCTTCCGCTTCAAAAAGGGAAGGGGAAAGCATCATCAAAAGTACAAATATCGCGCCAATTTCTACGACAAATAAAATCGGATTTTTGATTATAACAAGTGGATTTAATTTAACAAAACTTTCAATCACCGCCTTTTGCAGGACGGCTGAGTTTAGCTTAGGTGTGACATTTTTCATTGTTTTTTCACCTCATTCAATTAACGAATCGTTAAATATTCTGCGATTGGCCCAAGTACTAGTACTGGTAAAAAGGTTAAAGCACCTACGATTAGCACAGTGCCAATCAGAAGTAATGCAAATAAAGGTTGATCTGTTTTAAACGTACCGATTGTTTCAGGAATTGGCTGCTTCTTAGCAAGTGAGCCAGCCACTGCTAATAAGGCGATAATTGATATATATCGTCCAAGCAACATCACAAGTCCGGTCGAAATGTTCCAAAATGGAGTGGCATCTCCTAATCCTTCAAATCCTGAGCCGTTGTTGGCTGCGGATGAAGTATATTCATAGAGCACTTGTGAAATGCCGTGAAAACCAGGGTTACTAATTGCTTCTTTTCCGAAATCCGTCATGAGTGCCAGAGCTGTTGGACCAAGAATAATAAGCGGATGGGTCAATAAAGCAATTGCAATTAGTTTCATCTCCTTAGGCTCAATTTTTCGCCCTAAAAATTCGGGTGTACGACCAACCATTAATCCACAAATGAATACTGCGATAATGGCGTACATAAGCATATTGACTAACCCGACGCCATCCCCTCCAAAAATTGAATTTAACATCATGAGCGAAAGGGGGGTAATGCCCCCAAGTGGCGTTAACGTATCATGCATATTATTTACTGTTCCTGTTGTAGCGGCGGTTGTTACAGTACTAAACAGAGCTGATTGAGCGATACCAAATCGCATTTCTTTTCCTTCCAGACTACCTTGAGAACCATCTAATCCGATATTGACGAGAGCTGGATTCCCTTGGCTTTCTGAAAAGTAAATGAGGGAAAGGAAGGATAGAAAAATCAATCCCATCGACGAAAAAATGATCCAACCTTGCTTTTGATTTTTGGCAAATCGTCCGTAAGTATAGGTTAAGGCGGCTGGAATACACCACATTGATAACATTTCAATTACGTTGGTCAAAGGGCTTGGATTTTCAAATGGGTGAGAAGAGTTCACGCCGAAAAATCCTCCGCCATTTGTTCCTAGATGCTTAATGGAAACGAGAGATGCAACCGGTCCAATAGCAATTTCTTGTTTTTCACCAGAAAGGGTTGTTAGTTCGATAGACGGATCTAACGTTTGTGGCACCTTCAAGCTGATGAGAACAAGTGTAACTATGATGGCCATTGGAAGTAATAGCCTTGTGTGACCTTTTACAAAGTCCTCAAAAAAGTTCCCGAGTTTTTGTCCTTTTGAGGTGATTCCTCGAATGAATACGATGGCAACGACAATACCTGTAACGGCTGATGTGAACATCATCATCATAATGACAGCCATTTGTGAAAAATAAGATAATCCAGTTTCACCGCTATAATGTTGCAGGTTTGTGTTTGTCATAAAGCTAATAATGGTATTGAACGCTAATGTTGGTTCCATACTGTCCATATGATTTGGATTGAAAGGTAAGTATTTTTGCAGTCGTACAATTGTATATCCAACAGCGACAAAAATGACGTTTGTTAAGATCAGCGAGAGAGTATATTTTTTCACTGACATATTTGGTCTATCTTTTAACCCACTGATTGAAAAAATGATATTTTCAAATGGCTGAAATAGTTTATCAGAAGCGTTGGGTTGGCCAGAAAACACATGATAAATGTAAGATCCCAGTGGTTTGACAAGCAGTAAAAGCAATATCAACACAACACTAATTTGCAATAAATCCATGGATGGAATCCTCCTTCATTTTTTAAAACTTTTCCGGGTGAATAAGCACATAAAGTAGAAAAATTAATAGACAAATAGTTACAAATGCTGCGAACATCATCATTTATCCCCTCCGAGCGTTTGATGACACCAAGAAATAAAAAAAGAAAACAGGATGAACATAATAGCGAGCATACCGGCCATTAATAGATCCATTTAGTTAAAACACCCCTTTTTTGTTAAAAAATGATTATGAAAAAAGCAAAAAAGAAGCCACAGGAAGAGGGCACTCTTCCTGTGGCTTCTTATACGGCATAGAAAAAAAGCCGTGTGAAACACAGAATTTGTGTTGCCTCTCTCAATGCGCTGACGAGGTTAGCTGACGGATTCGGGCTTGAGAGTGCCCTACTCAATGTTTTGAGATTCACCCCATGTGACTCATGAGCCACGGTTGGTTCCCCCGCTTCCTAAAAAAATAGGAACTAAGCAAAATAGATGCAAACGATTCATTATTTATTTGTTTAGTTTGTTTATAAAATACTCACCATCTCCCTCTCACAACGCTTACGAGGTTAGCTGACGGATTCGGACAGCAAGAGTTGCCCTACTCAATGTTTTGAGATTCACCCCAGTGTTCATTGGTTCCCCCGTTTCTCATGAATTTCATGCAGAATTCAGCGAATTGGAATAATTTCTTAATGGAAAATTAAGATAAAGTTATTATATTTCTATTGTGATAATTTGTAAAGAAAATTTTATTTTGATTTTTAGGAAATGATCCTTAGCTGCAAAATCGACAATAACATTGCTAATTCATTATGAAAAAGAAATATATATCTATTATCCTAATTGATTTAATTTTGGCCGGAGTTATTTCTACTTGAATATAAACTAACAAAATAAAACCGAGAATAATAATTTTATTGACGACCTTTATTCGTCTTGTTCGAATGGTTTCGATTTGGATATTTTGTTGTCCTTCTAGAAAATAAAGTGTCTGTAGCCATCTGATTAGATTATATGCCAATAAACTTAACATTATCCTAGTTTCACTTTCTTAAAAAAATGGCTACTTATTTTATCCAAACTAAAGCCAAACTTAGTTTTCTTGATATAGTTTTCCAGCAGGAATTTTTGTTGTACACACTTATGTATGCTAATTATGATCTAAAAAAAACGTAATGACAATGAATATTGAAAAGTTCACGAGAGTGTAAAAAATTTTGTGTAAATAGATTTATTCCATTTTCGTCATAGAAAAAGGAAGACCCTTTTTGGAGAATAAAGTTGGCGACAAAATTCACAGAAAAGAGGTCGTCCCATGAATAATTTTACTACAGATTTAATCGAAGCACTGGCTCAAAAACAAGATATAGAAGAAGTTTTTCGTTTACATTTAGAACATGTAATCAATCAGTTACGTAAACATGAACTTACTTGTTTTCTTGATTACGAACCTTATGAGCTCACTCTGGTAACTCTCGAAATGGTTACTATGGCCGTTCTTTTAAAACAGAATATGGCGAGTTAAACCTCCAGATTCTTAGAAATCGTAATGGAGAATTTGAACAACGGACCATCGCTCCTTACAAGCCTTCAAATGATAGGCTTGAACAATTTGTTATTCACATGTATCAAAAAGGAATCACAACGTCTGAGATTACAGAACTCATCGAGAAAATGTATGGTCACCATTATTCTAAACAGACGATTTCTAATTTGTCACAACTTGTTGATGAAGATGTAAAAGCGTTTCACGAGCGTAAGCTTGAAAATAGATATGTATGTATCTATTTAGATGACACGTATATCCCGATTCGATGTCAAACGGTGGAAAAAGAAGCTGTCTATATTGCCGTTGGTATTACAGAGGATGGAACAAAGGAAGTGTTAGGCTTTACTATCGCACCAACAGAGTCTGCACATGTTTGGGAAGAGCTTGTTTATGGCTTTACACAAAGTGGTGTTGAACACATATTATGATGGTTTAACCGGCACGACGGATGCCCTTCATCGTGTGTATCCTAAAGCGAAACATCAGATTTGTCTTGTTCATGTTTCAAGACAAATTTCTTCATGATTTTAAAGCCGTTTATCAATCTGATAACGATGAACTTGCCTGTGAAGCCTTGGCAACTTTTAAACTAAATTGGGGAAAACGTATCTAAGGGTCATTGAAAATATTGTAAATAATCAACAATTACTTGTCTTTTATGACTTCCCGTCATCTATTCGTCGTAGTATCTATTTAACGGATTCAATAAAAATGTAAAGCGTCCTGTCAAACGAAAAGAGCAGTTTCCAAATGACGATTCACTCAAACATTTTCTTGTCACGCGTTTTTTAGAGTATAATCAAAAATTTTCAATGCGGTGTCATCGTGGATTTGACCAAGATAGAGCTGAACTTATCGAGATGTTTGATAAGTTAGAAGGTAGTATAATCCACCATCTTCAACCAGATATATGATAAGTGCTGTGATAAAAAATTAATGGTGGCTGATTGAAATGCAGATTGAAAGAGCTATATGTATATATGGATGGTACACGGAACAATCCCTTCTAAATCCACGTTAATTTGATCTCACTAAAAAGAGACCATAGGTTCAAAATAAGCAGTCATCGCAGCGAAAAAGACTATTATAATAAGAATTTTTTAAATCATAATATCGCAATTAACTTAATCTATTAAAAAGTGATTTACACAAAATTCTTGACACTACCCAAGAATATGAGAATGTGGACCGTGAACTTGCAGGGAAAATGAGGTAAAAATAATGAAAATCTTAGATGTCAGTCAGGCGATCACGAAGCTTAATAAAGATATAGCTCAATTGCAACGACGCTTGGATTTTTTGGATTTGATGGATGTAGGAATTGAAAGAGTACTGAATATGGACGGCGCATTCACTGGAGAAGGTGGGGAAGCAATAATCTTGAATCATACGGAGTTACAGCTCCCAACAATCCGGGCATTTCGCGCCGACATCACCAATATGATTGAAAAAATCGAAAAAATGAAGGCATATATCCTTGAATTTGAGCCCTCTGAAAGTGGGATAGTGATGGAAGACTTTTGGGATACGCAAATGACTCGAGGGCTAGATAAAGTTGAGGAGTCAACGGAGCAGTCTAAACAAAAAGTGGATGAGTATGCGGCGTCGGTTAGTCATATTATGAATCTTGGAAAGCTAGATATAAGCCAAGTATTAAACTGCATCGATAGTTCGCGGAAATTCGCAAGTGAAGTCGTTGATGATTTGTATATGCTTGACAATGACGGAGTCGATTTAATGGCTAATGTACAAGCGGGCCGTACCGAATTAGACACCATTGTGCAAAAGGCGGTAGAGTGGACCAATGCAGGCGGACCTCTTTTAAAAGGGGTGAATATTTAAGACGTAAGGTTACATTTCAAAGAAATGACGTTACATAAGGAAGCACCAGACGTGGATATAGATCGCTTGAATCGTGGAGAGGACCGTTCGTTAGTGCAGGGAGTAGTGAATTTCTTAGGAACAGATGTAAAAACGGTTCAGAATTGGGGACTGGTCGGTGTTGATTTTGCGCGTGGCTCAGCGACGACAAACGGGCATGTTGAAATTCGTGGACAATGGAAACGGTACTGTTCAATTGGTGGCCGATAAGACATGGACAATGCAAAAAGGAAAGTACGAGTCACAACTGGCTTCTAAAATACATGAGTTGATGAAACATCCAAAAGGGAAATATATTGTTGGACGTTATGGATATATGCCTAGCAATCTTCCAAAAGAAATAGCGGGATTAAGGAATCTGCCTAAGGTAGGAGTTGGAGGTCTGTTGAACAGAGCTTCAGGTCCAACGGTTATCTATAAAAACGGACGGCTTTTTGTAAATTAAATCCATAAAGTCAGGGATTTAGGTAATATAGCCAATTTAGGTAAAAATGTGTATAATAATTTCATACCAACAATAAAGAGTATGGATGCAAAAAATTCACTTAATAATATAAAACCAGGTGGCGGTGTCTGGCAAAATAATCTAGCCCGCACAGGAAATGTATTGGCGGTGGGTCTCAACTTTATGGAGGCATTTTCGGATACACATAAAGATAAAAGTACGGCACAAAGAACGGGTCGCGCGCTTGCTGGAACAGTATTGGATATTGGTGCTGCATATGCGGGTGCAACTGCAGGGGCAGCTATAGGTACGATAATTTTCCCTGGCGTGGGTACGGTTGTTGGTGGATTTGTTGGCGCTGCAGTGGAAAAAAGGTTAGAAGGCTGCAGGAGATGCAGGAAAAGCTGCGTGGGATGCAGCAAGTGATTTTGGAAATGAGGTCAAAGAAGGAGCGAAGAATTTACTAACAGGAGGCGCCAAAGCGCTTACAAGTCTGTTTGGTTAAGGTAGGTAGGGGGAGATCCCCATTCCCTGGATTACTGTTAGGTTTCTTATTATGTAATGAATTTTTGGAATGGAGGTGTAAAATTATGGGATATGTTAACCCTTCTACTCATAATACATACGAAGAAAAGAAAAGTTTTCTCTCTCTTTGTAATATGTATTACTTTTTTATTGGGTTGTTGGTTCATCTCTATAGTATTCCCAATATCTTTTTTGTGTATATAAATGATACATCGCGTTGGTTTGCCCTTTTGCTGTGGGGAAGTTATTTGATTGTGAGTGCGACTTCGGCATATGTTGATTATCGTTTTCCAGATAATAATCGACTGGAAACTTACTCACTGATTTTTTCTGCAGGTCTATGGTCAATGGTGGCGATTAATTTATATGGGATACAGGCGCTGGTGGGTCAACCCTTTTACCAAGAGCTCTATATTAATCTTCTATGGATCCAATTATTTTTAATTTTATTTTCATGGATCAAGTGGATCCCAGTTCGTACACGAGAAAGGATAGCCCGTATCGTAACCATTATCCTTGGCTCTTTTTTTATCTTTCATTTGATGGGGGTTTTTGCTTCCACCAAAGGTATGGGTATTTATGCATTTTTGTTTGGAAAAGAAGTTGCGGTGGCTCTCATATGGCCAGGGCTCGCCCTTTTTTTCTCTGGATCTTGGACACGTGTGATTATGGGGGCGGGCATAGACTTAGACATTACGCCAGAAGAGCGGGCCAGAAGGATGGCAGAAGAGAAAGCGCGCGAAGAGGCGCAGAAAAGAAAACCATCGGAAGAGATGCTGTCAAGTGGACGTTACTTGGAGTATGGAGAGTTGGATTATTACATTACAGAGGGAATAAGTAGCTATCGTGAAAAGGGATCGAAGACGTTTGAAGATGTAGAGTTTTTATATGTAGAGAATGGTGTCCGTTATTTTAATCGCTTGGACTGGACTCCGACAAAAGAAATGATTTTGTACAAAGAGAACGGGCAATGGTACTGTCAGACAACAGGGAAAGAACCTGAACGAGTGTTGTTGCCAGGGCATTTGGAAGAGGAAAAGGACGAATTTGAAATCGATAGACGTGAATATTTGGAACAAGCGATTGAATACAGACGGATAGTTCCATACTTTGTAGAGATTCCAAGCGATATAGATGCATCCAAGCTAGACAGAGATGAATAGAACCGTATTTTTGAAAAAGCTATCAGTTGTTGTAGAGAATTTTTTGGCCCGATAACAAGCGTTTAAAGGAGAGTAGAGATGGCGAGTGAAACAAGTCGAAAGATAGTAAGATTGTTAACCTAGGGAAAGGGGAAGGGTACGAAAATGATGAAGCCTATGACTTTGACCTTAATATATAAAGATTGATTTTTCGTTTCCTAACTTAATAATTTTTTCTAAATGCCAAAAATATGAACAGTTTTTTGAAAAAAGATTGTGTTAAACAAAAAAGCCAACTGAACATAAGACAGTTGAGCATAAATTATATAGCTTAAGAGATACATAATAGTGTCAGTTTAGTAAGCGGTTTCAAATCCTCTTGAAAGTTAAACATGAATTTTGTATTAAGCATTGAATTGTTCTAATGCAAGAAGCGTCTTTTTAAATGGAATTCCTCGCCCTGTAGCCTGTTAATTTCCTATAATTTCCTATTATTAGGGTTGGATTTTACCATTAGCGGTTCCAATGGTTCTACTTGCTTTAGGTCTATTTAAAATCTTAGCAAAATAAAAATATATGCTAGTTTCCCTGTACGGAATTGTCAAAACTTTTTATCATACCGATTTTTGGAATTTAATCCAATTGGATCGAGATTAATTGAAAATTCTTTTCTTCTTCCTTGGAGAAATTCTATTCACTTTAAACAGTAACCTGACATCCTTTCTGTATTTTGAACTAGTTCTATATTTTGCATGTTTTTATAGACCCAATTCTCAAGTGTTTCAAATGGCTCATTGGGCAACTTTAGGCAACAGAGACCATTCTTCGAAGCGGCTAAATAAAAATTCAGTTATTATAAATTAAATTATCTCAGTATACTATTTCTTTTCTATTCATCTTCGTCTCCTAATAATGTTGATGTTGAATATTGTTTTCTAAATTCCGATAGATTCATTCCCACTTTATCTAAAAAAGATGAGGCTTTTTTCTACAAGAGTAACATTTTTTGATACTGCGTCTATAAAAGAACGTATGGCCTTAAGGTGCTCGTTATGTACTTCAGTTCTTGCCATCTTCTAACCCTTTCGATGGAAATATCGGAAGGGTTTTTATTATAAAGTAGCATATAAAATAAATACGTTTGCAATTTTCATCATACAGGGAGGCGGAACTTTGAAAAAAAGATCACTTATATTTTTAGTAATTGCAACGTTTTCCACAATTGCAGTTGTGATACTAGAGTTAGGAATTCGTTCAGCTGTATTATCGCCGTCTATCCTTCTTGATGCCAAAAAGCAAGACGAAGTGCAGAAGCTGTTAACTGGCTATTCTATTTATCAAGGAGAGTACCAGCTCGATATTCAAAACGCTTCAGAAGATAATATCGATTATCCGTTAACTTTTCAAATTGGTGATACAGATTATCGGTTTCATAAAGTGGATACGGAACATGTTATGTTGCCGGCGGGAGAGGAAATGACTGTTTTGACACGAAGAGGAGTGGAACCGTCATTTAATAAAGAAGTGATAGTTCAATCTAGTGAACGAAAATTTTTTTTAATGAATATATAATACGTGCTGTCAAAAAAGATGCAACGTTTTCCATTCCATTGCAACCAGAGTTTCGTCAATCTTTTACCTTTTGGATATACGGTTGTTCTTTTTTGTTGCCTATTCTTTTGGCGTTACTTTTTAACTCTCTTCTTTCTGTTCGTAATCTTTTTACTTTATTTACTCCGTTTATCTTGGCGGCAATTCTACCATTGCTCCTAAATTATCATTTTTCGATGGGCTATGCACTACTTTGGACGAATTCATATATTTGGAGTATTTTGTTATGCCTATTTTTGCCGACTTTTTTATCGGTTGCAGGGACGACTGTTGTATATCAATGGACGATAAATAGGGAAAATCCGATAGAAGAACATGAAAGAACGGAAACAGGTTTTCTTACCTTTACAAAAAGGGAGACGATAGGAATTTCATTTCTTGTTGCGGCAAGTCTTGCTTACTTTTTCTCGTATTTTCTTTTTCCTCTCTCCTTATCTGTGCAAATGGTAGATAAGTGGTATTTTTTTGTTGCTTGGTATTTATCGCTAACACTAATTCTAACGCTTGTTTATACGGCATTTCATCATTGGATGGCGAACTATGAAAACGTAGGATGTACCGAACCATTCTGTTTTTTGAAACAAACGATAGAATCTACATGCCACCTAAACGTTCACTTATTTATACAAAAAGAGTCCGAACACGAAACAAATGCTTGGGTATACAGTACTCCTTTTGTATTTAAAAAAGGCTTGAATATTTATATGACAGAAGGTTTAGTAAAAAAATTTACGTTAGATGAGTTAAAGGCAGTGTTATTTCATGAAATTGGTCACGTGAAACGAAAGCACGGTCGATGGATCTTATCTCTCACTTTCGGAATAGCGACACTTGCTAGTATAACGATGTTTTTTGCTAGAAAAGTCATGCTCGGACATGGGTGGTGGCAGTATATCGTCCTTCTACCAGTAGGTGTAGTTGTTTTAATCTGGCTTACAGAATGGCTTCCAAATAAAATTAGTAAAATGTTCGAGCACCAAGCAGATGAATATGCCGTACGACAATTAGGGGATAAAGAATTGTATATGCAAACATTAAAGAAGCTACAGCAAATTAGCGGAATAGAAGATGGCGAGTTTGTGGGTAAAAAAAAGAGTGGAAAGAGACACATCCATCGTTTGGAAAAAGAATAAATGTTATGAAAAAGTTAAAATAAATAGATTTTCATTATAGGTAAGCTTCCCTATTACAAAATTATTCAAAAAATTTTTTTGACCAAGGGGTAGTATGCCTGAATTGTTTGTATTTTAATTTCATTCAGTTAATTTTTACCTAAAAACAGAACTTCACTTCCAAATAAATGACGATAGAATATAAAATTATCATTCTTGGCTTTATTTTGTGAATTTATGTTCAAGTATGAATAATTCAGGATTTAGCAATAAACCAAAGTGTGTTGCCTATGAAGAAAAAAAATTTTAAAAATATTTCACCTAATTCGACAATATGTAACGTTATTTGGAATATTTGTTTGATATTATATTTTATAGTTATCCCCAATTATATTAATATTTTTTAATAAACCATATTGCTATTAGACATTCCTTATATTTTCAAAGGAAAAACTCATCTATATCCTTTTTTTATTTCATCAATGATTGCCATTTTAGAAGAACTACTGTTCAGGTATTATTTGTTTACAGCATTAGACTTTCCGCACCTTCCTTTACTAATTATCAGTAGTATCTTTTTTGGAATATTGCACTTGTTTTTTTCTGTATATGATGTATTTTCAAAAACAATGTTAAGTTTAGTTTGCGGGATAATATTCCTTGTTTATGGAAGTGTGCTATACCCAATTTTATTTCATGTCATCTACAATTTCTTTGCATTAAAAAAAAAATAAAACATAATGTTGGAGGTTATCAGCATTGGGAATAGAGATTTGTCAATTGTTCAAAAAATACGGAGATAAAGCAGTTCTCGAATCAGTTAATATGTCTATAGAACAGCCGGGTGTTTATTTGGTTGCAGGTCCAAATGGTAGTGGAAAAACAACTTTACTAGAAATTATAGTCGGGTTACGAAAAATGGATGGAGGTAACGTTAACATCGAAGATTATTCGTTTGACAATGTGGAATTGAAAAAAAAAGTTGGATTTTTGACTCAGCAAAATACATTGCGGAAAAATTGTACAGTTGCTGAAGAATTAAATTTAGTTAAACAGTTATTCGGTCTGAAATTAGATACATATGAATATTTAGAGAAGTACAACCTAAAAGAATTTTATCATCAAAAAACAAAAAATTTGTCTGGTGGAACGAAGCGGAGAGTATTAATAGCTATGTTATTGATGCCAAAATATAAAATCGCCGTCCTTGATGAACCAGTTTCAGGTCTTGATACATTTAGCAGGGATGAAATATGGAATACAATTAGGGAGTATTCTCAAAATAACATCGTCATTGTTTCTGACCATTATTTGAACCAAGCAGCACAATATAGTGATTATATGTTCTTACTAAACAAAGGAAGGATTGTTTTAAGAGGAAGTACTGAAGAAATTTTAGAAAAGTTTGATTATGATTATGTAATCAAAACAAGGAATAAAAATACAGAAGACGTGGAAAAAGAATTAGAAAAGGAAAATATTTTACCTGATTTAAAGATATCAGGCTCCGTATATAACTATTTCATTAGTAGTAAAGACTACAGTAGAATTAAACAAATTCATGCAAATAAAAACCTTAATTTGCATCCTATAAATCTAGAAGATATCTATTTCTATTATACTAATGACCTTATAAAAAATATGGAGGATATATAATGAAAAGACTAACAGCATTATTAGCATTCTTTAAAATAGAATTAAAATCATTATTAAGAGAGCCTGTATCTATTTTCTTTATGGTTATTCTTCCAATTATTTTAACTGTTGTATTTGGTGGAGCTTTTGGTAATGAAATGACTCAATACGGTGAAAATGTGTTAGGTATCGACACAGTAGTGCCTGTTAATATTGTTTTTTTGTTAGCAAACGCAGGATTGATGGGTATTCCCATCACTATTTTAGAGTTAAGAGAACAAGGCGTTTTAAAGCGATATAGCACATATCCCATTAAATTACGATCCTATTTTATGTCACTAGTTTTGACATTTTCATTAGTAAGCATATTATCGACCATTTTGTTTGTTAGTTTATCTTTTATTGTATACAATGCTTCTTTTTACATGAATGTAATAGAAATCTTATTGTTTATCCTACTATTTTTTTGGATTATTTTAATTTTTGATTCTATTGGTTTTTTACTTGCACTCTTTATTAAATCAGCTCGTACTGCCAACTTAGTATCATCAGGTCTATTTATGGCTATGCTTTTTTCATCTGGAGTTGTATTACCACTAGATTCACTTCCTGAATATATTCAAATAGTGGCGAAAATATTCCCAATGTCGCACAGCATAGAGGTAGTGCAAATGCTATGGATTGGGGAATTGTCGATATCTGAATCTATTGAAAATATCATTTATCTAACAATTATTGGTATTCTTTTATTGATCTTATTAAGGAGTGTGAAAGTTAGATGGGACTAGAAAAAGAAAAATCCCCTGTAAGTATTACTATCATAAATAAAAGAAAAATTTCTGAGCCTCCATGCTTTGAGTAAGAAGATTATGTGAATTATAAAGAAATGTTAAGTTATTTGGGTTATTTCAATTTAATTAAGAAGCTTATATTGTCTTAGCACCTTCATCTGAACTTCCCTTGTTTATAGGTAATTGTGAATTTATGAATATAAATTATCTTTTTAACTATTTATTAAGACAAATCAGTATGTCTTTAAAGCTTAATGAATCAATCTTTGTAGGTGGGAAAGGTTTTACAATGTATAAGTCAATTTGTTCATCGCTAGGGGAAGCTTTTGAAAGACTAATGGCTTGTCTAGAATATGTTGTTCAAAAAGATAAAATTACTTTAGGATCATATAATGATTTACAGGAACAAAAACTTCCACCGATTCATCCTTCAGAAATCCCAAACTTTTCAAACGAACAGTTTAAAGATGAAAATTTTTTATTTGAAGAATTCAATACAGATGCCTATATTTCTTGGATTAAGACTGAGGATTTAATAAGCGGAGAAGATGTATACTTACCAGCCTGTTTTATATTAATGTATTACAGACCAGAATCAACCAAAGAACAAAGAGTTGGTTATGAAACTTCTGGTGGTTTAACCTCCCATTATTTAGAGGAAAGTGGAATACAGCCTGTTTTAATGGAAATTATGGAACGAAGTGAAATTAATTTATCATGGTATTGCAATATACAGCCAGAGGAAATCATTATTGATTCAATTGATAATAAAAAGCTACGAAGATATGAAAACTATATTATAGAAAAAAATATTCGGTTTTTTAGACATAATGTAGACCAACAAAATTTTCATGTAATTACAGCCATGTCATTTGATAAAGATCTGACGAAATACTCCTTCACACAGGGGGGGAGAGAGTGTAAAATATTTTGTGTAAATAGATCTATTCCATTTTCGTCATAGAAAAAGGAAGACCCTTTTGTAGAATAAAGTTAGCGACAAAATTCACAGAAAAGAGGTCTTCCTATGAATAATCTTACTACAGATTTAATCGAAGCACTAGCTCAAACACAAGATATAGAAGAAGTTTTTCGTTTACATTTAGAACATGCAATCAATCAGTTATGTAAACATGAACTTACTTGGTTTCTTGATTACGAGCCTTATGAGCGTAAGGGAGTTCACTCTGGTAACTCTCGAAATGGTTACTATGGCCGTTCTTTTAAAACAGAATATGGCGAGTTAAACCTCCAGATTCCTAGAAATCGTAATGGAGAATTTGAACAATAGACCATCGCTCCTTACAAGCGTTCAAATGATACGCTTGAACAATTTGTTATTCACATGTATCAAAAAGGAATCAAAACGTCTGAGATTACAGAACTCATCGAGAAAATGATTGAAATGCAGCTCGAAAGAGCTACATGTATATATGGATGGTACTACGGAACAATCCCTTCTAAATCCACGTTAATTTGATCTCACTAAAAAGAGACCATAGGTTCAAAATAAGCAGTCATCGCAGCGAAAAAGACTATTATAATAAGAATTTTTAAAATAATCATATCACAGTTAACTTAATCTATTAAAAAGGTATTTACACAAAATTCTTGACACTACCGGCATTGGGGCTGGAGAAATAAATCGGTATAAGGTGGACACTGAATAAAAAGAGAGAATAAGCTAGAAAAAGATGGAGTGCTATGGGGTGCTTCCTCTTTTTCTTTTTTTAAATCCGTTTTGGAAAGGGGAAAACAAATGAGAGGGCTTACTTATGAATTAACAAGGATTGAAGATTGGTTGAGAAAAGGAGAGTCAATTGTATTTTATAAACAAGGTAACATTGAAGAGCCTCCTGTGTTTTATTTGTCTAATTCTCTACCAATTAGTTTTGCTAATACTTCCTGAGCTGCTGCTTTTTCAATCATACTTTCCGTATTAGATTCATGATTAAGAAGTATAGAAACAGAGTTTTTTTCTACCTCTTTTGGATCAATCATTCCTAATACCCAACTTGTCCAAAAAAGCAAATTTTTATTGTTGTTAGTTAAGATTTTCCCTTTTAACAATGGAATGCTCCTTTTACCTATTCGTACCAAACTAAGTGCTGCTGCCATTCGAATCTGCTCATTTGTGTGTCCTAGCATTTCGATTAAATCAGTTATAGCACATGAAGCTTTTTCACCAATTTCCCCTAAAACAATGATAGACATTGTAATTAATTCTTCATCATCACTCGTGTTGATTACGTTCGTTAGAACAGGTAAAGCTTGTTCTCCTGTAGTCCCTATGGATTTTATCGCTTCTAATGCTACTTCTTTTTTCGGACTCTTTAATTTTTCAAGACTCATATTAATTTCTTTTTTATTATCCATTTAATACACCTCTTTAAATAAAGTATAGTTCTCTATTTATTTACAAATCCCTCCTATAAACCTGTATTTTAATAAATAAAGATTTTCATTTGATAAAAAGCTTAAAGGCTGAATATGTTGTTGAAAAATGAAGGAATATTTCTTTTTTTATAAATATTCAGATAAATTGATGACAAAGCAATAAGTTGATGGTATGATTTTACTTGGTAATTGATTACAATTATGAGACTAAAAAGGAGGTGAAACGTTATGAAAGAAAATGAAAAAAAACAAAATTGGGAATCAACACACTCTTCGGCACAAAAACAAGCCGTAAGGCCACTTGTCAAATCTGTTGGGTGCGCTGCTTGTTGGGCTGCTCATTCTATTTCTCTTACTAGAGTTTGTATACCGCCAGTTACTCCAATAAATGCAGCATTATAAGAAATGGAGAGGAGACTGAGGTAATATTGGTCTCCTCTTATTATTAAGTAAAGGAGAGAGAATGTGACTACAGAGTATAAATCAGAGTTTTATTTACACTTACAACCTCATGGAGCATTGTTGGTTGATAAAAAGAGTATGTACTATTTTCGATTAAGCGGAGAAGCTGTAGAAATCGCACTTATATTAGCCAAAAATCAATCGCTTGAAAAAACAGCGAGAATATTAAGCACAGTCAAAGAAAGAAAAATAACAGAAGATGATTTGATTTACATGTTGGATGCACACCCAATAACTAAGGTTTGGAAGGATGAAATTCCAAAATTAACGTTAACTGGTTCCACAGAGACGTACATTCCTATTAGTTGTACATTGCAATTAACTAACGGCTGCAACCTATTTTGTTCTTTTTGCTATTCATCATCAGGTAAACGTCTTGAAAGTGAATTAAAAGCTAACGATTGGATTACAGTAATGCAAAATTTGGCAACAAGGGGGATCACAGATATAACTTTAACAGGTGGAGAAGCCAGATTAATAAAAGGTTTTAAACAAGTACTAACTACTGCAAGTTCCCTTTTTACAAATGTCCATTTATTCTCCAATGGTCTGCATTGGAATCCTGTTGAACTAGACCTTATATCAGATTTAAGTAACGTGTATGTTCAAATAAGTATTGATGGTTCTTCGGATATACATGATCATTTGCGTGGAAAAACAGGGGCATTCAGAGAATCAATGGAGACTGTAAAGCAACTTGCAAATAGAAATGTACCTACATTAATTGCTATGACAGTGAATCCTACAAACTATAAATCAATTGAGGAAGTAATAGATTCTTCCGTATCAGCAGGTGCAAATATATTCAGGGCAGGTATCACATTACCTGTTGGTAGAGGAGAAAATGTATCTTTTGGGTTAACAAAAGATGAGTATGCTTATGTCCAAAATGCACTTAACAAATCTGTAGAAAAGCATGGCGATGTTATTCATATCCCTATTTGGGATGGAGATGATAGCGGCGGGTGTTCGGAATTTAGTACCCCTGGGTATCTTCAGTGGTATATACGGGCTGATGGTTTGGTCACGCCTTGTCAGGTAGAAAGTGTTTCTTTAGGACATATACAAAGAAATACAATGGAAGAATTAGGGGACCCTTCGAATGTTTTGTCACTACATGAGAATGTTAGTACATGTCGTTGTATGTCAAAGGTTGATATGCCAGAAGAGGTAGATTGTCCACACACTTATGTTTAAAAAGGAGCCAATTAAATGACCGAGGTGTTGATTTTAATTATAGGTATTTTATCTGTTACTCTATTTTGGCGTTTTAGACCCCCTTTTTATGAATCCACTTTACTAACAAGGAGTGAATCAGTCTTTGTAGCACAAAATTATATTAATAGAATTATTGGGGTTGATGTATCAACATGGAAGGTATATTCAAACTATTGGTATGATCATGAAGTAGTTAACAGAATGCATCAATTAGATCTCTTAGAAAAATGGCGGTCTTTGTTATTCGATTGGGGGATTGTGGAATCCTGGAGGATACGCTTTGTTCATGAGAACAATTCAATCGTAGTTAATATTAATGCTAATAAAGAGATAACATTTTTACATTCAAACATTCGAAATGAATCCCTTTATAAAGATATATCTAACAAAATCTCTACTTCACAAGATATTATCAATTTACTGAAGCAGCAGTACGGAAATAAAATTTGGAGTAGAGTTGAAGCCACTGGTGAAGGCGAGAGAAATGAAGATTTATCAAATATCAGGCATTATTGGTACACCATTAAAGCTGATAAGATTCGCATGAAATTTAATGTAACGGTTGAGGACGATAGAATTACTCAAATAAACAATGACACTGATATTAATACAGATGATATACAAAAAGTTATAAGAAAAGAATACCGTGAGAGTGCGTTAAATTTAACAAGTTTCATAGCATCATTGGGTGCAACTATTGTAGCGGTCATTTCTCTTATCTATACCGAACAAGTAACGGGAATAAATACTAGTCTTATGCTCGTTGGTTTAATGATTTTGTCTATGCTATTAACAGCGCACGATGACATTAAATTAAGTATTGTTAATGCTTTTGATTCTAGATTAACTTTGAGGTCCATATATACCGTTGGAATTTTATCTGCATTCATGGGTGTAACAGCATATAGCTTTCTTACCTTTATACTATCATTGGCTGGCTTGAATCTTGCAAACAATAATGACGCTTTAACATTTCAACAACCGATAGATCAATTATTTGTTGGAATAGGAGTAGGTTTTATTTGTTTAGCTTTATCAACAGTTTTCTTTTATCTATTACAAAAAAGAGGTTACTTGCGCGTTTCACCTGAATTATCTTCCAGGTCAACTTATTTATCTGGATTTAAATATCGACAGTCAATTAGTATGAGTATGCAAAGTTCCTTACTTGAAGAACTAACATATCGTCTACTTGGGGTTTCGTTGTTCATGTGGTTATTTAACAATGAATTACTCGCCCTTACTATAACATCAGTATTATGGGCTTTCTTACATCAAGGAAGAGGCTTTTCACCACCAATTTTTCGTTGGGTTCAATTAATTCTAATAGGTTTTGCTTTCGGCTACATTTATCTGCAATATGGTTTTTTGGCAGCTTTTATAGCTCATTTTGTTCATAATTTTATTTTAACATCACTTCCTCTTTTCGATTACAAATTAAGTAAAAGAAAAGAAAACCCTAATGCTGCTTCTAATTATATAGGTTCTAGAAATTAATATATTTGTCCAGGAGGAATTATATGTTGAAAATAAAATATCTAACTAAGACATATAAACAAGGAGATGGTATTTTTGATATTAATATCGAAGTACCTGCTGGAACAATTCTAGGGATTCTGGGTGCTAATGGTGCTGGTAAAACTACATTGCTACGTTGTATAGCGGGACTTTTGCAGCCTCAGTCTGGAGACATAAGGATTTGCAATGAAATCCCTGGTTCAGAAAAGGCTAAATCTCTTACAGCTTACGTGCCAGACCAAGCCTATCTCTTTCCGACTCTCACAGTAGCTGAACATCTTCAATTTAAAGCCAAAGCATTTGGGATACCTCGAAAATCATTAGAAAGCAGTGTCTATGATGCTTTAAAGGCTGTTCAAATGACAGAACTATCTGATCGAACAAGTGGTAATTTATCAAAAGGACAAAAACAAAGAGCTATGTTAGCTTCTGCATATATTCAGAAAGCAGAATTATACATTTTTGATGAGCCGACAAACGGACTGGATATACCTTCAAGGCAATGGTTAGCCGAATGGCTTATGGCGCAAAAATACAAAAATAAAATAATTATTGTCTCCTCCCATAGTCTTGATTTTAT
The DNA here is from genome assembly GCF_001375675.1 of Massilibacterium senegalense. Classification (NCBI taxonomy): domain Bacteria; kingdom Bacillati; phylum Bacillota; class Bacilli; order Caryophanales; family Bacillaceae; genus Massilibacterium; species Massilibacterium senegalense. Next base: position 19,636 of record NZ_LN831779.1, on the reverse strand, counting down.
TCAAGAGATTGCAGATCAATGTTTACTATTAGAAAAGGGAAAGATGAAAAACTTTAAAGAAGTACCGAAAGAAAATAAGGAAATTACACAATGGAGCAATAATATTATAAAAGAACTAGGCGGGGTGGTACGTCTTTATGATTAATATTATTGGCTTGCGATGTAAATTATTTATAAGAAGAATACAAAATATCCAATTTAAAATAAGTGGTTTACCCTTATTGGGTATTGTTTTATTTTTAACTATATTTTTTATTCATTTTTACATCTTGAGTAGCACACACGAAAATAATACATTTCTTCAAGGGTGGATTATTGTTGGTTTATTTTTAATCAGTGCTTTCTTTGGGCTTATATCAAACAGGCTACCTTCTAAATTGTATGATTTTACTTGGATATATTCATTACCGAAATCAGATTTTTTAATTTTGATGTCATTATTTATTGCTAGAGTGTTACCCCCATTAGTTATTTGGTTAGGTTCGGCTATAGTAGTTGATATTATAGCTTTTGCAAGTAAAACTTTGGACACTGGTGCTCTCTCTACGGCTCTTGTTAGTTTATTCATTTTAGTTACTGTTGAATTGATAGCTTTTGCCTGTTCTACTGTAAGAGGGGATTTCTTGTATTTAAGTATATTTGCTATATTGATAAGTTTATTATTGGTTGGTTATGTAACGCTTACTTGGTTAGTTTTTTATAAAAATTTGCATCTCTCTTTTTTTTCGTCTATTTCTGAATTAGGCAAGATATTAAACGGTACTATAAATATCACTTCATTTTTCTTTCTTTTTTTTATCATTTGTCTATGCTTGTTTCTCATTTATAAATTTGGAAAGACAATGAAGTTTAAAGAAAGGTTGATTTTCGAAGCAGATTTTTGGTCACAGCATGAGGATTTTAATTCATTCATCAATTCTTTAAGAGTTAGCTCAAATTATAGAAGTTGGTGGAAAGGGAAATTTCTTGATGGAAAGTTATCGTTTGTTTGGTTTGAACTTTTGCTTATACGAAAAAACTTAAAGAGTTTAATATTTCAACTTATACTAACAATATTAGTTTTTCATTTTTTATTAAACTTTTATGACCTCCTTTATTACTTTATTTTTGGATTTCTAATTTTATCTACTTTATTTAGTGGATATGTTACAGGGACATTGAGACATTATCATTCAAACACTCTTTTAACAACCCCTGGAAGTTTGTTGAATAAAGTCATCACCATAGAATTAACCTCAATTATACCAACTTTAATTACTATCATCATTTTAGACCTATTAGTATATATAAATAATATAGAACTTGATAGGGTATATGTAATTGCTATTAATTTATCGTTTGTATTAATCGTTTTTCTTCATATATATGTTTTCTTTCGACTTATAGTAGTCGATAATGTAACTGCTACATCCTACTACAAAAATATTGTTCTTTTGTTGCTTTTATGCATCGTAATATTATCTGCACTCTATAGGTTCCTAGCTGACTATGAAGGGATAACTTATTTAATACCAAGTGCTATATTTTTAGGTATATGTCTATTTAGTATAGGAATTTTTATGTTAAATATGCGTTTTAATAAACAATTTAAAGGAGGAAATAATGAAGAATTTGATTTTAAATAAATTAGAATCCCAATATCCACTTTTGAATACTAATATAGAAATACTATTTTTTTGGTCTATAAGTTGTGGACAGTGTCATGTGTTTTTAAACAAATTAAACGATTTTTATGATAATGAATCTATTTTTACGATTCATGTACCATTAAGTGAAGCTGATCTTCATAAAGAAAGAATGGAAGCATTCTTGTATAAAGAAGATATCAAACTACCAGTTTATTATGATAATCAACATGAACTATTTGCAATGATCAAATCTGGATTCGTTCCTACTATTGTATTATTAGATAAGGATAAAGATGAAATCACAATAATTATTACATTAGAAGAAATGGACGATGCAATAAATAAACTTAACTATTGATGGGCTATTTTTATAAATCGCTATCTATGCAATATTACAGATTATATTATTATCACTAGCGTTGCATTAAATATATATAAATATTAACAATATACTAAATATTCTGTATTTTTTTAAGCCTATAAAAAAATCCTTTATAATGGTTGGTAGGTAGTAAACTATCCAAATCCAATATAAAGGAAAATTGTATGGATAAGTTTACACGAAATAATGCATTTAAACAATGGTTATCACCAATAAACCAGAATATGTTTGATAACTAGGTTCAAAAATACCAACTTGATTACTATACTAAAAAGTTGTTTATGAAACCTTTTGTTTCATTACTGCTTCACGCCCAATTGCACGAGACAAAAGGCTTACAGGCAAGCTCTTCTCCGAAGATCTGCAAAGATCAATTGATTTAAATTTCATTAGCACCTCGCAATTGGGGAGAAGATTAAATGAAGTTCCAACATTATTTTTTCCATCGCCTTTTCTGGATTTAGTTTCCTAAATTCATGAGAAAACGCATTTTAATACAAGACGTAAAGTAACTACACCACTAGAAGTCATTGACTCGAGCACACTTTCATTAAATTTAAGAAATCATCAATGGGCTGAATTTTGTAAAACGAAATCAGGAGTGAAACTTCATTTACATCTAGTATTTCTGGATAAAGGATTATCTTATCCAGATCAAGCAGTCATTACAAATGCTAAGGAACATGACCGCGGGCAATTAGAAGTATTGGTCGATGACCAATCTTGCATGTATGTTTTTGATCGCATGATGGACGAAGGCTATTTCTTTGTTTCTCGTCTAAGAAAAAATGCTGTTGTCTGGGTGATGGAAACATTTTCGTTGCCGTCAGATTCAAAAGTTTTATCTGATGAAATGGTTGTCATTGGAACACCGCAAAATCATTCGGAAAATGTCTTTCGCAAATTAAAAATACTCGATTCTAGGGATAATGAGCTGACTTTATGAACGAATCGATTTGACTTAAGTGCAGATGAAATAGCTGAAATATACAAATCTAGATGGGCTATTGAATTATTTTTTAAGTGGATGAAACAACATCTCAGTATAAAGAAATTCTATGGACATAGTGAACAAGCAGTGCACAATCAGATATACATTGCAATGATTGTGTATTGCTTAAATGTCCTCGCTCAAATTAATACCAAAAGTCACCGGACTTACTTACAAATAAGTCGTTATTTAAAGGCTTCCTTATGGAAGCCAGCCCGCATTTTGGTTAGAAAAATAAAGGGAAAAGGAGAACCATAATAATGAAGATGTTGCTTGTTTCCACTAGTCATTATTTATAGTAAAAAAATGGATAATTACTACCTTTCATTTGGTATTTTAACTTTTTTTCATTTTGACTCGGATAATTAGTCAGAATAGTCAAATTAAATTTACTCAACGCTAGTGACCTGAATTATTCATAAAAATTTATTGATAACCATACCAGTGCTTATGTATACAGTAATTCAACTAATTTTCTTATACTGTTTTGTATCGAGTGGATGATGTCATTTAATAGTGAACCGTGATTAGTCTTGTACCGCCTGAGGACGGGAGACTTCTTTATTTTGCGATAATACTGGTCATTCACGAAAGGGAGAGGATTAGATGACAGGCTGGTATTTATTATTTGTCCGTCACGGGTAGTTATTACATGAGAAAGAAGAGAATGAATTTGATTGTCAACATAAAACAGAGCGAAACAAACAATTTTTACTGCAAAGCTTAGAACAGGACAATCTTTCTTATGACTATGATGGAAAAACGCTTATGATGTATAGTCAACCAATGAAAGAAGAAGCGTGGATTTCTATTCTGGATTTTGAGAATCGCGGGCGCGGTAGAAATCTTTGGTTTAGACCGGGAGAAGAAGAACCAAAGATAAAAGAGCTTGATACGTATACTAGCGGGATTTTCCGCCAATTCAATCGACTTGGATTTTATACAAATGGTTCCTGTCATGGTTATGGCAGACATGCTGCGTATATTTCCGTTGTAAAAAAAGAAAACAACATCTATCTGCTAAACCAACTGTTGTTAGCACTAGGTGTAAAAGTAATTCGTGGTCGCGATAATGGGAGAAGTTATGTCCTATATTTTCCATTAGCAAGAAAAGAACTCCTTGTGATAGCTGAAAAAATGAGTGTGATGAAGGTAGAATGGCTAGAACGAAGGATGGATTATGTCGAAGGGCAACTATTTTATACGGAACTAGAAGAAATGCTTTCTATTCCAGGATTGAGTGGGAAGGAATGGAAAATTAGAGAAAAAGTAAAAGAAAAATTAACACCATATGTCGATTTTATTATGGTCGATTGGTGTGGCAATTTGTTAGCGGAGAAGACCTATCGAACGGGACGTGGTCCAACCATAGTATTAAATGCTCATTTAGATACAGTGAAAGAAATCGTAAAAGGTCGAAGGATTAGGAAAGAGAATGGGATTTGGTAGAGCAATGAAAGTATTTTAGGAGCGGATGACCGCACAGGTGTTGCGGTGTTACTACCCGTTGCTAAAATGGTCATTCATTTTTCTACTTTTTCTGGGAAAATAAAATTAGTTTTTACTGTGGAAGAGGAAGCGGGACTTGTTGGAGCAAGTAAAGTAGATGAGTATTTTTTATGGGGAACACATGCGACGATTGTAGTAGAACGACGTGGAACGAGTGATATTGTGACATCTTGTTTAGGTACGATTCCATTTTGTGAGGATGGATACGGAGAGTTTATCGAACAAGTGGCGAAAGAAGCAGATTTAACCGATTGGAAGTGCACGCAAGGTGGAAGTAGTGACACAATCATTTGGGCATCGCACGGCATCCAAAGTATCAACCTTTCCGTAGGCTATTATCATGAACATACAGATGCGGAATGTTTGGACATACGCGCTTGTTATAAAACGACACAATTACTTCGAATGTTTTTAGAAAAAGAAAGAGAACTTGTACGGACGTTGAGAATGATGTGGAGAAAAAGGATGGATTGTGCGAATTGATTTTTTTATTTATTACAAGACAAATATAAAACCACTCTTTTATGTTGTATAATTGGAAGACTTTAGGAGAAAAAATGGGAAGTAACGAAAACCATCACAAATAGTAAGTACCTTTTTATGACTTAGCAGAAAGACTGCCAAGTCATTTTTATTTTTTCACTTCTCTTTGTTCATTTCTTATTATCTTGTAAAAATTAATTATTCAAAAAATGAAGACAAGTTGTGTAGTATCTTTTATTACGGAGATGCCACACATTTTTTTGAAAAAATGTGGGATTGAGTGTTAGTTTTGTTATTAATGTTAAGGAAATGTAAATTTTATAAAGGAATACGGGTGGTTTTTCTTTTAAAGACCGCATAAAAACACATAATTCAACAACTTTCCATACAATTCAAAGTTTTAACAAAGATATAACAAATTATCGGATTGGTATTAACATTCGTTTCTTATAGTGGAGTTGTAGGAAAAATAACTAGTCCAATATGAGGGAGAGGAAAAGATGAAAAAGATAAAAAAGATAAAACCAACGTTAATTGGTCTGACTGCTATTTTAGGATTATCCATCTTTGCTGGTTGTTCTGGCGGTGGGGATAAAGCGAATGAAAAAGGAAACGGTGACAATCTTAAAGGAGAATTAACAGTTTATACAGCCATCGAAGATGAATTAATCCCTGTCTATCTTAAATCATTTGAGAAAAAACATCCTGATGTTGATTTAAATATTGTACGAGATTCCACAGGAGTCATTACAGCAAAACTTTTAGCGGAAGGAAAAAATACAGAAGCGGATATTGTTTGGGGAACGGCTGCATCGAGTTTACTTGCGCTTGATGAAAAAGATATGTTGGAGGCTTATTCTCCAAAAGGAATTGATCGTGTGCAAGAACAATTTAAAGATAGCAATCAACCAGAAAAGTGGGTCGGAAATACAGCGTTTATGACTGGTATTGCTGTTAATAAGAAAGAATTAGAAAAGAAAAATTTACCGATGCCAGCTTCTTATGAAGATTTATTAAAGCCAGAATATAAAGATACACTCGTTATGCCGCATCCAGCATCATCTGGCACCGGATTTTTAACAGTTTCTGCTTGGCTACAAATGATGGGAGAAGAAAAAGGATGGGAATATATGAAGAAATTACATGAAAATGTTTCTACATATACACATTCAGGTTCTAAACCAGCAAAACTTGCTGCTGCTGGAGAGTATCCTATTGGAGTATCGATGGTATACAGCGCAGTAAAAGAAAAACAAAAGGGTGCCCCGATTGAAGTCGTTCTTCCGAAAGAGGGATTAGGTTGGGAAGTAGAAGCAAATGCACTTATTAAAAAAGAAGACAAGAAAGATGAAAAACTAGCAAAAGCATTTTTAGATTGGGCTATTTCTGATGACGCGATGCAAGAATATTTTAATGCAAATGGATTTGCAACGATTGAAAATGATTTTAACGCACCAGAAGGTTTTCCAGAAGATGTAGTAAGTAAATTATTTGATAGTAATGATTTGAAATGGGCAGCTGAAAATCGTGAAGAAATCTTAAAGAAATGGGAGAAAGAATTTGGTCAAAAAGCCGAGCCGAAGGAATGACATAAGGCGAAAGGGAGAGGAATATGGATAGTTACTTAAAAATTGACCATATTAGTAAAACATTTGGAAATACAACCATTTTAAATAATCTTTCATTCAATGTTACTAAAGGAGAATTTGTTTGTTTGTTAGGTCCGAGTGGTTGTGGAAAAACGACGTTACTGCGAACGATTGCAGGATTAGAAGAGCCGACAGCTGGGCGTATCTTGATTGATGGAAAAGATGTAACAAATATGCCACCATCTCAAAGAAATTTTGGAATTGTCTTTCAATCTTATGCCCTTTTCCCCAATTTAACAGCATTAAAAAATATTGAATTCGGGCTAAAAGCAAAAAAATTATCAAAAAAAGAAGTGAAAGAGAAAGCTTTGGCAGCATTAGAAATGGTCGGGTTAGAAGAAAGAAAAAATAATTATCCATCGCAGTTATCAGGGGGGCAACAACAAAGGGTCGCTCTTGCCCGCGCTCTTGCTTTATCGCCTGATTTTCTTTTACTAGATGAACCGTTATCTGCTCTAGATGCAAAAGTTCGAGAAAAGCTTCGATTTGAAATTCGCGATTTGCAAGAAAAGTTGGGAATTACGACGATTATGGTGACACATGATCAAGAGGAAGCCTTAACCATGGCAGATAAAATTCTTGTAATGAATCGTGGAGAAATAATGCAAATCGGTACACCACAAGAAATTTATCAATTACCAGCTAATTCGTTTGTTGCTGATTTTATTGGTGCTATGAATTTTATTCATGTAAATCCTAATCATCCAGAAGAACGGATTTTAGCGATACGTCCCGAACATATAATCTTAACGCAAGGAGAAGGTCTTACATCTATTGTTGAAAAATTAGAATTTAGAGGACCAGTTTACCGGGGATTAGTGAGATTACAACAAACCAATTCTCCATTAAATAATAAACTTGTTTTAATTGACTTGCCAACGATGATGGTTCATCAAAAGCAAATAAAGAAAGGAAGTATGTTAACCCTTTCTATCAGTGAGAAGCAAGTGTTGACGTATGATGAAAGGATGGGCGGATAAATGGAGTGGCTAGAAAAAAATGAGCGTATGATAGTCACAAAAAATAGTAGACAAAGAGTAGGAAAAAATGAATGGTTACAACGTTTACTACTTTTTTTTATGATCGGTATTCTGCTAATCCTATTGGTTTTTCCGCTGTTTCAGTTATTTGTCCAAGCTTTCTATGATAAAGAGGGAGTATTTATTGGACTTGAAAATTTCAAACAATATTTTTCATCGCCAACCTTAGTGCAATCATTACAAAACACGTTGTTTATTTCCAGTATGACAACGTTGATTTCCGTAGCATTAGCTTTTATTTATGCTTTTGCCTTAATTCGCTCTGCTATTCCTGGAAAAATGTTTTTTAAATCCGTGGCTATGTTGCCTTTATTTGCTCCAACGATGATGCATGGTATCGCATTGATGTATTTATTTGGGAATCAAGGGCTTCTAACCAATGGTTTGTTTGGATTATTGCCAGGTACAAATATTGAATTATACGGTCCTGTTGGAATTATTATGGCGGAGGTTGTGTATACGTTCCCACAAGCGGTCTTAATTTTACTCATTGCGTTTCAAGGTGCTGATTATCAAATGTATGAAGCGGCAGAAACACTAGGAGCAAGTAAATGCAAAAAATTTTTGGAGATTACCATTCCTAACGTTAAATACGGAGTAATCAGTGCTTCGTTTGTCGTCTTTACGTTAAGTTTTACAGATTTCGGGGCTCCTAAAATTGTTGGGGGACAGTACAATGTACTCGCCACAGATGTGTATAAACAAGTGATTGGACAACAAAATATGGCAATGGGTGCAACAGTCGGGATTATTTTAATGTTGCCAGCTATTTTTGCTTTTGTTGTAGATCGGTTAACTGTTCAAAAAAACTTAGGTGCTATTTCTTCTAAATCTAAACCATTTATTATTAAAAAAAATAAGATGAGAGATACCCTTTTATTCTTATTTTGTTCCATCATTTCAGGAGCAATATTTTTAATGGTACTAGCAGTGTTAGTAGCAGCTTTTTCAAAAGTGTGGCCATATGATCTTAGCTTTACTCTTGAGCATTTAAATCTTTCTAGTTATACAGGTGATGGAATGGCAGCATTTAAAAATAGTATCATTGTCGCTTTCATTACGGCAGTAATAGGGACGTTATTAACATTTTTATTTGCTTATGGGATTGAAAAAATTCGACGTATGCCAGGTGTGCGGAAAATAGGATACTTCCTATCAATTATTCCTTTAGCTGTACCAGGGCTTGTCATTGGATTAGGGTATATCTTTTTCTTTAGCCAACCAGAAATTCACCTTTTTTCATGGACATTTCATAATCCATTCCATTTTTTATATGGCACTTTCGCTATCCTTATAATGGCAAATGTTATCCATTTTTACTCAGTCTCATTTGTAACAGCTACGACAGCACTAAAAAAACTAGATAAAGAATATGAACTGATTTCTGAGTCAATGGGTGTTCCATTTTATAAAACATTTTTTAAAGTGACTGTACCAATGTGTCTGCCAGCAATTTTAGAAATATCTATGTATTTCTTCGTTAATTCCATGGTAACTGTATCAGCTGTGATGTTTTTATACTCACCAGATTTCAAACTAGCTGCTATTTCGATTGTGAACATGGATGATGCAGGTAATTTAGCTGCGGCAGCGGCTATGAGTTCACTGATTTTATTAACAAACATCGTTGTCAAGTTAGTATATGAATTATTAACAAAGTATGTAACGAAACGTACATTGAATTGGCAAAAAAGATAGGAGGACAAATAAATGAAACAAACGATTAAAGCGGTTATTTTTGATTGGGCAGGGACGACAGTTGATTATGGGTGTTTTGCACCTGTTCAAGTATTTATGCAAATTTTTAAAGAAAAAGGAATGGAGATTACAGTTGAAGAAGCGCGCAAACCGATGGGCTTGTTAAAAATTGATCATATTCGTGCAATAACGGAGATGCCTCGAATTAAAGAATTATGGCAATCTGTTTATGGACGTGAACCAAAAGAAGCGGATATACAAGAAATGTATGGAAGATTTGAAGAAGAATTGTTTGCAATTTTAGCAAACTATGTCACACCAGTACCTGGGTGTTTAGAAGTGATGGACAATCTGCGTCAGCGTGGAATAAAGATTGGATCTACAACAGGTTATACGTCAGAAATGATGAAGATTGTCGCGCTAGGTGCGGAAACACAAGGCTATAAGCCAGATTATTACGTTGCTTCTGATCAAGTACCAGCTGGTCGTCCGTATCCCTGGATGTGTTATAAAAATGCGATGGAATTAGGGGTTTATCCGATGAACACGATGATAAAAGTTGGAGACACAGTGTCGGATATGAAAGAGGGAAGAAATGCAGGAATGTGGACAGTAGGTGTCATCCTTGGGAGTAGCGAGTTAGGATTATCGGAAAAGGAAGTAAAGGAAATGGATAAAGCAGAATTAGAAAAGAAAATACAAGTAGTAAGAGAACGTTTACTAGCAGCGGGGGCTCATTTTACTATTTTAGAATTACGAGAGCTTGAAGGAATTATGGCACAAATTGAGCAACAACAAGTAGCTATTGGAGGAGCAAAGTAACATGGATAATCAACATTATTTGTTATTAACACCAGGACCATTAACTACGACTCAAACAGTGAAAGAAGTAATGTTAAAAGATTGGTGTACATGGGATACTGATTACAATGATTTAGTACAAAACGTTCGTAACAAACTAGTTCATTTAGCTACACAAAACAATGGGAATTATACTTCGGTTTTAATGCAAGGAAGTGGCACATTTACGGTAGAAGCAACGATTGGATCAGTACTTGGACCCAATGGGAAATTGCTAGTTTGTATAAACGGCGCTTATGGAAATAGAATTGCCCAAATCGCAGATATTATTGGAATTCCAACGGTTGTATGTAAAGTAGAAGAAAATAAACCAATTTCGATAGAAAAAGTAGAAGAATTACTTCAAACGGATCCGGATATTACACATATTGCTGCTGTTCATTGTGAAACGACAACAGGTATTTTAAATCCTATTCAAAAATTGACACAAGTAGCTAAAAAATACGGAAAAATAACAATTATTGATGCGATGAGTAGTTTTGGTGGAATCGAGATTGATGTGGCAGATTGGCAAATTGATTTTTTAATTAGCAGTGCTAATAAATGTATCCAGGGAGTACCTGGGTTTGGTTTTGTAATAGCAAAACAATCGGAGTTGGAAAAGTGTAAAGGACAGGCTCATTCTCTTTCACTAGATTTATTTGATCAATGGGAGACAATGGAGAAACAAAATGGAAAATGGAGATTCACTTCTCCTACTCATGTTGTTCGCGCTTTTTATCAAGCATTACTAGAACTTGAAGAGGAAGGTGGTGTAGGAGCAAGACAACAGCGATATACAACGAACCAACAATTATTAGTAAGAGGAATGAAGGAGTCTGGTTTTATTCCTTTTATTGAAGAAAAATACCAGTCCCCTATTATTACATCTTTTTGTTTCCCTACTAAGGAATTTAATTTTCCTTTGTTTTATGACTACTTGAAAAAACAAGGATTTGTCATTTATCCAGGAAAAGTTTCACAAACAGATACATTTAGAATTGGCAATATTGGAGATGTACATACAGAAGATATAAAAAAATTAACAGCTATTATTTCGAAGGGAGTTATTTATCAATGAAAATTTTTTGTTTAGGTGGAGCAGGTAAAATTTGCAGAGAGGCAATTTTCGATTTAGTGCAATATTCTGATTTTGAGACCATCACTGTTGCAGATTATAATGAAGCAGAAGGAAGAAAAGTAGTAGAATGGCTTGACGATTCACGGGTAGATTTTGTCCAAGTAGATGTTACAAATATCGATGAAACTGTAGAGAAAATGAAAGGGTACGATATTGTTTTAGATGGAACTACTATTAAGTTAAATGGACTTTCTTCTGAATGTATTGCCAAAGCAGGGTGTCATGGCATTAATTTAAATGGTTTTGGAGAAGAAAATCAATGGAATGATTTATTTGAACAAAACGGTAAAACATTACTTCCTGGGTTTGGGATGACCCCAGGTTTAACACAAATGATGGCTATGCACGCTGCTAATCAATTAGATACCGTTGAAAGCGTGCGCGTCAGTCACGGATCTTTTCGTCCAATTGCCTTCTCAGCATCGATTGCAGAAACGACAACTTATGAATATGATCCTGATTTACCAACTAGGGTTGTTTTTGAAAATGGAGAGATGAAGCAAGTAAAACCATTTGCTCGTCCAAGAAAAATTCAACTGCCAGAACCTTATGGTGAAACGATTCAATATATTATTCCGCATGCAGAGACGGTAACGTTGTCAAAGGCGTTAAAAGATAAAGGTATTCAATTAATTGAAACTCGTGGAACGTGGCCACAAAAAAATATGCAGCTTGTGAAAGCACTATATGAATATGGTATTTTACAAAATACACCTATTCAAGTGAATGGGAAAGAAATCGGTATTATGGATTGCATATCTCAATATTTGCTTCAATCTAAAGAAGGCCAAACTACTGATTTATATGGATATTCTCTACATGTAGAAGTAGAAGGAGAAAAAAATGGAAAGAAAATAAATCATACATTGTACCACACACATCCTGCTTCAGACGGTTCAGTACCTGGCTGGGAAAAGCTACGTGCGTACACAAGAAATGTTGCAATTCCATTTGCCATCGCAGCTAACTTAATTGCCAAAGGCCATGTACAAAAAAAAGGAGTTATTACTCCTGAAGAGGCTTTTGATAATCCAACGATTATTTTTGAGGAATTAAAAAAGAGAGACATTATTGTACATGAAGAAGTGAAAGAAGTAACTCCTGCTCCCGCTATTTAGTCTAGTAATTGGAACTAAATTACAGTGATGGAGGTTTGCAAATGTCTGTAGTAAGCGAAGAAAGAAAAAGGATTATTTTAGAGAACTTGGAAGTGAAAGGTAAGGTTAAAGTGGCGGATCTTGCCGAGAAATTTTCTGTTTCTACTGAAACAATTCGTCGATATTTGGAAGATTTAGATAAAAATCAAAAATTAAAAAAGGTGTATGGGGGAGCTGTTAAAAATGACCCCCCATCCTTAATAGAACCGTCGATGGTGGAAAGAAAAATTTTAAATATAGAGAAAAAGAAACGAATTGCTTATAAAGCAGCTACATTTATCCAGAACGGGGATGTTATTTTAGTAGATGAGGGAAGTACCACTCTTCAGTTAGTTCCGTATCTCATGCATATTAAAGAGTTAACGATTATTACAAATTCTTTTCCTTTTGCAAACCAGTTAATATCTGCTACAAATAATAAGATGTTTACTGGAGAGATAGTATTTATTGGTGGAACAATTAGCCCTCAACATTTTCGCACAGCTGGACCAATGTCACAACAAATTTTGACTCATTTATCTTTTGATCGAGCTTTTATTTCAGTGGATGCTTTACTTCCTGATTTCGGTATATCTTCATATAATTTAGAAAAAGCGAAGTTATCTGAAATGATGATTAACCAAGCGGGAAAAACATATGTATTGGCTGATCATTCAAAAATAGGTCTGAAAGGAACATACAAGATTACAGAATTAAACAAAATTGATTATATTTTATCTAATCAACCTTTATCAAAGGCTTGGGAGGGACATTTGCTCGAAAATGATGTGAAATGGATTCATTGTTAATTAATCGGTTCTTTCTATAAACTTGTCTTTTAATTAGACGAAATTTATCTAAAAAAGAAAAAATTCATGTATATTCCTAGCAAATGAATAATAGAAAAAATATTTTGTAAACGGTCTTTCCTTTATGAATGAAGTAGCTAAGGAAAGACCTTCTGTTTTATAAATAGGAGTATACCCAATAAACAATGAACTAGTTTTGATAGTTATTTTTTTATTAAAGGATGAAAAACGGTACAACCGTTGATTCATTTTTCAACGGTATGCTTGTCTTTAAAAAAAGAATGATTGTCCGGGCGATTACGTGGGGTAATATTTAAAATAAAATAGCCGATGATTAAAATTAAAATGACTAACGAATAAAATATCGTATTCATCGGATCATCATGGTCGACGATAATTAATCGAACCATTGCTGTAATGCCGATATACAAGAAATAACGTAACGGAAAATGATAATTTTCCTTAAAATACTTCACAATCATCGAAATAAACTCAAAATATAAAAAGAACACGAGAATATTTGCTAAATATAATTGATAATCCGTACTTTCATCGCCAAGAATAATATGGCTAAACGCAAACAATTCTTTGCATAGAAGAAAAGAGAGTACAACTGCTAATAAAACGAGAGAAAGGTTTAAAATGACTTGTAGTGCGCGGGGTAGAAAGAATAAAAAGATGTCGTACCCTTTTTTTAATTTTCCCAATACATGACCCTCCAATCTAAATGCTCCGTAAATTTTATTATGAAAATCATACCATAGGGAAGCTACCCCTGTTATCATCTTCACAAAAAATATAAGAAAAAATAACATATATCTGATAGCTTTAAAAAAGAGAGGCGACAAAGGGAAATATTTTTTCTTCATGTTTTTTGTATGGTTGGACACGCTAACAGTGTCTTGTAAAAAGGAGGTGATGGGATGGAATATAACATTGCGGAATTGTCGGAAAAAGAAGCATCTAAAATTAAAGCATTAGAGGAAGAGTTAGGGATGGTGTTGATTGCTTGGGAGCATCAACGCTTCCACAAACAAAAATCTGGTCATGAAAAAAGGTAGTCCTTTGGCATTTGCTAAAGGATTTTTTTGTGTAGTATGAATCGTTTCGTGTTTTTTGATACTAAGTGTGAAAGCTGGAGGTGAGACAGGTGCAAGTTATTTTCACATTTAAACAAAAGCAAGCGGAACGAAAAGTTCAATATGAAAAAACCATTTTAAAATGGCTCTCATTGAAAGAAGTGGAGCAGGAAATTGAGCAAATGTTTTATCCATTTTTTTTAGAAAAATCGACAAAGTGGCCGATTGTGACGGAACTTTGTTTTGAGTTAGCGTTGGAATCGTATTTGTTAGGAGCGAGCTTTAGTCGTTTGGGGTATTATGGTATGCCGTTTATCGAAGTAAAAGAACGTTCCATTTATAAAGAAGCGTTGTTGATGGAGGATTTATACGATTACTTAATGTTTTTACAACCGTCTGCTAATGCAGCGTTGTATGAAAATTGTCGGGAATTTATTAGTGATTATTTTTCAAAAGGATATCAAAATGGTAAAAAGACATACAAATTAAAAATATAAATGCGTTCATATTTCCGCCTTCTTGTCCATATAGTGACAATGAGGAGTGAGGAAGATGGATCGAAAACAAGCACGTTTTTTCGTGTTTTTTATGATGATCGTAATGAGTATTTCTTTTTTTTTCTATCCATGGATTACTCCTTCGTGGCGAGTATTTACCCTTCCCTTATCAGGAAAAATTGTTGTTATAGATGCTGGACACGGGGGAATTGATGGAGGAGCTGTAGGAAAAAAAGGGACAAGGGAAAAGGATATTACGTTGAAAATTGCGCATGAACTGCGGGATTATTTGCAAGGGGCGGGCGCCTATGTCATTATGACGCGAGAAGGTGATTATGATTTGGCACCGACGAACATGAAACGCGTTCGCGATAGAAAAGTGTATGATTTAAAAAAACGAACGAAAATCATTAATGAGTCAGGAGCAGATTTTTTTATTTCCATTCATTTAAATGCTATCTCGTCTTCTAAATGGAGCGGCGCCCAAACATTTTATCATTTATCACACGATGAAAATGAGGAGATGGCAAAATACATTCAACAAGAAATCAGCCTAACATTGAAAAATACGAAGCGTATGGAGAAACCAATCCATCACGTGTATATTTTAAAAAAAGCGAAGATTCCTGGTGTATTAGTAGAAGCAGGATTTTTATCCAATTATGAAGAAGAACGCCTTTTGCGTGATGAAAAATACCAACAAAAAATGGCGGCATCTATATATAGAGGGATTTTACGTTATTATACGACCGAACAAAAAGAAAAATGAGGAATGTTTACAACTAGAAGAAAGTTGAAAAAAATCTATGTTTATTCGAGCGCCATTTTTATTGAACAAAGCCCATTTGTGTTATACTAACAATAAAATGATTCTAAACTATAAGGGGTGCAAAGGATGCTGACAAAAGATCAGATTACAGATATTTTAAAAAATATGGTTGACCCAACATTACATAAAAGTTTATATGAAACAAACGGGATTCGTGATATTCAAGTAAAAGATAATTTTGTTAGTATAAAGCTTGCGATTGGTAAAACAAGCGGGCCAGAACAAATGGATTTGCAACAAGAAGTAGTAAACGTGTTAAAAGACCGTGGTGTTCCATCCGTAGGCTTACGTTTTGAAGAATTATCCGAAGAAGAAATTAAAGCGTTAGGTGGCGTACAAGAAGAAGGCTTACCACCATTGTTATCAAAAGATAGCCAAACAAAATTTATTGCGATTGCTAGTGGAAAAGGCGGCGTTGGGAAATCAACTGTCTCCGTTAACCTTGCTGTCGCGCTTGCTCGTTTAGGAAAAAATGTTGGAATTATCGATGCGGATATTTACGGATTTAGCGTCCCGGATATGATGGGGATTGAAGAACTTCCAGTCGTACGCGGGGAACAAATTTTCCCAGTAGAACGTTACGGTGTAAAAGTTATTTCGATGGGCTTTTTCGTTGAAGACAATTCTCCAGTTATTTGGCGTGGACCGATGCTTGGAAAAATGTTAAACAACTTTTTTAATGCCGTAGAATGGGGCGACTTAGACTATTTAATTTTAGATTTACCACCTGGAACTGGAGATGTAGCGTTAGACATTCATACTCTTCTTCCAGAATGTAACGAAATTATTGTCACTACTCCGCACCCAACAGCGGCATTCGTCGCTGCTCGCGCTGGCTCGATGGCGCTTCGTACAAGCCATAAAATTTTAGGTGTAGTAGAAAACATGGCTTATTTTGAAAGCAGCGTTACAAATGAAAAAGAATATGTATTTGGCCGTGGCGGTGGAGAAAAATTAGCGAAAGTGTTAAAAACGACATTACTTGGTCAAATTCCATTAGCACAACCAGCTTCAGTAGAAGGTGACTTTGCACCATCTATTTACGGAGAAGAAGAAAAAATCGGACAAATTTATCAAACAATGGCGAAACAAGTTATCGGAGAACTTGAAAAATAAAAAAAGAAAGAGGCCTTCTCATTCTGCTGACGAGGAGGCTTCTTCTTTTGGTTTTTTCTTTTCTTCTTTCGCTTTTTTCATTAGTTCTAGTAATTTTGCTTGATAAAGTGGGCTATTTAACGTTTCTGATATGACTTGCTGTAATTCTTCACGATATTCTTTTCCTTTTAAAATATCTTCTGTCATTTTTTTGACTTCTGGATTTTTTAATACATCGATAAGTAGCGCTTGGTATTCTGGATCGGTCATTAATTCTTTCATCATTTTTTTATGTTCTTCATTAAAGTGCTTTGCAAATTGGCTAGTAAAAGCAGGATCGCTAAATGCTTTTTGCCAAAACTCAGTACCTTTCTCAGAAGTTAATGTTTCTTCAATTGTTTGCTTCATTAAAGGATGATCGATAATAATTTCCTCTTTTAATTGATCTTGGTTGATTACTTTTTGAATCGTTTGTTTTCCTTCGTCGGTTTGTAAAATATCCATCATCATCTTTTTGGTACTTTCGTAATTTGTTTGTTTTTCATCTTGTTCTGCTGGAGCACAGGATATTAATAAGAAGAGCATGAGGAATGCT
The DNA here is from genome assembly GCF_001375675.1 of Massilibacterium senegalense. Taxonomy (NCBI): domain Bacteria; kingdom Bacillati; phylum Bacillota; class Bacilli; order Caryophanales; family Bacillaceae; genus Massilibacterium; species Massilibacterium senegalense. Next base: position 2,235 of record NZ_LN831779.1, on the reverse strand, counting down.
AGAAAATAAAAAACTTGTTTCCGCATAATGTTGCTCCTTTCCATCACTTTGATTATTCTTAATATGAGAAAGAAAAACGTGAAATATACAAAGGATGGTCATTTGCAATAAGTACTTTATAATTGGGGGAGTTTTAAGAGTGAAAGCAAAAAAATGGGTCTTTTTATTTTGGACAACCTTAGTTGTCGGGGCGATCAGCGGTACCATTACTGGGTTTGCGCTCGACTGGAATAATGGGATGAAATTAGGAGTAAAAGAATTCATCGTTACATTTATTTGGTTATTTGGAGTTTCTGCGATGTTTAGTGTTGTAAGTCAGATGGGCTTTTTTGCTTATTTATCGCTACATCGTATCGGAATTGGGATTTTTCGTTCATGGTGGAATGGAGTGCAAGTCATTTTAATTGCGCTTATTTTGTTTGATTTAGTCTATTTCCGCTATCAATTTTTTGCAGAAGAAGGCGAGTCTATCGTTCCTTATTTATTAGTGTCTGTATTTCTTTTTGTCACCAGTTTAATGGTGGCCTATATTAAACAAAAAGAAACAACAAAAGAAGCGTTCGTGCCAGCTCTATTTTTAATGATTGTTGTTACAACATTAGAATGGTTTCCGGCACTTTACATTAACGATCCAAAATGGTTATGGGTTTATTTTGTTCCATTGTTTACGTCGAATGTGTGGCAATTATTAATTTTACATCGTCTGCTTGACCCGAAAGTAATCGAAGAATCAGCAAAAAAACAAGCGAAAAAGCAGGCGGGAAATCAAATATCTACGCATCCGCAAAAAAAGCAACCAACGAATCGTAAAAAGAAAAAACGTTCATAAAGAAATCTTCTATTAGCGGGAGGTTTACTGCTCCTTACGAAGGAGCAAAATAAAACACACTTTCATTCGAGGAAAGTGTGTTTTATTTTGAGAGCGAGAGCTACATTTCTTTATTCGAGCTTTTTGCGTTTGTAATTAGCTCCTCCACTGTCACGTATGTAAGTCCTTTTTGTTTAAGGTCTTCATGGATAGGGCTTAAAATTTCTGCTGTTTTTCGGGCAGAATCAGAAGCGTGCAATAGGACAATATCTCCTTTTGTTGTTTTTTTCGTTGCACGGGTAATCATTTCTTCTTTTGAAATAGGGGTCCAGTCTTTCACATCGACGCTAAAATGAATCGTAGAATAGCCTTGTTTTTCCACTGTACGTAATACTTGTTCATTAAATTGCCCATTTGGTGGACGGAAAAGATGAATTTTTTGTTCGGTTAAATCAGATAATATATGATGTGCTTTCATTAAGTCTCGTACCATTTCATCTTCCTCCATGTCCGCATAACTTTTGTATTCATAACCTAGATTGCCAATATCAAATCCAGCTTCGACTATTTTTTGGACGATGTCCGGGTGTCTCTCAGCCCATACACCGGAAAGAAAAAACGTTGCTTTTTGAATGTTTAATCGTTGTAATTCTTCTATAATTGGAATGACTTCTTCGTTTCCCCAGCTAATATTAAAAGTAAGTGCAACTTTGTTTTGCTCTGTTTCTACTTTATATAATGCTTTTGGTCCTTTCGGTGTTGAAAAAGTAAAGGTGTCATTCAATTGAAAAAATAAAAAAGTAGCGCAAAAGAAAGTAGCCAACAAAACAATCAGCCATTGTTTTAATTTTTTTCGTTCAATAATATAAGCATTGGACATAGTTGTACACGCCTCCCATTTTTAAACGTGATGAAGTCCTACTATGAAAAGAACAGAAATAGCGAAAGGATAAGTTGTTTCATGTATATGAGGAAGTGGACAACATATGCAAAAAAAATAATGAAAGAATTGTTGACACAAAATAATAACCATGATATATTATTAATCGTCCTTAGCGAACAATAACGCTACGACAACCACATAAATATTTTTTGAAAAAGTGGTTGACTAAGAAAAGTGATTATGTTAATATAAGAAAGTCGCAAAAAAAGTTCTTTGAAAACTAAACAAAACGTCAAGCAATAGGATGTACAACATACAATTTGTATGAAATGCATCTCTAGTCAATTCTAAAGAGCCAACGTAAAACTTTTATTTGAGAGTTTGATCCTGGCTCAGGATGAACGCTGGCGGCGTGCCTAATACATGCAAGTCGAGCGAACCGACGAGGAGCTTGCTCCTTTGAGGTTAGCGGCGGACGGGTGAGTAACACGTGGGCAACCTGCCCTTAAGACTGGGATAACATCGAGAAATCGGTGCTAATACC
>NZ_LN831778.1 GCF_001375675.1 Massilibacterium senegalense | reverse complement strand
CAATCTAAAGATTGAAAATGTTTTTGTAAAAGAGCGATGCTCTTTGTATATTCCTTAGAAAGGAGGTGATCCAGCCGCACCTTCCGATACGGCTACCTTGTTACGACTTCACCCCAATCATCTACCCCACCTTCGGCGGCTGGTTCCAAAAGGTTACCTCACCGACTTCGGGTGTTGCAAACTCTCGTGGTGTGACGGGCGGTGTGTACAAGGCCCGGGAACGTATTCACCGCAGCATGCTGATCTGCGATTACTAGCGATTCCGACTTCATGCAGGCGAGTTGCAGCCTGCAATCCGAACTGAGAGTGACTTTATGGGATTAGCTCCGCCTTGCGACTTCGCGACCCTTTGTATCACCCATTGTAGCACGTGTGTAGCCCAAGTCATAAGGGGCATGATGATTTGACGTCATCCCCACCTTCCTCCGGTTTGTCACCGGCAGTCACCTTAGAGTGCCCAACTAAATGCTGGCAACTAAGATCAAGGGTTGCGCTCGTTGCGGGACTTAACCCAACATCTCACGACACGAGCTGACGACAACCATGCACCACCTGTCACCTTGTCCCCCGAAGGGGAAAACTCTATCTCTAGAGCGTGCAAGGGATGTCAAGACTTGGTAAGGTTCTTCGCGTTGCTTCGAATTAAACCACATGCTCCACCGCTTGTGCGGGCCCCCGTCAATTCCTTTGAGTTTCAGTCTTGCGACCGTACTCCCCAGGCGGAGTGCTTAGTGCGTTAGCGACAGCACCGAGGGTTGGACCCCCCGACACCTAGCACTCATCGTTTACAGCGTGGACTACCAGGGTATCTAATCCTGTTCGCTCCCCACGCTTTCGCGCCTCAGCGTCAGTTGCAGACCAGAGAGTCGCCTTCGCCACTGGTGTTCCTCCATATCTCTACGCATTTCACCGCTACACATGGAATTCCACTCTCCTCTTCTGCACTCAAGCTT
>NZ_LN831777.1 GCF_001375675.1 Massilibacterium senegalense | reverse complement strand
AAAATTTCACTGGCTTTATTTTTTTTTATCAAAAAAAGGACACTTTCTGATAAAATTAAGTTACCAGACAAAATTCAAACAGAAAGAAGTGTCCTTATGTTTAAAGATTATAACATGAATCAATTAATTTTGCCTTTAAATGTAGAAGTAAAACTTCAAAATAATGATATTGCCTTCCACATCCATCATTTAATTGAAAGTATTCCGGAAGAAGCGATCGAACCATTTCTTCGAAATACGGGTTGTCCTGCTTATCATCCACGCATGATGTTGAAAATTATCTTATGTGCCTATACGCAATCTGTTTTTTCAGGGCGTAAAATAGAAGCACTTTTAAAAGACAGTCTTCGTATGATGTGGCTAGCTCAAGGTTATGAACCAAGCTATCGCACCATCAACCGTTTTCGTGTTTATCCTGAAGTAAAAGAATTAATTCGCCAGTGTTTCGTCCAATTTCGCTGCCAGCTGGTAGAAGAAAAGTTGATTGAACAAGAAGCGATTTTTATTGATGGCACAAAGATTGAAGCGAATGCGAATAAATTTACATTTGTTTGGAAGAAAGCAATTGAAAAATATCACAACAGTTTAATCGAAAAGTCGAACCAGCTATACGATGAACTGCTTGAGAAAGAAATCATACCAGAAATTGAACGTGAAAGTGAAGAACATTTATCAATAGAAGAACTCTCTCAAATGGTTCAAAAAGTGGATGAAGTTGTTTCTGAGTATGATCAAAAAATTGAAGCATCGTCAGATGTGACAGAACGAAAAGTGCTAAGAAGGGAACGAAAGTTTCCAAAACAAGCCCACAAACAATTAGTGGACTATACCGTACGTAAACAAAAATATGAACGGGACTTTGAAATTTTCGGCGTGCGTAATAGCTATTCCAAAACCGATCATGATGCAACATTTATGCGAATGAAAGATGATTATATGAAAAATGGTCAATTAAAGCCTGGTTATAATATCCAAGTCGCAACAGAAGGTCAGTATGCACTTGCCTATAGTATTTTTTCGAATCCAACAGATACACGCACACTCATTCCATTTTTAAATGAAATCGAACAATATTATTTCGAATTACCAAAGCATATCGTCGCAGATGCAGGATACGGTAGTGAACAAAATTATGACGATATCCTTTCAAATCGTAAACGGGAACCTTTAATCACTTATAACATGTAT